>CAZHUE010000083.1:0-10855 GCA_964535875.1 uncultured Methylomarinum sp.
AAAAGTAGCGGATGATTTGCGCATATCAACTGCTACATCATAAACTTTACCTGAAACCACTCTAACTAATTTGCCCTGTGTCTGTGTCAGTTGGTAATGTAAACCTCTTAAAATTCCTTGTGCTGATTTGCTATGATTATCTTGTACAAACACTCTTTCTGCACATTGCTGATTAAATTCATCGACTCGAAAAGTTTCCATAAAAAAACCTCGTTCATCCCCAAATACTTTTGGCTCTAAAATCTTTACATCGGGTATTTCTGTTTCTATATACTTCAAAATACTGTCTCATCCAAACAATTTAACAAATATTCGCCATAACCACTTTTCTTTAAAGGCTCAGCAATTTCACGTAATTTATCGGCAGTAATCCAGCCATTTCTATAGCCTACTTCTTCGGGGCAGTTCACTTTTAAGCCTTGTCTTTTATCTATCATCGCAATAAACTGGGCTGCATCCAGTAAATCATCATGTGTTCCGGTATCCAGCCATGCCGTTCCTCGCCCCATTATTTCAACTTGTAATTCACTTAAATTTAGATATTGCTCAATAACATCGGTAATTTCCAACTCACCTCTTGGTGATGGCTTCACATTTTTAGCGATTTCGACTACTCGTCCATCAAAAAAATACAAACCAGGGACTGCATAATTAGATTTAGGTTGTTCGGGCTTTTCTTCTATAGAAATCGCTTTACCCGTATCATCAAATTCAACCACACCATAGGAAGTAGGATTACTGACATGATAACCAAATACAGTCCCACCTTTCGGACGATTATTAGCCAATTTTAAAGTATCCACTAAATTATGCCCATAAAACATATTGTCCCCAAGCACGAGTGCAGCACCACTGCCTGCCAGAAAATCTTCTGCAATCAGAAAAGCTTGGGCTAATCCGTCAGGGCTTGGCTGAACAGCGTAAGAAAGGTTTACACCAAATTGATTCCCATCGCCTAGCAGTGCTTCAAATAAATGAATCTCCTCGGGTGTGGAAATCACTAAAATATCTTGTATTCCCGCTTGCATTAACGTTGATAGAGGATAATAAATCATGGGTTTGTCATAAACAGGCATAAGCTGCTTACTGACAACTTGAGTCAGTGGATACAAGCGCGTTCCGCTGCCGCCTGCCAAGATGATACCTTTGTGCATTTTTGTTCCTTTTAATTTAACATGACCCTTAGGTAAAGGTAGTATCAGAGCTATACTTAAATTTAAAAAATGTTCCTTTTTTCTATAGCGTAAGATTCAACCTAAAACTGATATTTTGAATACTATATTATCAAATGTTAGAATCCACTTTGCAAATTACAATCGAAACATATGTTTAATCAACCCATTACATTAACCTAAAATCTACATTTTAACTTAAAAACAGTAATCATGAATAATAACAAAACAATTTTAGTCACCGGTGGAGCCGGTTACATCGGTAGCCATGCTTGTGTAGAGTTATTGAGCGCAGGTTATGAAGTTATCGTCGTTGATAACTTGTCTAATAGTAAAGCCGAGTCGCTTAACCGAGTAAAAAATATTACAGACAAATCATTGCTTCTTTACCAGGCTGATATTCGTGATAAATCTGCACTAACAGATATTTTTGCAAAACATAAAATTTCTGCGGTAATGCATTTTGCTGGCCTTAAAGCCGTGGGCGAATCTTGTGAGCTGCCTTTAAAATATTATCAAAACAATGTTTATGGCTCGTTAATTCTGACAGAGGTGATGGCTGAGGCTAATGTTAAAAATTTAATATTCAGCTCTTCTGCAACAGTTTATGGTGAACCAGATACTGTGCAATATTCTGAAGATTTACCTATTTATGGTGCAACTAACCCCTATGGTAAATCCAAAGCAATGGTTGAAGAAATCTTAAGAGATTTATCAGTTGCTGATAAAATAACAAAATCATCATCACCTTGGAAAATAGCTTTGTTGCGCTATTTTAACCCAATTGGTGCTCATAAAAGTGGATCAATTGGTGAAGACCCCAACGGCATCCCTAATAATTTAATTCCTTATGTATCCCAAGTTGCAGTAGGTAAATTAGATCAGCTTTCTGTTTTTGGAAATGATTACCCGACTCATGATGGAACCGGTGTAAGAGATTATATTCATGTTGTTGACCTGGTCAAAGGGCATCTTAAAGCTCTACAAGCATTAGAATCAAAAGCTTTTGATTCTGGAGAGTGTAAAGCCTATAATTTAGGTGCAGGACAAGGTTATAGCGTGTTAGAAATTATCCAGACATTTGAAAGAATTACTGGTAAAAAAATCAAATATAAATGTGTCTCCAGACGTACCGGTGATATAGCTGAGAACTATGCTAACCCTGCCCTTGCATTAAAAGAATTGGGATGGAAAACAGAGAAAAACCTGGATGAAATGGTAGAAGATACCTGGCGTTGGCAGACTAATAACCCTCAAGGTTATAATCTGTAAAAAATAGCTTTATAGGATTGTTTGAACTATATTTATTCACAGAAACAATCCTGTTTTTTAGTTAAATTTTTTATCTTTTTCAGATAGGTATTAATAATAAACACCTCTATTAATTCATAACTGATCTCTATACGCCTAAAATATTTGATAACTTCGTCGCCTACACGGATGTAAGTAAGGGCGCGTGCATTAGGGCAGGAAGCCCGTAAGTAGAATAACGCAGGAGCAGTTGTCGAGGAGCTGAAAAGCTTTGAAAACCTTGTTAATAGCCTGCTATTAACTACGATCTTCGCCTTATTCTCAAACATTTTAGACGCATAACTGCTTAGCCAGAATGAATAGATGTGCCCTAAAAACATTCCAACAATTAATTATTTTCTAATTTCTATAAAGGACATAAAATGACACAAAAGATCACCAAGGCAGTATTCCCAGTTGCTGGGCTAGGCACTCGATTTCTTCCTGCAACTAAAGCCAGCCCCAAAGAAATGCTACCCATTGTTGATAAACCTCTAATTCAATATGCCGTTGAAGAAGCAGTAGCAGCGGGTATTGATACCATGGTTTTTGTTACAGGCCGAAATAAAATGGCCATTCCTAATCATTTTGATAAAGCTTATGAGCTTGAATGTGAACTTGAAACTAAAGGCAAACAAGCAACTTTAGATTTAATTAAAAATATCATTCCGCCTCATGTTTCCTGTGTTTTTATCAGACAATCAGAAGCATTAGGCTTAGGGCACGCCGTTCTTTGTGCCAAACCAGTTGTTGGTGATGAACCTTTTGCTGTTATTCTTGCAGATGATTTAATTGAAGATGCTGAGCGTGGTTGTATTGCTCAAATGGTCAATCTATACAATGAAAAAAACTGTTCTATCCTTGGTGTAGAACGAGTAGATCCATCAGAAACTGATAAATATGGCATCGTTAAGACCAATGAATCTTCAGAGTCTTCAGCTAAAATTGAAGTTATCGTTGAAAAACCTAAACCTGATGTAGCCCCATCAAACCTTGCGGTTGTTGGCCGCTATATTTTATCACCGGCTATTTTTGATAAAATAGAAAAAACAGGCAAAGGCGCTGGAGGTGAAATTCAATTAACTGATGCTATCGCCGATTTATTAGATGATGAAACTGTTCTGGCTTATGAATTTGAAGGAACGCGTTACGATTGTGGCTCAAAACTAGGTTTTTTAATTGCTACTGTTGAACATGGCCTTCTACACAACGAACTAAAAGATGATTTTTTAGACTATCTAAAAAGTTTGGCAAAAAAATATCAATAACTCTCTGCAGTAGAGCCTTAAAATCAGCAATTAAAGATTTTAAGGCTCATTGTCTATTTTATATACTCAAAAATTTTATTTTGTTTGATCATGGTAGAAAATTGCTTTTCCCGATAGCAGCAACGCCTCTCAAAATCAGCAAATATTTTTTAAAATAAATTTATTAATAAATTTTATTTTTCAAATTCTATCAATTATTTCTTTAACGAAAAAATCATTCTCACTCTATACAACTAAATCCAAATATTTTTTAAATTACTTTAAAACCAATATCTTGTACTCAATAAATTCATTAATATCATTTTTTAAAGGCCATATCGAAGAAAATTTTAGTAAAAATTAATAATAAATTTCTTGCCATAAGCATCTCATTCTGTTAAAAATGCGCAGTTTTTAAAAATTAGCTTAGGAGTTAATGGATGACAGATTCTAAACCTGACGATTCAACCTTCAGTTTTACACCATACTTGGAAAAGAAAGGTGAAGAGTATATGAACGAAGCTCAAACAAAACATTTTGAGAATATTCTTAATACCTGGAAAGCAGAGTTAATGTCAGAAGTCGATCGTACTGTACATCACATGCAGGATGATGCAGCCAGTTTCCCTGATCCTAATGACCGCGCAACACAAGAGTCAGAATTCAGTCTGGAGTTGAGGACCAGAGATAGAGAACGTAAACTAATCAAAAAAATTGATGAATCTCTAACAAATTTACAAAGTGAAGACTTTGGGTATTGCGAATCTTGTGGCGTTGAAATAGGTATCAGGCGTTTAGAAGCGCGGCCAACAGCTGTACTGTGTATAGACTGTAAAACACTTGATGAAATTCGAGAAAAACAAATGGGATAAGTTCTGAGCCTCACCCCTAGTTCTGAATATATCGGCCGGTTTGCACCATCGCCTTCCGGCCCCTTGCACTTGGGCTCGCTATATACAGCCCTCGCTAGTTTTTTAGATGCTAAAGCCCATCATGGTAACTGGGTCTTACGTATTGATGATTTAGATACCCCCCGAAATGTTAGTGGGGCTACCGAAAACATTATTGAAACATTACGAGTTTATGGCCTTAAATGGCATGGCCCTATCCACTATCAAAGCCAAAACATTGAAGGCTATAAGACGATTATTTCTAAACTTTCTCAGCAAGCACTAATCTATCCTTGTACTTGCACCAGAAATGCTTTATCCGACTTTTCTGTCTACCCAGGTATTTGTCGAAAAACTAAAAAAAATAATAACAGTCCTCATTCTTTACGCATTAAATCAGAGAGTGTTGCAATTACATTTGATGATCAATTACAGGGTAGTCTTAATCATAATATTGCTCATCAACATGGCGATTTTATAATAAGAAGAAAAGACAATATTACTGCCTATCAACTTGCCGTTGTAGTAGACGATTATCAACAAAAAATTAGTCATGTGATTAGAGGCTATGATCTTCTAGACTCAACGCCTAAACAAATCTATTTACAAACCTTGCTAGACTATCCAACCCCAAATTATTGTCATATTCCCGTGATTACTGATCTAAAAGGTGATAAATTAAGCAAGCAAACATTTGCTGAAGGGGTATCAACAAAAAACCCACAAAAAACATTATATTTACTGTTAGAGCTTTTAAGACAAAACCCACCCACTCTATTAAAAAAAGCTTCGGTGAAAGATATTCTCAACTGGGCTATTGAACATTGGCATTCCCAGCCATTAAAAAAATTACGTGCAATTAAATATTAAATTTACTAAAGTATGATCTATTAACATTTCTTTCTAACTAAGGATCACGGCATGTCAAATAAAAAAATATATCCCGTAAAACCGGAAATAGCCAAGAATGCACATATTACGGCCGAAACTTATCAAACTTTATATCAACAATCGATAAATAACCCAGAGCAGTTTTGGTCAGAACAAGCCCATAGTTTTTTACAATGGGACAAACCCTGGGGCACCACTTTAGAATTTGACTATCCTAAAGGAAAAATCAGCTGGTTTAAGGGCGGAAAACTGAATGTCAGTATCAATTGCTTAGATAGACACTTAACCGCCCGTGGCAATCAAACAGCAATTATTTGGGAAGGTGACAATCCAGATAATGATAAAAAAATAACTTATGCGGAATTACATCAACAAGTTTGTAAGTTTGCCAATGTATTAAAGTCACAAGGTGTAAAAAAAGGGGATCGTGTCTGTATTTATTTGCCCATGATTGCTGAAGCTGCAACCGTTATTCTAGCTTGTGCCCGAATCGGAGCTGTCCATTCAATTGTCTTTGGCGGTTTTTCTGCTGAGGCATTAAAAGATCGTATTCTTGATTCTGATTGTAAATACTTGATTTGTGCTGATGAAGGCTTTCGTGGAGGCAAAACTACAGCCATTAAAATTAATGCTGATAAAGCAGCAGGAAGCTGCCCTAATCTAAAAAAAATTATTGTTATTAAAAATACTGACAATAAAGTCCCATGGAATCCTGATCGAGATATTTGGTATCACCAAGCTATGGAAGAAGCATCAGAAGTCTGCCCAGCTGAAGAAATGGACGCAGAAGACCCGTTATTTATTCTTTATACATCAGGTTCTACTGGTAAACCAAAAGGCGTTCTACACACCACAGGTGGGTATTTATTAATGTCTGCAATGACTCACAAGTATGTTTTTGATTATCATGATGGTGATATTTATTGGTGTACTGCCGACATAGGCTGGGTGACAGGTCATTCTTATATTATTTATGGCCCATTATGTAATGGTGCGACAACTCTGATGTTTGAAGGCATCCCTACCTATCCTGAAGCGGATCGTTTCTGGCAAATTATAGATAAACACCAAGTTAATATCTTCTACACAGCCCCAACTGCTATTAGAGCATTAATGGCACGAGGTGATGAATATGTAGAACGCACCAATCGCGATAGTTTACGTATTTTAGGCAGTGTTGGAGAGCCTATCAATCCAGAAGCATGGGAATGGTATTACCATGTTGTGGGTAAAGGCCAATGCGCCCTTGTAGATACCTGGTGGCAAACAGAAACAGGTGCAATTCTAATCACCCCTTTACCTGGTGCCACAGATTTAAAACCTGGATCTGCAACCTTACCTTTCTTTGGCGTCAAACCTGATATTATTGATACCGAAGGTAATGTATTAGAAGGAGAAGCCGAAGGAATTTTAGTCTTTGATCACCCTTGGCCATCTCAAGCTCGCACTCTTTATGGCGACCATCAACGCTTTATTGATACCTACTTCTCATCTTATCCAGGTTATTATTTTACTGGTGATGGCGCACGTCGTGATAAAGATGGATATTACTGGATAACTGGTCGTGTTGACGATGTGATCAATGTATCAGGTCATAGAATGGGTACTGCTGAAGTCGAAAGTGCATTAGTTCTGAATGAACATGTAGCAGAAGCAGCTGTCGTTGGCTATCCTCATGAGATTAAAGGTCAGGGGATTTATGCCTATGTCACATTAAATATCGGTATAGAGCCTTCCGAAGCACTAAAAAAAGAACTCATTCAATTAGTCCGTAAAGAAATAGGTCCAATTGCGAGTCCTGACATTATCCAATGGGCTCCCAGCCTACCAAAAACCCGTTCAGGTAAAATCATGCGTCGTATTTTGCGTAAAGTAGCTGCGAATGAGATTAATAATTTAGGCGACACATCAACATTAGCAGAGCCTGCTGTTGTTGATGATATTATTGAGAACCGTGAGAATAAATAATCTATTAACAATTTTCACAACCCTAAGTTATAACTCATAGCCATGAACATATTTATTTAGTAAAAAAATATGCAGTTTTTTTAACTTTCTCTCTCATTTTTCTAGTAAGGTGACTCGTAATAAATAACCCACCCATATTGTGCGCAGTATTTTTGCTTGTCTTTACTGTTTCAGTAACAGGCGCACTGGCTATGCAACTGCTGCCACAACGCGGAAGATGGACAAGAAACAAGCTGGTTGACGAAGTTATTTCGTCTGCGTTCCTAAAAATTCCCATAAGAATTTAAATTATTGACGTTTCTAGCATTTTATAAATTCTCAACTAACCTTTGGTTTAACACGAGAAACTTTTTCTCGTAGACCATGTCAAAAACCTGTCCTGATTAGAGAGGATCGTTAGCCAAACACTGAGAACCCTTTAAAATATAACGTTAGCAGTGTAATAGTGAAGCACCTGCCCCCTTGACGAGGAAAGTAAAATTTCAAGGAATTCGTAGTTTAAAAACTCTTTTAATGGTTTTGATCGGCAATTAGTAAGCTTAATTTTTATAGCCATATATATTGGCTGACGATTCTTTCTAATCAGAAAACCTGTTGAATGTTCAGTAACTCTGTAACCATTGACACTTCCATAAGAAATTCAAACCTATTAGAAGGATGTTCATGAAAATTAGCAACATATTACATAAAGTCATTCTAACTTTAGCGACTTTATATCTATTAAACCCCCTATTGTATGTCCATGCAGGAGTAATTCCCGATCATACTTTACCCGATAACCAGTGGCAGCAGATCAGCCTACCTTATAACCCAGGATCAAACAATACCGTCGGTGATATTTTCGGCGATGATGCTCTAGGAACTTACGATACAGATTGGGTTTTATACAGTTACAACCCAACCACTAATAAATATATAAAACCTTCATTAACTGACACACTTAACCAAGGTATTGGGTACTGGATAATCCAGAACACAGGTAATGATAAAGTGTTAGATATGCCTCAAAATAACACACCGACAACAAAGACTTCTGCTTGTCCTGACGGCAGTAGTTGTTTTAAAATTCCTTTAGCCACCCAAGCCGGCACTACTCAGTGGAATATGATCGGTTACCCTTTTAGCTCTGAGACATTATTAAATAATACACGTATCGAAACAACTTCTACTATTTGCAGTACAGGCTGTACAGTAGAGGACGCTAAAAATAATGACATTATTGAGAACCAACTCTTAAGTTATAATGATTCAAACTATAATGTTGTTGATGCTAATACTGGTATATTAAAACCTTGGATGGGTTACTGGGTAAATACTGAGAATAATGCTCACGGTAAAAACCCATCATTATTAATACCAAAAACAGAATTAAATCCAAAAAAAGAATGTTCAATTTTTCCTCCAGATAATCCTTGGAATCAGGATATTTCAGCACTACCTGTTCATCCAAAATCCAACGCATACATAGCGTCAATCGGCCTGAATGGGCGCATCCACCCTGATTTTGGCACCGAATGGAATGGAGCGCCAAATGGCATACCCGTTGTTGATGTACAAGCTGATACACCTCGCCACAATGTGAAATTTTTGTACGCTGGCGAAAGTGACCATCAACCCTACCCAATTCCAAATAATCCACCTATTGAAGGTGGTCCTAATGGAACTGGTGATCGTCATATTATTATGCTTGATCGCAAGGCCTGTAAATTATATGAATTATTCAGAGCGTGGCCACCTGGTGCAAGTGAAAACCCTTTTCCTGATAGCTGGTATGCTGGATCAGGTGCTATATTTGATCTAACATCAAATAAATTACGACCTGCCTTTTGGACTAGTGCTGATGCTGCTGGTCTACCGGTCTACCCAGGACTAATAAACTATAATGAGGTTATGGTAAAAAAAGAAATTCGTCATGCACTAAGATTCACCGTCAAAAAAACTCAAAAAGCATTTATTCATCCAGCCACCCACTTTGCATCTAGCTCTACTGATCAAAACCTACCTCCTATGGGATTAAGAGTTCGTTTAAAAGCGAATTTTGATATTTCTGGCTTTCCTGAAGAAGTACAGGTTATTCTTAAGGCTCTAAAAAAATATGGTATGTTACTTGCCGATAATGGCGGGAATTGGTTTATTTCCGGATCCCCTGATCCACGATGGAATGATAGCAATTTAAGTAAGCTACATAATGTGCCTGGTAGTGCATTTGAGGCTGTTAGTACTGGAAAGTTAATAACTCGTTAATATACTCACACAATCAAGTTTTCGGTTTTCTATTGGCTATTTTTTACCGAAAACTTGAGGCTGAGAGTATGATCAAATTCCTACCTCTAATATTTCAATCCCCTCCAAATTAACTGAAACCCAGCACCACCAAGAACCGACTTGTCTACAACAATATGTCCTCCATGTTGCTGTACAATTTTTTGTGTAATTGCAAGCCCTAAGCCATAACCACCTGACTGTCGATCCCGGCTAGCATCTAACCGAGTAAAAGGCTGAAAGATATGATCAAAGTATTTTTCCGGAATACCAACCCCATCATCATCAATCCGTAGCTTAATTTGATGATTACCAATCTCCAAACTGACTTGCAATTGGCTTTGAGCATAACGTAGACCATTGCGAATTAAATTGTGGATTGCTCGACTCATTAAATGTAGGTCAATAATAATTTCTTTTTCAGTACTTGAAGGCTCTGCGAAAAATTGAAAATGAATTTTAACTTTCCCCTGATCATACTGACTAATTATGCCCTGCAACCACTGTTTGGGATGAACTTTTTCTAGATTTAGTTTTAGATTTTCTGTACTAAGTTTTGCATACCTAAGCATTTCTTCAATTAATTCATCTAACTCCCGAACATCCTGTTGCATCGCCTGAACATATTTGCGCTTTTTCTCTACATTATCATTAGAACTAATCATTTCCAGACTAAATTTAAAACGGGCTAATGGTGTTTTTAATTCATGGGAAACGGCATGTGTTAAATCCTTGTGTGCAACAACTAACTCTTGAATACACTGAGTCATAAAATTAAATGCATCGGCAACGGGGGCTATGCTGGAATTTTTTCTTAATTTAACCCGTGAGGTAAAGCTTTTTTCTCCAAAATCATTGGTCGCTTTGCGTAATTCATGTAAATCCTGTGATAAAGGCCAAAGCTATAAAAATAAAGCACCAGCAACCAGTAAATAATAAATCACAATGATGATGTCATCCGTAAATACTGATTGACTTTCATCATATAAAGGGCCTAGAGCAATAATATAATCCCTATTTTGTATTTGTCGATAATAAACAGAACCAGCATTTTCAGCTGCCATAGAAATTATTTGTCCTGATCGTAATGAAGTTATCAACTGTTCTTGACTGGAAAAATCATTGAACTGATAGA
>CAZHUE010000084.1:0-7113 GCA_964535875.1 uncultured Methylomarinum sp.
AAGAAAACCTGAATGAGCTTCCGGCATACTTGATTAGGTATTGAAGTACTTACATCACACCCAACCTATTTTATTTTTTTCTTCATTAAGGACTTTTTATGAAACAACCATTATTTCGTTATTTTCTAAAATTTAGTTTTCTGATTATTTTCGGGTTCTTAATGAGTGCTTGTGGAGAAAAAAGTGATGAAAAAACTGACGATAAATCTCAAGCAAATATTACAAATGATAACTTAGGCTTTTCCAAGACCCAACAGGGACAAATTAAAATTGCAGTGTTAGGTACAAGCGATTTCTTTCCTGATCGAGCTGTTCAACAAAACCTAGGGCTTCCAGAAGCGCTTGCTGCCCGTGTTATTGAGCATCTACAAAAAAGCAATCGGTTTAATGTGTTAGAACGAACTGCATTAAGAAAGGTTATCAATGAACAAGAATTCGGTAAGGGAGACAAAGAATCTTTCCTGGACAGAACCTTAAATGCAGCCACTAAAGATCTTCCAGATGTCAGTGGATATGCAGTTAAATGGACGGGTATTTTGTCAGACCATAATGATATTGTTAAAGAATACCAAAACTTGGGAACAAGCATTGGAGCCGATTTTTTAGTCTTCGCCGTACTGGAAAAAGCACAAGAAAAAATGACAAGTACCGCTATTCCTTATAGTGAATCAGACAAACAAATTACCAAAAATGTTTCTGATGCACGTCTTCGATTACGAGTTATTGATACAAAAACAGGAATGATAGCAGGAACAGCAAGTTTTAGAACTAAAGTCAGTGAGTCCGTATTTGAAGGTCGAGAATCAACACGAGATGAATATTCAACCTTTGATCACGTTGGCGCAGTCGCTTCTCAAAAAATCCTTGATATAGTCTCACCAGCAAAAATCGTCAGTGCTGATCCATTCGTGATTAACCGTGGCAGTAATGATGGCTATACTGCTGGAAGTAATTTTAAGGTTTCCAGAGAAGGTAAAGAAATCCAGGACCCCAATGGCGTTGCAATTGGTCGGGTTAAAACACCAACAGGCAATATCAAACTAGCTTCTATACAAGAGACTCTTTCCGTTGTAGAGATTATTGACGGTGATGTACAAGTTGGAGATTTACTGGATGTTAAAGATCAACAAAGTGGCTCTGCCAATCAAGCAGCTAAAACTATTGGAAAAACGTCAACTGGTGGCAAGTTAACCATAGCTATTGGTAAAGTCCATTTTAATACCAACAACAATCATATCTTTTTATCAGTTAATGACTATCCAAGAGTTAAAAATGATCTTATGGTAAAACTGACTAATTCTAACCGTTTTGATGTTCTGGAACGACATGAAGTAGACCAGGTTTTAGATGAAAAAAACTTTACTGCATTAATGGGGGGCGATGAAATAGACCCTTATCTTAAAGAAATGATTGGTGCTGACTATTTAGTTCTGACAGCAGTTGATAAATTTTCAATAACATCAGAAAGCAAAGAAGTCGCCTATGTTGATAAAATTCAGACCAGGCATTACGGAATTATCGAAGCAACATTAAGAATTGTGGATAGCCACTCAGGTAAACTTTTAGCTGCTGACAAAATACGTGTTAACAAAAAACTGGATACATACAATAAAAATCAATCAGCGAATACTTATAGTAACCTGATAGATGAATTTACTGATTTAATGGTGAGTAAAATTGTGCATCGTCTTTATCCGATTAAAATTATGGCCACACTCCCTGATGGCAGTATATACATCAATAGAGGTTTAGATGGCGGCTTAAAAAATGGTGATACATTTAATGTAATGCGACCAGGTGAGGATTTAATTGATCCTGACACAGGCATTTCATTTGGTTCTGCAGAAACAAAAGTGGCTGAATTAAAACTGGATAATGTTGAAACATCCAGATCAAAGGCTGCTGTCGTTTCTGGTGCTGATGTTCAAAAAGGTGATATTTTACGTGAACCACAAAAACAAGTAGCCCAACAACCTCAGATTCAGGTAAACACACCAAACTTTTAATATAGAATAACAATGAAAAATATTAAAAATAAAACACTCAGCGTATTGATAGTTATACTTGTTTCTAGTGCTATTCTTTTGCCTGAAAAAGAAGCGTTTGCTTTTGATTTTCCAAGAGGATTATATAACCCTTTAAAAAAACTAGAACGATTAAAAAAACCTTCTCGCACAAGGCTAAAACCTAAGCCACCTGTTGTCATACCTGAACCCGATACGCCACACCCCAATCGTGCCGCACACACGCAACGACAAAACATTCCTTATGAAATTACCTATTTTGGTTATTCTAAAAATTTCTTGCCAATAAGGAATCATATTGCACAGGGTGAAATGAAACTAGCTTATGAAGCACTGCAAAGAAACATAAAAAAAAATGGGACTAGCTTCCTTAATTCGGTTGAAGCCGGTGTTTTATCTGTTGATACAGCACATATCTCCGATGCAATTGGATATTTTGCAACAGCAGAGAACCATTTAAAACAACAAATGGACCGTACCGTTGTTGAAGGCACGGCAATGAAATATGGTCGCGAATTGATAAGCGTTGTCAGTGGTAAAGGTGATTTAACAGAATATAATGGTGAACCCTATGAGCGGATTTTGATGCTCAATTATAAATCCATTGCTTATTTGCTAAACGGGGAACGTAAAGCTTATAACGTTACACGAAGATCTATTGACTGGCAAAATATTGAGAAAAAAACATTCGAGCAAGGAATCAAAGAAGTTAAAGGTAAAGTTAAGGGGCAAAAACAAGCTCCCAGCAATAAAAAAACCATGTCTTATGCTCCCGAAGCTTTCGATTTGATTTTCAGCCAATACAATCGTAATAAATCTAAAGCGACGAGTGTAAAAAGTGCCTATATTAATCCTTTTGGTTTTTATATGGCGGGTATTGTTCAGGAATTTGATAGCTATGAGGATTTGTCTTTACGCGATAATGCACGAATATCATATAAAAAAGCATTGGAACTAAACCCCGAAAGTAAAGTTATTCAAAGAGCCATAAAAGCAACAAAAAAAGCCCCACCTAAAAACAAACACCTTGTCCATATCATTGCTGCCGATGGCTTTGCACCTGAAAAAAAGACGCTTTCTTTTAATATGAATATAGCAGGAGGACTTGTCGTTATTAAAACGCCTCTTTTTGAACCTGTAGAGTCCCCAGTTAAAACTATAAAAATTAAAGCCGGAAAAACACTCTTAGCAACTCTCTCCCCTATTGCAGATATTGAGGCCATTACCTTAAGGCACCAATTAGATATGTTACCTGTAGAACATGCAAAGGTTATTGCATCAATCGGCCGAAACCTTGGAGAAAACCTATTTTGGAATCAATTGGGAAGTCTTGGAAGAGCGGGTAAATTATTTAGAGAAAGCGTAGCCAACCCCGATATGAGATCATGGATGTCTTTACCTAAAAGAATATCAGCGGCTCGCTTCTATGTCTCTAAACGATTAAAGAAAATCTCCATTATTAGTTACGATAAGAGAGGAAGAGTTCTTGCGAAGGAAGACGTTACCTTAAATAATAACTCACATAATTTTATTTATGCTCGCAGCATAGAAAATGTTATACATGCACAGATCAATAAAAAACTATGGGTAAAAACAAAATGATCAGAAAAAAAATAATTTTTGTATTGTTCTGCTTATTTGTAGTGAGCTGCAGCACAAATAAAGGTGCAAATGTCCAGTATTTAGCCCAAAAAACTATCGATGATACTCACCCTCGAGCTACGCTCATACTTGGTTCTACTGATTTGGTTAACAAAGTTTTAATAACTAATATAAGAGTGGCTCAGGTTGGCTTACTTCAAAAAGCAGGAATTGATGTACAAAACCTGACCGATAATCGCTATAACTTGGAATACAAAATTGTATGGCGAGACAAACAAGGCTTTCCTATTAATGTAAGTAATGTTTGGCATCGTTTCGTATTAAGTCCACGAAAAATTAAAAGCTTTCAAAGCATGGGGAAAACAGAACAAGCTTATTCTATTCAGTTTACTGTTCGTTTTCCGGATGATTTGTTTATCGATTCAGATAAACATGAAAAAGAATCGAAAGAAATGGTTCCTTGTCCACCACCTCTTCCTCCAATTTGCCCTAGAACTATGAGAGACCGATTTAAATTCAAATAAAGAAACTCAAAAATACTTCAAATAATTTTATTAATGGTAAAAATATGAAAAAAATAATAACATTAGGTATCTGCACTTTATTAATGGCTGGGTGCGCGAAAACAGGCAGTCAATCCAGAGTTGCTATTCTGGATGATTCTAGTCGAGCTCATTTACAAGCTGAGCTTACTATGGCAGATTACACTGCTTTTGCAGAAAAAGTAACTAATAAAATGATGGCATCCACTTTAATACAAAGCTGGGGACGGAAACGTCCAAAATTGGTTGTTGGAAAAATGCGTAATAATACTGACAATGAGAGCATCCGAATTCAAGATATCTATGATCGTATTACTGAAACTATATTAGGCTCAGGTCTTGTTAGACTAATGGATCAATCAGCAACTTCTTTCGACTATGTTGTCAATACTGAGTTATCGTCGACGCGTCAATATGGTGATGAGGGTGAAGAATTAGCCTATTTTAAACTTGAATTTAAAATGTTTACTATTGATGGAGAAATGGTTGGCCAATGGTCCGATATTCTTCCATTGGGAAAATCCAGAAGACAATTTATGTAATATTAAACGTTGGATGTTGTTTACCTAAATAAGGATTTACCTATGAAAAATATAACTCTAATCATCATATTTTTTTTTCAGACCCTAACAGTTATTGCAGGATCAAAGACTGCGTTAGTCATAGGTAACTCCAGCTATGATTCAATACCCTTAGCGAACCCAGTAAATGACGCGGTTGATATTGCAAAAAAACTAAAATCGCTTGGTTTTGAAGTTATTCATAAAGATAATTTGACACGAAAACAAATGCGAACGGTCATTCGTGAGTTCAGCGAAAAATTAAAAACTAAAGGGGGTACAGGTATTTTTTTCTATGCTGGTCATGGTATGCAAGTATCTGGTAAAAACTATTTAATCCCAATAGGAGCAGATATACAATCAGAATTTGAAGTTCCAGACGAATCCATTGAAGCTGATTTACTTTTACGAGCTTTGGATGATGCAAAAAACCCATTAAACATCGTTGTGCTAGATGCCTGCCGTGACAACCCATTTTCTCGTAGTTTCCGTTCTTCAGTCAAAGGTTTGGCTCGTATGGAAGGTGGAACTGGGACACTGATTGCCTATTCTACTAGCCCGGGTCATCTTGCAATGGATGGACAAGGCAGAAATAGCCCTTATACTAAACATCTACTAAAATATATGACACAAACAGGACTGTCTATTGAACAGGTTTTTAAACGTGTAAGGGTTGGCGTTGAAGAAGATTCTGATGGAAAACAGACACCATGGGAAACATCATCTCTTCGAGGTGACTTTTATTTTGTTCCAGAGCCTATCCAAATTACGAACATAGCTAAAAAAACACAAACGAAGATAGAACAAAAACCGATTATAGAAGCCAAACTTTCTGAACCTATTCCGACAAGCAATAACACCCCAGAAGCTAATACAAATGCTTTGATTGGCAACTTTAGCAATCCAAATAAACATGCGCACAAGCTTACTATTTATACTAACCCGGAAACAGCTCAAGTTCGTTTTCTTAATCCTAAGCAAGCGTACCAGAAAGGCATGAAGTTAGTCCCAGGCGATTATAATATTGAGATCAGTAGAGAAGGTTATATAAGTAAAAAACAATGGATAACCATTGATCAAGGCCACCTTGAATTGCAAGTCACTCTTGTCCCGGAAGATTATTAAAAATTAAGCACTATACTCTTTAACCTAAATAAATCAGTTGAACGTCGAGTTTTAGGTGCTGATTTTCCCTTAAAAACTATAGTAAACCAATACCTTGTTTTAATAAGATTACTCGGATAAGATAAGTCGTTCTGCTTCGTTATACTTCACTCGGTCACGGATGCGGATTTCTATCGGTCGATTTTTTCCGATAGCCTGCGTTACAGAAATAGTTGTGTAGCCTGCTATGCGCCAGTTTCATTGCCTTGCTATCGACAAAAATCAACTCGATATAAATTCCGCATCCGTGCCAATGAAGTATAACAACCCCTTTCTGCTAGGAGTTTAGAATATGAATAGTCAGTCATCCAAAAAAAAAATTGAGCATTTCATTGGAGGTTTAAAACGTCGAAATCCAGAAGAGCACGAATTTCATCAAGCAGTCTATGAAGTTGCAGCATCTATTATTCCTTTTATAGAAGATAAGCCTATTTATCAGGATATGCAGATTTTGGAACGGCTTTCTGAACCTGACAGAATAATTATATTTAGAGTCTGTTGGGAAGATGACAAAGGAAATATTCGCACCCAACGCGGATACAGAGTACAACATAATAATTCTATTGGCCCCTACAAAGGGGGACTACGTTTTCACAACAATGTTACGTTAAGTATTCTAAAATTTCTGGCATTTGAACAGACCTTTAAAAACAGTCTAACAGGGTTACCAATGGGGGGTGCAAAAGGTGGATCAGACTTTAACCCTAAAGGTAAATCGTCTAATGAAGTCATGCGATTTTGCCAGTCATTTATGACGGAGCTTTCCCGACATATAGGCCCAAATAAAGATATTCCTGCGGGTGACATCGGCGTAGGAGCAAGAGAAATAGGCTATTTATTTGGTCAACATAAACGACTCTCAAATGAATTTACAGGTATTTTAACGGGAAAAGGTATGGAGTTTGGTGGGAGTCCAATTCGCACAGAAGCTACAGGTTATGGAGCCGTCTATATGATGGAAGACATGCTTGACCTTAAAGGCCAGAATATGAAAGATAAAACCTGTTTAATTTCTGGCTCTGGTAATGTTGCTCTGTATGCTGCTGAAAAAGCAAACCAACTAGGTGCTAAAGTTATCAGTATGTCTGATTCATCTGGTTTTATCTATGACCCAGACGGTATAGGACAGGAAAAACTAAATTATATTGTTGATTTAAAAACCAAAAGAAGAGGTAGAATTTCAGAATATGCAGAAAAATTTGGAGTAGAATATCATGCAGG
>CAZHUE010000084.1:7137-10825 GCA_964535875.1 uncultured Methylomarinum sp.
AGCCTTCCCTTGTGCAACACAAAATGAAATTAATACTGAAGAAGCAAAAACATTAATTAAAAATGGTTGTATTGCAGTTTCCGAAGGTGCTAATATGCCAACAGAATTGGGAGGTATTCGTGCGTTTCAAAAAGCCAAAATCTTATTTGCACCCAGTAAAGCAGCAAATGCTGGAGGCGTAGCTGTTTCAGGCCTTGAAATGAGTCAAAACAGTGCTCGTATCACTTGGAAAGAGGAAGAATTACAAACATTATTACGCAATATAATGAAAAAAATTCATGATAACTGTGCTGAGTATGGTCGTGAAAGTGATGATTATATCAACTATTTAAAAGGTTCTAATATTGCAGGATTTATTAAAGTTGCAGATGCTATGTTGGCTTATGGTGTAGTTTAATAGTGTATTTGACCGTGTGCAACACGGTACATGCTACGACAAGGGCGGCAAACCCTGCTCTTCAAGAAATTCATTATGTTTAGTCGTAGCAGAAACAATATTTTCCTCCAAACTTACCAACTCATCATTTACTGTCTGTAAATCAATTTGTTCTTCTGGCTTGGCGGTACTGACATAACTAGAAATATTTATTTAACTTTGTGTCTCAAAATGATTGACATATTCCGGCAACACTGAGAGGAAGAAGGTTGGTATTTTGTGTGGTATCGCCAAAATAGGTACTATCAATACAATCGCTGCTCTTCCAAGCAATAGAGTGCAGAACCTCTCAGCCTTATAGCATTTTCTTTCTAAGAGAGGGTTACTAGGAAAAATAACAATGACTTATCTGCGTTTATTGCCAATATTAATGTTCGTGATATTAACAGGACGTGCTGCGATGATCGGTACTCCAAACGAGGAAAAACTTGTTAGGGTAAGGTAACATCGCTAACGTACGGAACAGACGCTTCTCAAGTAAAGATTTCAGACATCGAGACTGATAAATAAATCGGTACTGGAACAACCTGCTATAACGCGGAAGTCAATGGTAGAAAATACCGATGTATGATTGACTGCTCCTTCTTATCACTTTTTAATCTGTCCTGCGCAAAAGCTGGTGAGCCACTCAAAGCTAATCATCCCTTTTCAGGCTATTGATAGCTTTCGAAATGTAGTTTTTGGGCATTCTTTCCCAAGCACGTTGCAACAGCAGCTGACTTATTCCGTTGGAATTTTATCCAGCACGATAGAATTAATAATCTAATAAATAACGGTCATGAAAAATAAAAATAAGTTTGTACATTTCACCACTATTGTAGCGATAGCAATAATACTCACTGGTTGTGCAGGGATAAAACGACAAGCAGCGGAGATGGAAGCTAGAGGAACTATCGAAGCCGGTGGCTATACTTGGAAAATCCCTGCCGACTCTGAAGGAGGAAACACAATTCAAACCAATGGTTTACCAAGCAAGCAGGCTGCCACAGAAGCCTCCAACCAGCTTTGTAAAAAATACGACCGCATCGCGCAGTTTGCTAGCAGACGTTCAATACTCATAGCAGGCACAATGATTTACGAGTTCAATTGCGTTAAGTAAATAAACGCCATATTTTTTTAGGCTCTTTTAATAAATGAGTGGGTAAAATTTTTCACATATGGTTATTTCTGAGCGAAGTTAGAGTTATCACTCTTGCTCATCATCGTCGCATTGCGTAACTTTTAGTCCACATAAGTATTGGTTTAACAAGGAGGAACGCAGGGCTTTGGCTCGAATATTTATTGCTAAATCAATGTATTGTTGGACTATTTGTTCAGTGATGTGACGGTGATGAGCAAGAAACTTACTTTGATTCTAAGCTAAGCAATTGATTTTTGATTTGGAATTTCCATAAAAATCATTAAATAGCCTAAATTATTTACCCACTCAAAATTTAGAAGAGCCAATATATTAGATGTTTTTTAACCTTCAATCTTTTAACTGGAGATCATTTCTCTTAATAAAGCTGTAGCAAAGCTACCCGAGGGCAAAAAGAAACTTAATACCACTTTAGAGTCTTCTTGAAACTCCCATTGTAAATTATTGACTAACACTCTGAATGCGCGTCTATCCACTTTTAAATCAAATTTAATTAATCCATCAACTAATGCTTGATAAGTATTAATAATAGTTTCTTCTATCGCAAATGCTTCAGCAGAAGATTCAATTTCACCTTTACCTGCCATCAATCCAGCAGGATGAATATCACCTTTTTTTATTCTATCCAATACAGATCTATCTAAATGATCTGATTTAAAATAGCTATGAGACTGATCAAAAATAAAAACATCCCCCTCGATACCTTCATTCCAATTCCCAGCTTGTACCCTTTCTGATAAAAGTTGATTAAACAAAAAAGAACGCACAGATGATAAATAAATACTTCGTTGCTCACGTTTTACTTTTGCTCCTTGAAATAGGGCTAAGGCTTTATTCACATTCTGCCCTTGCAGGCCAAAACGCTGACTACCAAAATAATTAGGTATTCCCTGCTGCTTTATCAATTGTAATTGACTCTCCAGCATATCCCTGTCACCTTGCCAGTCTCTGATTACAATTTGAAATTTATTACCGGATAATACACCCCGTTTTAATTTTCTTGCATGACGAGTTGATTGTAAAACTTTAATACCTTCAGTTTCAATCTGCTTCCAGTCTGGATCAGCTTTACCTGGCAACCAAATACTGAACCATTGTGTAGTAATAGCATGCCGATCTTTTAAGCCGGCATAACTCACATCTCGTTGCCTAACACCAGAAAAACGAGCTAGTAACCGAGCAATATATTCAGTATTTTCTCCAGTTTTTTTAATCTGCAAAAAGGCATGCTCTCCAGAACCTTCTGGTAGAAACGATAATTGTTCCTCAACAATAAAATCAGCAGGAATGGTTTTGATAGTCCCTGTACTATTTAAATTGTTATAAGCATATGCCCATACTGGAATTTCAATTGTAGTTTGATTGATTGTCATTTTAGATAAAAAGCCAAAAATACTGGTAACAAACGAGATATATACAATACAAATGCGTTTCTAGTTAACATTTTTTAAAACTAATTCCTGATAAAAAAATTCAATGTAAAAATTAAATAAAACGTAACTATAAAAATCATCAAGTTAAAAACTTGATTAAATCTATTAAGATTAATTTTATCATTTGTGAAATAGGTACGATTGATTTTAAAGAAAGCTCAGCCATAATAAAACCACTATTTGTATTTTTAGGGGCGATAAAGTGAAACCATTATTCTATGCTACAACTAGTGTTATATTGTTTTTTGCATTTTCACCCGGACACCTTACACCTTACATCGTTGGGCATCATGATAAAATAGCTCACTTTGTGGCATTTTTTTGCTTGGCTTCTGGTCTAATGTTTTCATTCCCATCATGCTCAATTAAGCGAACATTTTTTATCTTAGTTTTACTAGCCGCAGGAATAGAAATTATTCAGTATTATTTTACAAACCGACATTTTAGTATTATAGATTTAGCTGCAGGCATTGCGGGAGTTTTTTTCTATTTATCAATTTTCAAGATAATAACCCGAATCTATACTAATATTGGCGAAATTTCAAAGATAGCTTGATGAAATAATTAATGCCATCGCTGGTAATGTTAAAAAGTTGACGGCCAGGTGAAGATGGGAATTTGTTCTGACGGGACTGGGCTCCAACTATTCCCCAAGAGGTCTAGCCTGGGAATATAATTGAA
>CAZHUE010000085.1:0-10673 GCA_964535875.1 uncultured Methylomarinum sp.
ATAGCCATCTGTCCAAGCCACCGCCTAAGGCGGTGGATATACAAAACTGATTATAAAAACTGATGTAACTCATCACAGCATTCACTACAGCAGAATAATTAATAAAACTCAAGATGTCTAATCACCAAACAGACCTGGCGGCTCTTAAAGAACAATTTTCTTAAACAAAGCTCCCTAGAAGAAGTTATTTTGAAGAATACAAAGAGTTGGGAAATGGTTATTTTATTTCTGAGTACTTGATTTTATAACAGCCCTCTCTATCAACACTATAAAAATCAGCACTAATCCATAAATCAGAGATAGCCACTAATTGATCATTTAAATAGACCAGTGGCAGCTGAATCCTTTCCCACGGTGGAATAGATTTTTCCTGGAATAAGTTTTTAAGGGAGTGATGACCTTTTCGCCCCGACAATTTAATTTTCTCTGAACCTTCACGAAATTTTATACTGATTTCTGACTTGTGCCACAATGACTTAGAGATTCCATCTGAAGAACTCACTCTTTCTAAGCTAAATCCATTATTAAGATTTATCTGCCTTGCATCATCTGACCAAATTTTATTAACCATCATCTGATTAATAGCTCTTTGTTTTAAACAATACAACTTATTTCGATACCGCTTAAGGTAATATCCTTGTTCTTGTACCTCTGGATTTGCCGATGGTTTAGACAGGACAACTTCGGCCAAAATTTGCTCTAATTTTTTTTCTGATGGCATTCTTAGCTTCAAATAACAAAACCATTGCCTAATGATTAGTTGCTGTTTTTCACAACTAAAACCTAACAACTGAGTAATATCTAATGTTTGATCCTTTTCATCTAAAACAATATTTAGCAGTTGTTCCCCTAAACCTTGTAATAAATGATCGCTTTTTGCACAATGTTGTGCAGAACGAGCTATTGTTTTATCTAAGGCTGGCCATCGACTTTTTAGGTTGGGAATAATATTGTTTCGTAAATAATTTCGATCAAAAGCATTGCTTAGATTACTTGGGTCTTCTATCCATTGCAGCTTATTTTGTTCTGCATAGTTAACAATATCCTGTTTTGGGATGTTTAAAAATGGGCGTAACATTTTTCCTACACCAAAAGAAGTTGACAAAGCCATTCCCGAAAGACCTTTTACTCCAGACCCTCGAAATAACCGTAATAAAACCGTTTCCATTTGATCTTCACGATGTTGCCCTAAAAGCAAAACATCATCCTTATCTAGTAGCGGTTTTAAAGCAGAATAACGTGCTTCCCTTGCTATTTCTTCGGGACTTTTTCCATGAACCTTTTGTGCATTGACTTTGATACACTTAAATTTCACACTTAAAGATAAAGAAACTGATTCACAATGTATTGCCCATTGTTCTGCTTCTTGTTGCAACCCATGGTCAATATAAACAGCCGTAATCTTTGATTTTAACCTTGTCTCTGAACAAACCAAGTGGAGTAACGCATGTGAATCTATCCCACCACTATAAGCAATAAAAATCCTTGCAGTTTCAGCTGGCAATATAGAATCAACGGGTTCTAATGTAAGCATATAAAACGAAAAAAACCGACATAAGCCGGTCTATAAAATAAATTATGAAAGAAAATTAACCTCATATATTATTTAGGAATATCTTCTGAAAAGGAACCGAAATTCATAATTCGCTGGTAACGTTTCTCCAACATTTGCTCCAAATCTTCCTTATTAAGTTCATCAAGAAATTTAATCAAGGTTTTTCGTAAATTCAATGCAATTTTATGATGATTTCTATGACCCCCACCCAGTGGTTCCCGCACCACTTTATCTAAAAAACCTTGCTCTCGCACCCTATCTGAAGTTATGCCCATCGCATCAGCAGCTAATTTAGATTTATCAGCACTTTTCCATAAAATAGAAGCGCAACCTTCAGGAGAAATCACTGAATAGGTACTATATTCCAGCATGATTAATCTATCCCCTACCCCAATAGCTAATGCTCCGCCCGAACCACCTTCACCAATCACTGTACAAATAATTGGTGTTCTTAATTTAGACATCTCATATAAATTTGTCGCAATGGCCTCACTTTGCCCACGTTCTTCAGCACCAATTCCAGGATAAGCCCCAGGTGTATCAATCAAGCAGATAATGGGAATATGAAAGCGTTCTGCCATTTTCATCATTCTCAAGGCTTTACGATAACCTTCAGGGCGCGGCATTCCAAAGTTACGATAAACTTTTTCTTTTGTATCCCTGCCTTTTTGATGTCCTATCACCATGACTGGCTGTCCTTCTAACTTAGCCAACCCACAGACCATAGCCGAGTCGTCGGCATACGCTCTATCTCCATGTAACTCATGAAAATCAGTAAACATATGTTTTATATAATCTAGCGTATATGGACGTCTAGGGTGTCTGGATAATTGTGAAATCTGCCAATCCGATAATTTTGCAAAAATTGACTCGGTTAACTGCTCACTTTTTTCTTCTAATTGTTTAAGTGTGTCAGAAATATTTATTTCATTATCAAACTCCACCTTTCGAAGTTCTTCAATTTTCGCTTCAAGTTCAGCGATTGGTTGTTCAAAGTCTAAAAATTTTAAATCCATAGAAACCAGGTAAATTTATAGTATTAATGATGTCTAATGATTCTATAGAAAAAATGAAATTAATTCTTGATAATTTCAGTCAAACTTACAGAAATCGTATTTTTACTTGTAATATTCACAAATATCAATATCTATTTGTTCACTAATTGGACTGAGGATTTAATAACTTCTGTAAGTTTTGTGCAGAATTATGGTTTCATAGGAGTGTCAATAAAATAGGCTCATAGCAGGCCACGCAACCATTTTATTGGTATTTATGAGGAAGCATAAGGGCAAGTCAAAATCCGGAAGTGATTAAACCTTCAGTCCTAATAATTTTGATATTAGTTTTTCTGTTCTTTTAGTAGCACCTTGGTTGTTTTTTAAAAAATAAGACATAGTGAAGACCATTTTACGTCTGTCTTCCAAATTTTCATACAAGTGTACAACACTCTCCATTATTTCTGCTTTATCCATACATTGGATCGCAGCACCTATAGCAACAACATCTTTAGCTATTTCTTTTGAATTAAACATATATGGGCCAAAAGTTACAGGGATATTCATCGCAGCAGGTTCCAAAACATTATGTCCACCAATAGGCACCATACTACCGCCTACGAAGCAGATATCCGAAACACCATATAACAATTTTAACTCACCCATTGTATCTGCAATATAAACATCTGTTTCCACCTTAATGGAGTCTTTGCTGCTTCTCATGCATATTTTTAGTTTCATTTTTTTGGCCAGATGTTTTACATCATTAAAGCGTTCTGGGTGCCTAGGTACAATCAATAAAAGTAATTCAGGTATGCGTTTTTTTAACTGAAGATAAAGCTCAAAAAAAATTATTTCCTCTCCTTTGTGTGTACTGGTAATTATCCAAGTAAAGCGATCTGCAAACAATTCGGATTTAATACCCTTCGCAAATTTGATAAGTTCTTCGTCAATTTTGACATCAAACTTTAAATTCCCAGTCACTTCAACATCAGCTTGCTTTGCTCCTATGCCTATAAACCTTGTTTTATCTTCTTCTGTTTGAGTTGCTATTTGTGAAACTGCTGCTAATGCAGGTTTAACCAAACCTGGGATTTTTTTATAAGTTCTTGCAGATTTAGCCGAAAGCCGAGCATTAATTATCGTTAGCGGAATTTTATTTTTATGGCATTGATGATAAAGGTTTGGCCATATTTCTTTCTCCATAATAATTGCAATTTTTGGACGAAAAATAGCCAAAAAACGCTTAATTACAATGGGTAAGTCATAAGGTAAATAAATATGTGATACGGAAAAAGCTAATTCAGACTGGACTCTTGCTGATCCGGTTGGTGTTGTTGTGGTAACAAGAAACTTATTTGCAGGATATTGTTGTTGTAGCAGTTTGATTAACGGAAAAACAGCAACAGATTCACCAACAGAAACAGCATGAACCCAGATGACATTATCAGGATATTTTTTATCATAAACTGCTAGACGTTCTTTCCAGCGTTTTCGATATTCAGGTGCTTTAAAACCACGCCAATAGAGACGTAATAATATCAGAGGTGTTAACAGATAAAATAGAAGAGTATAAATATGTCGCATAAAGACTATTGTAAGTTGTCTCTATTTATTTAACCATTCCATATACAGACTGACAGCCTCTTCTACCGATTTGAACTGATGTTCACAACCAGAAGCTCGTAATTGCTCCAAGTTTGCTTCGGTATAACTTTGATAACAACCTTTTAAATGCTCCGGAAACGGAATGTATTCAAGCGTTCCTTTTTTGTGATAATCCAAAACAGCATGAGCAACATCATTAAAAGATTGACTTCGACCTGTCCCAGTATTGTAGATACCCGATATTTGAGGGTTATCCAAAAACCATAAATTAATATCAACGACATCCCCAACATAAATGAAGTCACGCAGTTGCTCACCATTACCATAGCCATCACAGCCTTCAAAAAGCCGAACAATACCAGAATCTAATAATTGATTGTTCAGATGAAATGCAACACTGGCCATACTACCTTTGTGCTCTTCATGCGGCCCATATACATTAAAATATCGTAACCCTACAACTTGAGCAGTTAATCTGGATTGGTACTGCCGAAGATATTGATCAAACTGGAATTTAGAATAACCATAGACGTTTAATGGCTCTTCATATTTAAGCTGTTCTTTAAAATTAGTATCTGCACCATATACAGCAGCACTGGACGCATAAATTAGCGGGATTTTATGTGACTGGCAATAATGGAATAAGATTTTTGTATATTCATAGTTATTTTCCATCATATAGCACCCGTCCCACTCAGTTGTGGAAGAACAAGCACCTTGATGAAAAATAGCCTCGACTGTTTTGTCCAGAAAAAAATCTTGCTGTATTTTTTCTATAAAATCCTTTTTATCTAAATAATCAGCTATCCGACAATTAACCAGATTTTTATACTTAATCCCATTGGTCAGATTATCAACGACTAAAATTTCATCGTAACCTCGCTGATTTAGACCCAACACAAGATTACTGCCTATAAAACCAGCACCTCCGGTTACGATGATCATTGCTTAATTAATCTTCAGCAGCAATTTCAATTGATTTTGTAATGACCACATCTGAATGTAAAGTAATATCAATATCATAGCTCCCAATTTGGCGAATAACACCGTCTGGCATTCTAACTTCATGCTTTTCAATTTTAACACCAGCACCAGTCATTGCATCTGCAATATTTTGCGTACCTACAGAACCAAATAATTTACCTTCATCGCCTGCTTTATGACTAATAACTATGTCCAGCTTACTTAATGCATTTCCACGTGCTTGAGCAGCAGCTAATTTTTCAGCCGCTATTTTCTCCAACCCTGCACGACGTGCTTCAAATTCTTTAATTTTTTCTGCTGTAGCTGCAACGGCCTTACCTTGCGGCACAAGGTAATTTCTACCATAACCAGATTTAATACTAACTTTGTCACCTAAACCACCTAAGTTAGCAATTTTTTCAAGAAGAATAACTTCCATCTTATTAATACCCCTATATCGAACTACAAGAACTATTGAGTTCCAGATTTATTTAAAATTTTACTACGTAAGTCCACCCAAGTATCAATGAATCCAATAATTACAACAATTGCAATCATATGAGGAACTAACACTAATGTTATATACAAAAACGGAACCATAAAGCGTTTCGCTTTCAATACAGAAAAAGCTGTGTGTAATATTGCAGAACCAACAAATGTGTATAACACAACAAAAAGAATAGCTATGTTCCAGCATGCTTCTGAAACAATACCCGTGGTAAACCAAGCAATCAATATAACAAAAAGACTTGCTAAAGCAACTAACGGATATGCTTTTAGTTCTAAATATTCTTTTCTAAACCCTTCAGGGTTATAAAGTTTTGATTGCCACCACCTAGCTAAAAAAAGTCCAAACAACAATCCATAAACACTTCCTGCTGCAATACCTCCGGTCATAAAGTGCGAAAACAATTGCACTGATTTATCAATCTTCTCAATGGATAACTCAGAATTACCTGACTCAATCATTGGTTGAACCATCTGAACTAAAACCCCATACCACGATGCAGCTGGGTCACTCGCATATAAATAGAACCCTATTACTGCAACAATGCCTAATAATACAGCAATATTGACAGCAACAGATAGGTGTTTTCCTTCTCTTAGTACAATAGAAATAAGCCAAATAGGCAGCCATAAGACTAAACCATAAAGCAAAGCAAATTGAAAATTACCAAAAAGAAAGAAACCCAGGATGGCTGCAGATAAACAAGCACTAATAAGAACATAAAGTCCTTCGTACCCCCCGTGCCTTAGAGTAACTAATGCTACCGAAGCTGAACTTACGATACTTGCAGGAGGAAAAAGTATAGACAACACTGCTAAGGACGATGCAACTATAATTGCTTGCATCCGACCTTTCATAATAAAAGCAGCTAAAAAATTCACTTTAACCTATCCCAAAAACTTACTTATGTGCGTCGCAAAAAGGCAACAAAGCAACATATCTTGCTTGTTTTATTGCTGTAGCTAGTTGTCTTTGATATTTTGCAGGTGTATAACTGATACGACTAGGAACAATTTTACCTGTTTCTGAAATGTATTCACTTAACAAATCCAGATTTTTATAATCAATTTCTGGAGAACCTTCAGTCCCAAATTGGCTCTTTTTATTACGTTTCATGTTATTTGCCATGATAATCCTCTTTAATAATCCTATCTAACGTTATTCAGCATCTTTAACTGATTTACTTTCAGCAACGACGACCTCTTCAGTCGTCTTTTCTTCAGGTTCAGCTACCATCTCTTCAGCTTTAGCTTTTTCAGCTTTAGGCTGTTCAGTTTCAACTACTACTTTTTTAGATTCAACTTCTTTTTTCTGCTCTTCTGCATTTTCTGCAGCAATTAAAGAAGCATCAGTAACAGCTTCTTTCTTAGCTAAAGTCATGCAACGTAAAATCGCATCATTAAAGCGAAAACCACTTTCCAGCTCTTCAAGAGTTGCCTGATCACACTCAATATTCATCAACACATAATGTGCTTTATGAATTTTTTTGATCGGATAAGCTAAATGTCTACGTCCCCAGTCCTCAAGACGATGAATTTTGCCAGAAGCACCTTCAATGGTTGCTTTATAACGGTCAATCATCCCTTGAACCTGAGAACTTTGGTCGGGGTGTACTAAAAAGATTATTTCATAATGTCGCATCTTTTCTCCTTTCGGTTAAGCCTTCCACTTTGCCAATCAAAGTAGTAAAGCAAGGATAGGGTTAAAACCCTATTGAACCGCATATTATAATTTATTTCTTCAAATTGTAAAACTTTTTTAAGACCCCAACTTCAGAAATCGGGGTCTTAACTTTGATTTTCATACCAGAACATACCTGGTTTTTTTGGCTAAACAAGATCGCTAAAAGTTTTAAGAATCTGTTCAAGATCGTTACGAGATGCTATCAGTTGCGTGCGGACGGCGCGCAGAAACCTAAGTTTACAAGAAGTAAATGAGGGGTTCGAGCACGGCCCAAGCGCAACTGGCGGTAGCGCAGTAGATCTTGAACAGGTTCTAAGTAAAATCTGCTCTCAACTGTTCAATTGGAGAACGTTTTTTCTTTAAATACTCAAAAAATCATTTTTAGACAAATTCACCCTATATAATCAAACCCAATCATTCGTATTCTATTCAATCCAGATTCAAGTAGAATCTAATTTTTTTGTTCATTTGCCTCACTACTGCTGTGCGTATTAACAGGATGTTTATGTTTCTAGCGAGATTTCAGCCAACCTTGGCCATGCATTTATAATTGCTTTTACGGTTGTTGCCAATGGAATGGCAAAAAATACACCCCAAAAACCCCAGATCCCTCCAAAAAATAAAATGGCAACAATAATAGCTACTGGATGCAAATTAACCGCTTCTGAAAATAATAAAGGGACTAAAAAAACACCATCAACTGCCTGAATAATTGAATATGCAATCGCAACATACATAAATTCTGAGGTAAAACCCCATTGAATAATAGCAACCCCTACGACGGGAAAAGTGACTAAGGCTGCTCCTACATAGGGGATAACAACAGAAAAACCCATTAGAACAGCCAATAACATAGCATAATTTAAGCCTAAAAAAGTATATGCAATATAACTTATAGCTGCAAGAAGGAAGACTTCTACAAACTTACCTCGAACATAGTTTGCAATTTGCATATCAACTTCTTTCCATACTTGAATGGTTAAACTTCTATTCCTAGGCATAAATTGCATAAACCAGGAAATAATCTTATCTTTATCCTTCAAAAAGAAAAAAACCATCATCGGAACAAGGAATAAATAAACAACTGCAGTAACAAGACCCACAACTGAGGCTGCAGAATTAGAAATGAGCTCCTGTCCATAATCAAGTAATTCATCTTGAATTGAAACCATCATCTCTCTGATATTACCTTCCGAAATATACTGAGGATGAAGTTCTGGTAATTTCATCGCTTCAGCTTGTGCTCTTTTTATCATTTCAGGAATACGTTGAACTAGCTGAACTGCTTGTACTGAAACTAAAGGCATCAAAAAAAATAAAACAAAGCCTAAACAAGCTAAAAATCCAGAAAAAACTAAATAAATAGCCGCTAAACGTGGTATTTTTTTTTCTAGCTTCCCTACAATTCCCTGCAACAGATAAGCCAAAATAACGGATGCAAAAACAGGCAATAAAATATCTGATAAGGTAAATACAAGTACAAAACCAACAATGATTATCAAAGCTAAAGCAAAAGCTTGTGCATTAGGAAAAAATCGCCTAGAACAATCTTTGAGATAACTAAAATTAAAAAAGTCGGATTGCGAATTCATCATTTATATTTTATTGTGTAATTATTTCATTCTACATTAATAAAGCGTTTTAGTACTTTTATAAATTATTGTTTTGGATTATTCAAACAATCATTTCAACTGTAAAATATGAATAATTTTTTCAAACACGATTAGCTTAGGCAACATGCAACATGCAACATGCAACATGCAACAAATAATTCACTCATATTAATTTGTTGCGTGCAGCCTTAACTCTTTAAAAACCTGTTCAAGATCTGTTTAAGCATAGAATGTAAAAAATATAATTATTTGAATTTATATTGGAAACCAAATAAATGTAAATATTTTTTATGATTTACATAATTTTATTTCTACAGGATTCAATAGTTCCAAGAGATCTTGAACAGGTTCTAAGACATGTTAGCGAAAAAACAAAAGCTAGAAAATGAATGGCGCCTGAACAATATTTAATTAAACACAAAAAAAATCTCCAATAACTTTGAAGTTAGAGGAGACTAAAGGTCGCAGCTTTTCAGTCTGCATTCACAACGAGGAGGTTAATGAATTCGGTTAATCTAATTTTCTGTTAAATTGATATTACTAAGCATAGCAGATGTTCCAAAAAGAACTGTTGAAACAATAAATGCACCTGAAACGAAACCCCAAATTCCTGAGATGAATAATGCTCCAACTGCTATGTCTTTTTTAATGCTTTTCATTTATATCCTAAATATCTAAAGTTACTGAAAAATTAAATTTTTAGAACACTCATTTGCTCTAAAGATGTACATATAGTATAGGCAATACCTAAAGTAAACAATATAGCAAAATAGCAATTAATTGTTTCCTTTTTGTTGACATTAAAGCATTATTTGATCTTCATTACTCCTAAACCTTCTTTTTGATTGCAATATTCTAATTTTTAGAGGGATAATACTCGGTTACTTTAAACCTGACATGCTATTAAGACAATTTGCCCAGGTAAAATAAATAATTCAATAAAGACTCATGAACCAATTTCTGATGAGTGTCGATTTTGGAAAAATACTATGAAAAAAACTATGTATGAAAAGATCTGGGATAGCCATCTTGTGGCTGAACCAACAGGTCAAGCTCCCCTACTCTATGTTGATCGTCATTTGATGCATGAAGTAACTAGCCCACAAGCATTTGAAGGATTAAGACTTGCAAATCGCAAAGTGCGTAACCCGCATAGTATTTTAGCCACAATGGATCACTGCGTACCAACTAAAGACAGAGACCTTCCAATTGCTGACCCTATCGCTAAAATACAAATTGAAACTATGGCTGATAACTGTCAGGAAAATGGACTCAATCTATATGATATGAAAAACCCTAACAATGGTGTCATTCATATTGTAGTCCCTGAACATGGTTTTGTTCATCCGGGTATGGTTGTTGTCTGTGGAGATAGCCATACTGCAACTCATGGTGCTTTTGGTGCATTAGCTTTTGGTATAGGAACTTCAGAAGTTGAACATGTCATGGTTTCCCAGACCTTGCCTCAGCAAAAATCTAAAACCATGTTGATTCAAATAGATGGCAAGCTATCAAAATATGCCTCAGCAAAAGATATTGCCCTAACCATAACTGGAAAAATTGGCACAGCCGGCGGAACAGGTCACGTCATTGAGTACGCTGGAGATGCGATAACAGCTCTTTCTATGGAAGGTCGCATGACCCTTTGTAATATGGCAATTGAAGCGGGTGCCAGAGCTGGATTAGTTGCGCCAGATCAAAAAACATATGATTATTTGAAAGGAAGAGAATTTACCCCTTCTGGTGAA
>CAZHUE010000086.1:0-10657 GCA_964535875.1 uncultured Methylomarinum sp.
GCATCCCAGCCCAAGCAAGCGGCAAAAACTTAACGCGACCGCTATTGCCTTCGGCACCCCAGCCCTCGCGTTCGCTCTCCATGGCTGGCAGCGAAGGAAAATAAGGTGGGTGAGTTATTTGTTGCGTGTTGCCTTAATACAAACAAGTTGTCGAAGTTATTATTTTATACGAATTCTTCCTCTAAAGAGGGTTAAGGAAGTTCTGATTCCCAGTCTTCTACACCTAGCTCATTTTTTAGTTGTTCAAGCCATGTTTTTATTCTGTCTTCTGTCAAATCTTCTTGTCGATCTTCATCCAATGTTAAACCGACAAAGGTTTTATCATCAATTAAAGCTTTAGACTCAGTAAAATTATAACCTTCAGATGGCCAATGCCCAATAATAGTCGCCCCTGATTCTTGGGCTTTTACAGCTAATTCAGAAATAGCATCACAAAAATATTCACCCCAATCCTCTTGATCCCCCAGACCATAGACAGCAACTTTATAGCCTGTTAAATCTACTTTAGCAATATCTTCAATTTTATCACCCCATTCGTTTTGGATTTCCCCGTCATACCATGTGGGAACACCTAAAATAATAAAATCATATTGTGTAAGGAGTCCGGGTAAATCTATATTGAAAACTTCATGAACATCCACTAAGTGATCTCCAATTTCAGCCTTCATTGTCTCTGCAACAGTTTCGGTATTGCCGGTGTCACTACTGTAAAATAATCCTACTTTCATATATGGCTCTCTAATGTAAATGGTTTAGTTTTATAATCTTTGTGTTTTTTGTAGATGCAGCTTTAGTATTAAGAATCCTGGCGGATTCATTAAAGGTATGGACTATTTCAAGAAATTGAGCTGTATCAAACTGAAGTGCAATACGTCCTGGTAGACTTAGGTTTACTATATTGCATTCTGGGCAAACCGATAATTGACAATATTTTGAGCTAATTAAAGGTTCTACAGGGCAAGGTTTTTTAGGCATAATGTCCTCTTGTAAGGTAGTGTGAAAATAATTTTATTAATGAGTCTGTTTGTTGTATCAATCTATCTTTAGAAGAATGCATGGAGTAAGTTCGACAACTGACGTAGGGGTTTTTTCGTATTCCATGTACATTTCTTAGTGTTCAACTGATTTATTTATGGTTTTATATTTGCTTTTTGTTTGGTACCACATACCAAAAAGAAAAAACAACACCATTAAATAAAGAATCCATTCCACCTCATCATTCTCATCAGTTTCTTGATTCGGTTTTACTTCTTCCAATTTTTGACCTTGTACCATTTGCGAAGCATTTGCAACTTGCCCCGCTATCATAGGCTGAGATATTTCTATGGGTAATGGATTTAATCCAAAACCTTGTGCCTGGCTATTAACAAACTCAGTTAATTTTTCGTTATCTGTCGTTACATCGTATTGAGTCGCTAACTGGATATATTTTTCCACTAACTCTTTAGTCACCGCTTCGCCCGCAGCCCAATAATCTTTACGCACGGCTTCCAGCATTCTTTCAATCATCTGTGCTTGGGTATGGTTGTTAGCTTCTGCAAACCATTTATCCATGTCCAGCTTATATTTATCCTGTACATAAATTTCAAAGAATTCTTGCCATTGATCGTCCCTTACAGAACTTGGGTCTACCACTTGCCAACCCCAGAAGTTGCTCAGGTTATCCAGCATATTTAATGCACCGGCATAGCCTTCTTTTTGCATTTCTTTCACCCAGCGTGGGTGATGCGCTCTTGTGCGTAGTTCTTTGCTTAAAAATTTAGCGATATTTTCTGTTTTAACTTTTTTAGGGTCGCGTAAATTGGATATATATAATTCTGGACTAACACCATCCAATCGACGGACAGCTAAAGAAATACCCCCTAAATATTGAAAGGGGTCATCACTGGTTAATACACCATAAAGATTGGATGAGCGCGAAAAAAGTGCAATATCTGTCCCTGATAAAGTCTTGGCATATAAGTCAATATTTTCAACTTTTTTACCCCATCGACTATCATCAGAGCCATAATAATAGCCCATACGGTCTGTATATAAATCAGCCAGTTTTCCATCTCGCTCCCAAGTATTTGATTTCATCACAGCACCGCTTAAACCTGTTCCGTAGTTGCCTGATTCATTCGAAAATATACGCACAGTTGATAGATACTCCGCCTCTTCTTTATCTATCCCTGCTTCCAGTAATTCTGATTTAAGTGCCTGGCTGTGCTGATACAAAGGGTTGTTTTTTTCTTTTAGTTGAGCAATTTTGGTAATTGCTTCTGCAAGCCATTGGATAACATTGGGGAAGGCATCGCGATAAAGACCGGTTGCTGATAAAACCACATCGACTCTGGGTCGTTTTAATTCCTTAAAAGGAATGATTTCTGTATCAATAACTCGTCCTGATTTATCCCAAACGGGCTTTATTCCCATGGCATAAAGCACTTGTGCTTCTAGTACACCATAGTGCCGCATGGTTTCAATTGACCATAAAGAAAAGGCCATTTTGTCTGGATAATATCCGTGTTTTTGGTAGTAATCTGCGATCAAATCACTGACTGCTTTTTTACCTGTTTCCCACGCGGCTTGGGTGGGTACTTTGCTTGGGTCAAAGCCGTATAAATTAGTGCCTGTCGGTAATGCTTCCGGGCTTCGAATGGGATCACCTCCATTTGCAACGGGAATATATCGACCTTCTAGTGAAGCAAGTAAATTGTCTATTTCTACAATGCCTTGCATCCGCTGATAGTAATCTTTGGCACGTTTTATATCTTCTCGTAGTGCCTTATCTTCAATAGATTGGCTGTCTTTATTGTTGATAACAAAGTCATTCAGCAGTTTAAACCCCAATAAATCCTCCAGTTTTTCTGTATGAATAATATCGGAGTTTTCATCAGAAACTCCTCTGTCTTCATGTGCTATATTTTCTTTATAATGCTCATGTTCATACACAGCAGCACGGTTTCTAAAATCCGTTCCCAACATTTGAATGATCGTGGTAGTCAGAAAGGTTTTATTCGCTAACTTGCCAAAGGTGTGCAACCCCAAGGGTTGGTTTTGTGCCGCCAAATCGTCAAGATACTGATGTAAAGCAACCATAAAACCTAGGAAATCCTGATTTATCGTTTCACGCGTCCAGCCAATATCTTTACAATAATTTCCCTTAAAACAGAGTTTACTCAATTGCTGTGCTGTTTGTTGTTTAACCGCACCTTCGTCCATTGCTTTATATTGATGCATTAAGTTATGCATTTCTGCACTGTCAGAATGCAAGCCTGCGGCAGCAAACGGGGGTGTCATATGGCTAATAACCGTTGCACGGCCTCTGCGTTTTGTTTGCATGGCCTCACCCACATTATCAACAATAAAGGGATAAATAACAGGTGTGTTACCAACACTTAAATCACCTGCATCATAAATGGATAAGCCTCGCTCTTTTCCTGGTAAATATTCTTGTGAACCATGCGTACCCAAATGAATAAACGCATCGGTTGAAAAAAAATCCCGTGCATACTGGTAGGCTGCCAGATAATAATGATTTACAGGGACTGTTTTATCATGATATGCCCCTTTTTCTTTGCCTGTCTCGTCACTTCGCGGTGGTTGACGCATAATAATCATATTGCCTATTTTTATGCGTGGCATCACAAACCAATGTTGCCCTTCACGCTCCACCACCATAAAGTTATCTTCTGGTTGTCCCCAGCGTTTTTCTATTGGTATACGCACAGTTTCAGGCAAGGTTTTATACCAGTCTTTGTAAACAGACAAGGGGACTAGTTCTGCTAAATCATCTTTGAGTAATTCATCCAATTCATACTCTCTATAAAAAGGGCGTAAAATCCGTGCGGCATTAGCAATGAAATAATCTTCTGTCTGGCTGTTTACTGCATAACCTTTATCTTTTAAACTGCTGCTTATTTGATTTAGACTACGAGGAACATTTAAAAAAGAAGCCCCTATGTTTTTCTCGCCGGAGGGATAATTCCAGACCATCACAGTTAATTTTTTATCTGCATTGGCTTTTAACCTGAGCTGCGCTTGCTTTAAACTACGCTCAACCAATGCATCCATTTGATAACCAATCACTGTGTTTTTCTTACTTTCCGGGTCAGATGCCGCAACAATAGTTGGATCAATCACTCCAGACGCTTCCGGCAAAATTAAAGTAAACGGTGTCATGGATGCCGAAATACCCTGTTTATCTGCCTCCCACTTTGCTTGGTCGCCAGAATAATAGGAGAGTGCTTGAATAACAGGCACACCTAAGCGAGTAAATTCTTCTTTACGCTTTTGAGCCAAATGAATACTGCGCAGGTTAATCATATTATGAATAATAATTTGATTATTTTTTGTCAGAAGTGCATCGTAGTTCTCTTTACTTCCTCTTGCCTGATAATAAAAAGGCACGGGAAACGCACCGCTGGCTTCCAGTTTTTTGATTAAGGTATCCACCACGATAGTGTCACCTTCTGAAAAATAGTTACGGTACATGGCAATACCAATCACCGGTTTGTCTTTTAGATCTCGGCTATTACTGCTCTCTTGCCAATTTAGATATTCATCCAAAGATGTAAATAAGCGGTTTTTATAATCTGGGTGATAAAGTCCTTGCTGGGCATAAATAATAGGCTCTGGAATAACAGCTTGATAATCAGAATCAAACACTTTTTTATTTAAAAAATCAATCATATTAATCAGATTAATCGAACCGCCGTTATTGTAGTAGTCATGTAATAATTTAGCTTGTTTTTCATCAATGCCTTTTCGTAAGGCTGTACCTTCTAACCAATTAATTGCTAAAAATCGAGTTTTAGTTTGCTTAATTACAGATGCAAAAGGCAAGAATGTTTTTTTACCGTCTATTGCTCCCATTGAATCAAAAATAACGAGAGAATATTGACTAAATACAGCCTTTTTATTGTCATCCAAAAGACGGGCAGGCTGATGCACAAAGTGAATGTTTTTTTGTTCACTCAGCTGATTGAGTAATTTTACTTTTGCGTGTGAACTGTGCCTTGCACTTACAATAAGAACCTTTGTTATTTCTTCTGCGTAAGTTAGTGGAGATAAAATAATGCTCGTTAAAAAAAAAATCCAAAGAGCTAAATATGCTTTCATTTTTTTTGTTATTCTGGAATATAAACCATAGAGCCATCTTTCATCTTATAAGCAACACCTGCTTTAGTGCCTTGTCCACTTCCAATCCCTCCAGCAGATTTAAATTTTTTAATTTCTTTTCCTTTTTTAATAATAATTTCCATATTTTCTTTGCCTTCATTTTTAATCACTGTTATTTCTTCATTATTAAAAGGGTTCATCGGGTTTTGTGCGATAGAAAGCATGAGTGCGGCAATAATCACTAAAAAAACATCTATCAAGTTAACCATGGATAACATAGGATTCGTTGATTCATCATCTTCTAGCAATTTCATCGTGTTTTTATCCTGAAAGGTTCAGCATCAATCATCTCTTGTGCCATCCAGCGTTTTTTAACACTGGCAACCCAGAAGGTAAGTGAAGCAGCAATCAGACTAAAAATGGTGGAAGCAAAAGCGATAATCAGGTTTTCACTAACACTCTGAACATTGCCGTCAGCCAGTGATTTTAACGCGGGGCCCATGGGAATCATGGTGCCAATCAAGCCCATCATCGGAGCAACCCGGGTAATATTACGCATCGTATCTAATTCGGTTAATGCAAAAACATCCAGTTCATCATTGCTGGCTAGTGGATTATTGGCAATGACACTAAAAAGTGTATAGCCATTTAATTCGGTTACTTGTTTTGATGTTGTTTTTGAATTTATTAAATTAAAGTAGTGAGAGTGATTCAGGTATCGCTGTACTGTTTGGCAAACAAAACGACCCAACACAAACCAGGCATATAAAAACATAAGGACAATACTGATTAGTACGGGAGTGAGAAACCAATGAGAAGCTTGGTACATCAAGTTTTCGATAAATGAAAAATTCATAGATATATTTGATGGTTTGATTTGTAATTAATATTATGTAAGTCTTTTGGCTTAATTTTTAAGATACTAAGCAAAGCTGTTCTACAAATTTAAATGATTACGGAGCGCGCACGGAATAATTTGGGCAACTAATGCAGGATTTTTGTTCGTATTCAAGGTGTAGAAATAGCCTCATAGCAGACTACGCAACTATTTCCACGACGCAGAAGACGGATAAAAATACAAGTCATTTGTTCAAGTTATTTCATGCACGATCCTTAGAACTGAAGATTTAATAACTTCGACGCAGAATTATGGCTTCCCAGGCATATTAATAAAATTAGGTGCATTAGACTGCGTAACAATTTTATTGGTACTTCTGTGGAATCATAAGAATCAAGTTAAAATCCGGAAGTTATTAAATCTTCACTCCTTATAAAGCTGCCAAATAACAAAGCCCTTAATACTGGAAATAGGGCTGTTTTTTAAGTTTTTTGGATCAACACTCATAGGGTTAAGCCCTTGAGCAGAAAATGTTTTTTTCTTACGATTAACATCTATAACTGATTTTAGGATTACGCCATATTCAGGATGGTTAAACACAACTAGCATGCCCGGCCATGGTTTAAAAAAAAGCCATGTAAAAAGTACAATATAGTCACCACTTTTTATCTGTGGCGACATGCTATTTCCTTTTGCTCGATAAACAGCAAGCATCAATCAAGTTTGGGATAAACAACTTCTTGAACAGGTGGATAAGGGCAGACAGCCTTAAACGTCGAGACTCCTTTGGTATCCCAAAAAATTTCTGAAAATCTATTGACTAGTGTCAATAATTCAAGTGATGCCTGTTTATCAACCTTCTGTTTACAATGTGATGCCTTGAGCATAATATCATGAACCAATTCATGTAACTCTGGAAATTTATCCAATTGAGGCTGCTTTATATAGTCCCCCCAGATTGTATTTATCTCTTGCTTTAATTTTACACCATGCTCTTCTTTCTGTGCTACAAAGCGAGTCAAAGTACTAAAATAATTGGCATCTTTTTCTACATTGGATTGCTCTAATTCATTGATTAAATCGACCATTCGGATCATGGTTAATACTGCTATTTGCGCAACGATAGGGTCATAAATTTTGCAAGGAATATCGCAATGAGCAGACGCAGTGGAAAATTTGAATTTAGCATCTAATGATTTAACTAATTTATATAACATTGAAGTCTCCTTAGTTTATTAATGTTTAAGATATGGCTGAGGTATAAGCTATGACATCCAAAATGGAAAAAAATAGCAATACAATTAATAGTTTAGTTATAGCCAACGTTTTATGCCTGTAAAATAAATAATAAGCCCAGAGCAGTTATAGCTGCTCCAGATAGTGACTGGATTTTATTTTTAATGGGTGAGGCATGTTTAAAAGCCAGAGATGTCACTAAAAGCAACAAAGAAACTGAGGTTACAAAACCAGCGAGATAATGCATGGACGAGCCGACCACTTCTTGTCCATGTGCATAGCCGTGAGCAATTGCTGTCCCCGAAACAAGAAGGAGTAATAATGCACGGTTATAATGTTTGCCAGACAATAACCATACACCAAGTATGACAGAGGTAATGGCAATAGCGTTTTCTGTAAAATCAAAAGAAATATTTGCCATTGAAATAATAAACCCGATAACCATTGAGCAAAGAAAAGCAGCAGGTAATAATCGCTTCATAGCATAACTATTTTTTGTTGCCAGCATACCAATAACAAAAATAGTGAGGATATGGTCAATGCCAGTAAAAGGGTGTAAAAGTCCTTGCCATAATCCAGTAACGGCTTGTTCTCCAGTATGTGCATAACAAACAGGGCTGATCAACCAAAGCAGTATCGTATTTGTAATTATTTTTTTCATAAGTTTTGAATATTGATTTATTTAATGAATAACATCTAGCTGTGTTTGATAGAGGGCAGTTAGATGAGAAAAATCTTCTTCTGTTTTATGAAGAAGTTCGTAGGCCTCAATTTCTTTAAAGCAGTTACAAAGCTCAAGATAGATTTTGCTTAATCCGTCATAGACTTGGAGACATAATACTGCTGATATTGAATGGTCATTTAAAATAGTTTTTAAAAAATCATAACTTTCAATCAAAGAGTGTATTTGTTTCTTTTTATTGTTTTGTGAAGCCCAACAATCTGCAAGGTTCAAGTAAGAAATTACTAAGATATGCGTTAAAGTATCAGGTAAAGGCTTGGTCGTTTTAAAATCAAAAAATAACTGTTTAGCAATGCTTAACGCCAATTCATAGTGCTGAATTGATGGCACAACACTCCCTTCTGCAAACAAGCTGTTTGCTAGCTTCATTTGTATTTTCCATAGATTTTCATCGTATTGTTTAGAGCTGAGCATAAGTTGTTCTCTTTATTACCTGGAATTTCTACTGCTGGCTAATGAAAGTAAATAGAGTAGAATATATCAATATCGTTAATGATAATGATTATCATTTGGTATTGCAACAATAATTTTATGATTCTATTTTTTTTAGTGTTGAAAAAAATATTTTTAGCCCTATATGAAATCATGTTTTGGAAGTCAGTCTCAAATATAGACTTACAATACTTGGAAATAAATTATCAAAACAAGTAAATAATTAAATCAGAAGGTTGGGGGTTAAAGCAGAGGAAAAAGTGGTGTTTGATATATTATTAATTGATAATCATTATCAATTGCATTATTATTGTTGTTAAATTAATCTTTAATGATGTTAATTTTTTATGTTTATAAACTGGATTGAATCTTCCAGTGTTACCCCTGCTGATTTATGAAAAAAACAATAAAAACACCACGTTTTTACTTATTACTGATTGTTCTAGGCTCAACCTTATCAATTGACTGTTTAGCTGATCAGGTTCCTTCTACTAATGATTTATGGGAAATAATACAAAAACAGCAAAGCCAGATTGAACAACAAAACAAGCAAATTAAAGTTCAGAATCAGGCAATTAAAGAATTGAATGAACGTTTTTCAAATCAGAGCGAGCCTGTGGATCAGTATGCTGAAAAAGCTGATTTAAAGCCAAATGAATCGCAACAGCTTGCCAGTCAAAAAAATAGCGACAAAGAAATCAGTCCGTATTCTTTTAATGGCTATGCCGTAGCTAATTACTTTAACTATGACTGGGAAACTCTTCCAGATAAACGCGATGAGACAGACCTTGAGCGATTGGTTTTAGAAGGTAAATACCAATTTAATGAACAGTGGTCATTAAATGTTGAAGTTGAAATCGAACACGGCGGTACTGGCTCAACAATGGAATTTGACGTGTTGGAAGAGTTTGGTGAGTTTGAACAGGAAATAGAGAAAGGCGGAGAAATTGTTCTTGAAGAATTGTTTTTGCAATATGAATACCAACCTTGGTTAGGTTTTAGAATTGGTGAGATCCCCGTTCCAGTCGGTTTAATAAATAAACGCCATCGTCCCAGCCACTATTATACAACTGAACGCTCCGAAGCTGAGTCAGCCATGATTCCAGTTGCATGGCATGAATTGGGTATAGAACTCAGAGGTGAATATCAAGGCTTTCTTTACCGTGGGCAGGTCGTCACTGGCTTGGATTCCACAGGCTTTAGCTCTGCAAACTGGGTAAAACGTGGCTACCAAAAAAGATTTGAACAGAAAAATGCAAATAACCTTGCCTATGTTGCCAGTCTTGATTATGACTTTTCCTTTCTAGACATTGATTTATTAAAAGGGGCTGAAATAGGTGGTTCATTTTATTGGGGAAACACCTCGGATAATCGACCAAAACCGGATATGTCCGAGGATGCCGAGGTTATGATTTTAGGGTTACATGGTTTGTATGAATCAGGTCCCTGGACTCTTCGAGCCGCAACACTTTATGGCCACTTATCCAATGCAGATTTAGTTTCAGCGAATAATCGTCGTTTATCTAACAACCTTAATGTTAAGCGCTCACCAGTTGCCGAGGAAGCCTTGGCGTGGTATGTAGAAGCTGGTGTTGATCTATTTCAATTTATACCCAACAAACCAGCAATACTGGGACATGGTTTTGATTGGTTCGTTCGTTATGATTATTATGACACGATGGAAAAAACAGCAGGGTTGATTTTTGATAATCCACGTTGGGAGCGCGAAACATGGACAACCGGATTTAATTATTCACCTATCAAAGGTATTATGCTAAAGGGACAATATGCACATCGTAATGTAAATATTCCTATTGAAAATGATGAAAATACTTATTCATTAGGCATAGCAACAGAATTTTAGATTTTAATTTTTAAACTAGAAAGGAGTAACCTTATGAAACATAGACTAAAAACCTTAGCCGCTGCCATTGGGCTTGTTACAGCTTCAGCTACAACCTATGCGGTTCCTCAGTCGCCAGGTATAGTAGTGACCAAGGAAGGGACTAAAGTAACCGCTTATTGGAATCCTGTGATAGATGCAAGTGAGTATACTTTATATTATGCACCGTTTCCATGGCAGGGAGAGTCAACTATTAGCAGTATCGATATGGAGGGTGAGACGGATATTACTGTCGAATTAGCCGTTGGAGACTCTTATTATGTTGCTGTTAAAGCAAAGGGTTCAAGTGGGGAAAGTGACTGGTCTAATGTTGCAGATTTTGAAGTAAAAACCCCAAATCCAGAGGATGCGGATGCATCAGTCTCTGAAATTCTATCATCAATAGCCAATAATGTTATTCTTG
>CAZHUE010000087.1:0-10527 GCA_964535875.1 uncultured Methylomarinum sp.
TTAGGGTTGTATAGCTGAGAGTTTAGAACAACGCCTTCTATGTTTTGCCAGTATTCTGCTAAAGAGTTACTTATACGGTTTCCCTTGTTCGTATCTGGTGCAATGATCAGTACGTTTTTTATTCCTTTAAGACTGGCTCTTGTTGCAATTTGTTCTATTTCATCAATTGGGCTTAAACCAAATTGAAAAAGGTTGTCTTTAACCAAATCAGGAATATGGTTGAGCGCAAGAACGGGAACTGATAGCTCTGCTTCGTCAGCAAGGATTTGTATGTTTTCTTTGCTAAGAGGCCCAATGATTAATTCAGCACCTTGTGATATAGCCTGACGGTATAAGTCTGCAGAATTGTATGTTGAGCTGTCATAAAACTGAACAGACGGCTGTAAATCAGTTTGGTTTTGATTATAAGCCGCCATGAATCCTTTTTTTATTGCTTGAGCTGCTTGAGCAAAACGGCCTGACTCGGGCAATAGTACAGCAATCGAAGAGGGAGTTTTGAACGTTATTTTAGAACTTTCTACAAATAAGGAATCTAAAAATCCAGAATTAGCCGGATGTTGAGGATAGAGCCGTTGCCATCTATAAACATCAGATTGTAATTGTGTATGATCTTGTTTTGATTGAGACGTTTTATATATTATGGATAATGCTACCCACCCGCTTAAAACATCTGGTGTTTCTGACTGGTTATGAGAGAGTGTTTCTAGTGGAATTAGGTTTATAGTATTAAAAATAACCTCATTGTTTTTAGCACGATCTTCTTCGTTATCAAGAAATTGAGTTAATTCAATTCGAACCTGAGCACTAAGTAATTGGTTTTCTGTTAAGGCGTGAGCAAAGGCTAAAGATTGGTAATAGGTTATTTGGTCTTTTCTTTGTAAAGTATAGACTTGAGTAAGTTTTAGTTTATCCAGTGCCTTTTCGGCTTCGCCACTGCTTAGAAGCAATTGGGCAGAAAGCAAATTTAATTGGCTTCGTTGTTCACTTGATAATGATGAAGGTTTGATTGTAGAAATCAGCTTTTGAGCGGATAGGTTATCCCCTGATTGAATATGAGACTTAACAGCTAAAAGACTAAATTGATCCTGATATTTGGGCTTGGATTTTGCTAATATTTGATACATTTGCGCGGCCTTTTCATGCTGTCCGCTATATGTAAAAGATTCAGCCTGAGTCATTTTACTAGGGGAATGATGTTGCCTCTGGATAGATTCGGTCGCGCAACTAGTCAATAAAATTAGGTAGAAACAGGGATATAGTAAATAATGACGATTCATGAATGGGCTGATATTAGCATAGAGATAAGAAAATATGTGCGGTAAATTATACGTGGTTGCAACTCCAATAGGTAATTTAGCAGATTTTAGCTACCGAGCAGTTGAAATTTTAAAGAAAGTCGACTTAATAGCTGCTGAAGACACACGACATATAAAAATGCTATTACAGCATTATGCCATTAATAATAAATTAATTTCAATTCATCAATATAACGAAGAAAAAGTAGCACCAGTAGTGGTAGATAAAATAAAAAAAGGATTAACAGTTGCTTTGGTTTCTGATGCAGGGACACCTTTGATAAGTGACCCAGGGATGCCATTGGTTAAATTAGCGAAGCAGGAGGGGATTGAAGTCTCGCCAATTCCTGGTGCGTGTGCATTAATTGCCGCTTTATCTGTATCTGGCTTATCTGTCACTAAGTTTTCGTTTGAAGGGTTTGTACCGAGAACATCTTCAGCTAGAAAAATTTTTTTTATATCTAAAAGAAATGAGCCTATCACATGGGTATTTTATGAATCTAGTCATAGAATTGTGGCGTCTCTTGAAGATTTAGCTGAAGTTATATCGGCGAATCGAAAAATTGTTCTTGCAAGAGAGCTAACTAAAATATATGAAACAGTAGTTAGTGACTCGTTGAATAGTGTTATTGAAAAAGTAAAAGAAAGTACAAATATGCAAAAAGGAGAATTTGTAGTCCTTGTTGAAGGTGCGGTAATTGAAAAAAGGGTAGATACAATAACTGATGAGCAGAAAAGGGTTTTATTGGTATTATTAAAAGAGTGCTCTATTAAAACAGCGGTTGCAATGGCTGTTGAAATTACTGGTGCAAGGAAAAAAGTATTATATCAAACTGCATTGGAGTTAAAAGAATAAGGCAGTAAAGTAATTCTGTAGTACTGCACCCTGCCAAAGACGAGTCTTTGGCAGGGCATTGAAAATGCTATTCTGTAGCAGAATATTAGCTTATGGCATTCTCCGTTCTTTTTCAGGGAATCCCTCTTTATTTTTTGTAAAATCTGATTCCCTTTTAAGAATGGGTAAGATAAATTGAGTTTTAACCTTTAAGCCAGCCCATACAACAAAAACAATGACGACTAAATCAAGACTAAAACTTAATGAAAATTGAGAAGTGATACTAAAAAAGGCTGTTGAGAAAAGAAGAATGCCTATTAGATAGAATCGAAGGCCTAATACAATCCCACTTAAAAACATAGTGTGGGCTAAAATAATATGGATAATTATGCTAGCTTCAGAAGGGCCAAGTCGGTCATAATCCCAGAGTGTGATTGTAAGAAGAACAGCAACAAATGCACTTCCCCAATAAAAAAGTTCATATTTGATCAGGAATGCTGTTTCACGCCCTGTTTGTAAATTTTTTGATCTTTCACTTAAAATTGAACAAATGAAAAAAAATGGTGTTATAGCAAGCCAATAATAAAAGCCAACTAATAATGATGCATTCATGATTAGTTCGCCTATAAAGCTTGCAGCGACTAATGATATAAAAATATATTCATCAATATTTGGGTGGTGTAAAAAGCTATTAATACTTTGTTTTTGTTGTTGTTCAACGGCAGACATTACAATTACCTGTTTTAAGGTTTTGAACCAATCTTTTAAGTATAGACGCGGATACGATTTTTGCCTTGAAGGTAAGTAAAATGTTAGAACATTTATGGTCGAGTACTTAGGAACGTGCATGGAATAATTTGAACAATTGACTTGTTTTTTTGTCCGTCTTCTGCGTTGTATCAATAGTTGCGTAGCTTGCTATGCGCCTATTGATACGCCTTGAATACGAACAAAAACCCTACGCCAATTGCCCAACTTATTTCATGCGCGTTCCTTAGTTGTAAAATTTAAATTTTGGAGGCGACTAAATCTTGGCTTCTTTTTAACATGACTTGTTTTTCTATTTGGTTTTCTTCTGTTAGCCAGACCAATAAACTGTAGTAGCCTCTTATATTTTCCACATATTGAACGGGTTCATTGCCTCTAGCATAACCATATTTTGCTTGTTTGTACCATTTCTTTTTGGCTAGTAAAGGAAGTGATGCTTTTACATCTATCCATTTATCAGGGTTTCCATTTCTTTTTTTAGTTAAAATTTTTGCGTCTTCTAGATGCCCAAATCCAACATTATATGCGGCTAATGCAAACCATGTTCTGTCTGGTTCAGGGATGTGTTTAGGTATTCTTTTGAGTAGTTTTTTAAAATAGATAGCTCCTCCCTTAATGCTTTGGGCTGGATTAGTTCGGTCAATAATTCCCATTTGTTTAGCTGTATTTCTTGTTAGCATCATAATACCTTTTACCCCAGTAGGTGATGTTGCTTTAGGTAACCAGTGCGATTCTTGGTATCCGATTGAGGCTAGTAATCTCCAGTCGAGAGCGTTTTTTTCTGCCTGTTCCTGGAATAATGGTTTAAATGTTGGAAGACGTTGATCTACATGGTTGCGGAAAGTGCGGTTATCAAAATAAGCTAAGTTTTTGGTATTACCATAATACTTATCAAGCAATTGTTTAAGTGTTTTATTTTGCGATATTTCTTTAAAAAAGCTATTGACTTCGTTATAAAGACTATTATCACTAGATAGGGGTAAAGCCCAAGCGAGTTGGCGTTTTGTTGAAATGTCAAAAGCAGAATATAGCTTAGGGTAGAATTGTTTTAATGAGTTTGCTCTGTGTGAATCAGCAATCGTAAAATCAATTAATCCTTTATTAACTAAATACATCAAGGCTTCTGAATTTAATTCAGTATTGATGTTCCAGGTTAGTTCTGGGTGTTTGGTTTTTAAGAACTCCAGGCTTTCGATATGACTGGTTCCCTTGGCGACCTCAAGAATCCCCCGGGATAAATCAGCAATAGTTTTAGGTCGTTTCCCCCCGGAAAGATAAATAACCTGTTCTTTAATAGTTTGGTAGGCAGAACTAAAGCGCATATTTTTTTTACGCGCTTGAGTGACTGTAAGGCCTGCTGCCGCAATATGAGCCTGATTGGACGATATTTTTGTTAAAATATCTGAAAAATCATGAGGAGTGATAAAGTTAACTTTAACGTCTATCTGTTTGGCAAACATCATAATTAAATCGTACTCAAGCCCAGTCAAACTTCCTGGTGATTTTTGGTCGATAGTTGAGTAACTATGACTTAGTATGTTAATTTTTCCTTCTTGTTTGATTTGCTCAAGTGTTGAAAAGCCTCTATGTGAAGGTGAGTAGTTATCACAAGACGTGAGCGTAATTAAAAGAGCAATGAAGATAAATAGATTAAACAAGAGTTTTGGCAAATTTATGAGCATCATGCACAGAAAGAAGGTTTCAAACGGTTGTTATAAAATATAGCTGTAGTTGTAAAACAGTGTAGTTGAGAAGATGATAAATGAGTGCTAAGCACAAATATTTATGTCTTTTCTCCTTAATTATCTAGATACTTTGTTCATCACGAAGTTTCTTATAAGTGTTAATTAACGCATTTGTTGAAGAATCATGGGTTTGGATGATTTCACCACTTTTTAATTCGGGTAAAATTGCTTTTGCTAATACTTTTCCTAATTCAACGCCCCATTGGTCGAATGAATTGATATTCCAAATAACGCCTTGAACAAAAATTTTATGTTCATAAAAGGCCAGCAATGTTCCCAGTGTGCGCGGCGTAAGTTTTTTATAGAGAAAAGAATTTGATGGTTTATTGCCCGGAAATACTTTAGGCATGACTAGTAGTGGGTCAGATGCCCCAATGTCTCGCTCCACTTCTTTTTTGGCTTTACCATTCATCAGTGCTTCAGGTTGCGCTAAAAAATTAGACATCAAAATATCATGGTGGATAGGTGAGTCATAATGGCCTTGAGCCGCGGCAAGAAAGTCACACGGAATGAGTTTTGTACCTTGGTGAATTAATTGATAAAAAGCATGTTGACCATTGGTTCCTGTTTGTCCCCAGATGATAGGCCCAGTATTGTAATCAACCTCTTGCCCACCAATAGTGACCGATTTGCCGTTACTTTCCATATCACCTTGCTGAAAATAGTCGGCAAAGAAATAAAGAGATTGATCATAGGGTAGCAGGGCGTGGGATTCAACTTTAAAAAAATTGTTATACCAAACACCTAGTAGAGCCATAGTAACAGGTATGTTTTTGTCTAATGGAGTGTCTCGAAAATGCTGATCAGCTAAATGCGCACCCTGCAATAATTCTTCAAAATTATCCATACCAATGGAAATGGCGATAGATAACCCTATTGCAGACCAGAGAGAATAGCGCCCACCTACCCAGTCCCAGAACTCGAACATATTTTCTGTATCAATTCCAAAAGCGGCTACATTTTCTCTATGAGTTGAAATAGCAACGAAATGTTTTGTAATGGCAGATTTATCGAATGCAGAGTTTAATAACCATTTGCGTGCAGTGTGTGCATTGGTCATGGTTTCTTTTGTGTTAAACACTTTTGATGCAATTAAAAATAAAGTTGTTTCCGGGTTTAACCGTTTAAGTGTTGTGATAATGTCTGTTTGATCAACATTAGAAACAAAATGTGCTGTTAAATTAGGCGTGGAGTAAGGCTCAAGTGCTGTAGCAACCATTTTTGGTCCTAAATCAGAGCCGCCAATGCCAATATTTACAACATCGGTAATAGGTTTGTTTGTGTAGCCTCTCCATTCTCCTGATCTTACTTTATCTGTAAAGCGTCGCATTTTGGTTAGTATACGGTTTACATCGGGCATGACGTCTTTGTCATTATAGTAAACAGGCGTATTACTCCTGTTTCGGAGAGCGGTATGTAAAACTGCTCTTTTTTCAGTTGTATTAATAATCTCCCCAGTAAACATGGCCTGAGTTTTCTCAGGTAGTTTGGCTTGTTCAGCTAGTTTGATTAATAGAGGAAGGGTCTCGGAAGTAATTCTATTTTTAGAATAATCAAAGAGAATATCGTTGAATTGTAAAGAAAATTGACTATGACGGTTTTTGTCAGCAGAAAATTGTTCTTTCATTAGAATATTGAGAACTTCTTTATGATGTTGTTTTAGAGCGAGCCATTCGGAAGTTTCACGTAAAGAAGACATTGTTTACCCAAGTAAAAATTTAGTAATGGAGAGTCTACGGAAAGGTAGAGGTATTGGCAAATAAAATAACCTTGATAGCTATATTAGAATTAATTAAAATTATGATATATAATTGATCCTAGCATAATTCCTATTCTTTTGCATTGCGCGTTGTGCTAGTTTTAGATGTTATTTTCAGTTAAAATACACTTGCAGCTAGTAATGTTTTATAATGTATAGTTGGAATAATTATAATTATAATTAAATATAAAAAACAGGAAGGTATCATGAACACACAATTTTTAAGAACAAGTTTCCTCAGTCTTTTGGGGTTGTTATTTTCATCAGCACTTTTTGCCCATGGTGGTGCTGCCGGCACAGATACCGATCAGTGTAAATTTGAGCTGGAGCCAGACCATTGGATTCATTATACTGCCTATCAATCAGTATCGTATCCTGGGGATGAGTTTTGCGGAAGTCTTCCTGATACAGGTGCAATGACTCAGTTGGTCTTTGATTATCAAGATCCTAGATACCGTAACATGGCTGTTGAATTTGAAGTAACAAAAGAACCAGAAGGCACAAGAGTTTTCTTTCAGGAAGCAAAAAAACATAAATCGGGTACAGTTATTTTAACGTTACCAAATGGTGTGCCAGAGCCAGGGAAATATTTAATTCACATCACTTTACATAAGGATAATGGCGAAAGGCTTGATGCCCACATGTCTTTTAAAGCAGGAACGGGGGCACCTACAAGTCTAACTGATTATTTAATGTATCTATTAGTTATTTTAGCAGGACTGTACGCTTTTTATATTTCAAATGAAGGTTTCAAAAAGAAAGTTGATAGTTATTTTAAAGATGCAACAACCTTGACTGATAAAGAATAATTAGTAATTTTGAAGGTAGATAAAATGAAAAAAAAACCCCTAAGTATACTTTTGGGTGTTGTTGCTGGGTTGATGCCACTTTTGGTATCAGCTGCAGTAGGGTTGCCTAAAACAGTAGAAGTTGATAATGGTGGAGTAGAGGCGCTTTGTGCAGGGTATGAACCTGAGTGGCGTTTAGCTCAAACAGTAGATGGCGTAAAGATGCAAGAATCTTTACGTTGTGCCCCGGATAATCCCGCACAAATTGCAGCACAAGTAAAAGGTACAAATAATATTTCAATGGAAACATTGATGAATACATATTACGCTGCTGATGGGATCATTAAAAAGAATGATATGGATGGAGACGGTGATCCTGATCATATTATTATTAAGCTCGAAGTTGCTGAATTAAATGGGCATTCTCCTGATTTTAAAGGATTTGTTCCTACATTTGATATGGCACCAGGCATACAGCCAGCTATGTGGGTATTTGCACCAAAATCACGTGGAATGGCGACAACTAGCTTTGTTGGTACTGATGCAAACCCTTTATTAAGAGCGCCCTCACCTGTTATTCGTGTCGAACAGGGTGATACTGTTTGGATTCACTTGGAAAATACTCATTATTTTCCGCATACTATTCATTTACACGGTGTGGATCATCCTTGGGTTGATAGTTCTGGTGAAGGGAATGATGGTGTTCCGCAAACCAGTGATAAATTTGTTTTGCCTGGGCAAAGCAAAACGTACGAAATTCGTCCCAGACAACCAGGGACTTTTGTCTACCATTGCCATGTACAGACTCATTCACATTTAGCGATGGGTTTAGTGGGAATGTTTGTGGTTGAAGAAAACCGCCCTAATAATCATGTGCAAACTTTCAACGTAGGTGCTGGTCAGGTGCGCTATCCTTCCAAGGCAGTTTTGGAAGAGTATGATAGTGAATATGATCTGCATTACCATGCAATAGACAAAGAAATGCACAATATTGTTCAAGAATTTAATGATCCTCGATTAATTGCAAAAAAAATGAATCGTGAGTATGACATGACTGAGTCAACTGAAGATTATTATACTTTGAATGGTCGATCTTTTCCCTATACGCTAAGAGAATCAATTGTTGTTGCTGAGCCAGATAAAAATATTAAATATAGGGTCTTCAATAGTGCTGGTGAAACCTTAGCACTACATACACATGGACATAAGGGAACCATCACTCATTACGATGGTGTTAAACAAAATCCACAAGCGCAGATAATGCGTGATGTTTATGATATTGCCCCGGCTCAACGTAATGATCTTTTAATCAGTACTAAAGATGATGGTTTACATAGTTATGGACAGGGAATCTGGATTTTTCATGATCATAGAGAAAAAGGAATTACAACGAATGGGATGAACCCTGGTGGTAATGTCAGTGCCTTGGTCTATAAAAAATACTTGAATGAAGTAGGACTACCCATGGGAATAGGAGAGGATATCTCTCCAATGTTTACAAAAAAATTCCAGGATAGAAAATTACCCGTCTGGCAAAATATTGATGAATGGAATAGTCTGGGTGAGATTGATGGCAAAGGTTACAAAGCTCCACCAGCTGGTAAAGAAGCGGCGGTAGAAGACGGGCCAAAACCAGCCAGTTTTTACGCAAATCAAGATACATCAGATGATTCTGTTAGTAATTTTATAGTAGGTTTGTTTTTAGGCATTGTTGCCTATATACTCTTTTTAAATCGTGAAAAAATCATGGCAATGGTTTCTTCTAAAAAAGGAGAGCAGTCATGATTCGTAAAATAATACTAACAATAGCTATTTCATTAGCCGTTTCTTCGCCTGCCTACTCTGAAAAAGAGTTCATGGATCATACAAATATGATGGATCATGGTGATGGCCATTTAATGGATATGGATGGCGGTATGATCATGGGGCAAAATACAGATACCTTGCCTGGAGGGTGCAGTAAAATTGCTGCAACTGAGGAAATCACAGTCCATGCAGGACATAAATACTCAAAAAAATTCCCAGGTACAATGTTTGCTTTTGATACACAGGAGTTTCATTTTAAACCTTGTACAAAATTAACCATTAACTTTATTAATGATGATAATATTCGTCATCAGTTTATGATGCATGGTTTGCCTAAGTATTTATACCCTAAAGGCATGTTTCATATGGAATTAACAGGGCCAGGAAAGATCTCTGGAACCTTGATTTTTCCACCTAATGATAAAACCTATCTAGTCCATTGTGATATTTCTCAACATATGGAAAAGGGGATGAAAGCCCAGTTAAAAATAGGTAAAGGTAGTTGTGATTTACCAAGTATTCCTGGGGTGACAGCTCAAGTTATTCAGGATGACTATAGTAATAGTATTGCTGAAGTCATGGTAAAAAAACCAGACACAAAAAAGAAAGATAAGGATGGGAATGTTGTAACAGAAAAAGAACCTATTATTTCTGGTATAACAATTATTGGGTTGGCCGCAGGTTTAGTGCTCGCACCTTTTTTAGGACGTAGATTTAAAGGAATGAATCCATCTGAGATTGTCAGTAGTATTTTTGAGTCGCTGGCTAAAGGGTTAGGGATAATTATTAATTTAATAAAAAAATTAATTGGCTTAGTTTCTTCTAAAAAAACAATTGAACCACCTAAATAATTAATAGCTAACAAAAAGCCCCTTAAACCACAGGTTTTAGGGGCTTTTTTTATGGGAAAATAAAAATGAAAGAAGAGGCGGTGGGTTTATTAGGCCTGTTTTTTAGCGCGTTTATTTCATCAACGATTGCTCCGGGAGGCTCTGAAGCTGTATTAGCTTATATGGTTTCAGAAAATAAAATTAATGTAGATCAATTAGTCCTTATTGCAACCATAGGAAATACTTTGGGTGCTTTGACTACATGGTTTCTTGGATATTTGGCAGCCAAAAAATTTCCAACTGAAGAGTTGCTTGCTGAAAAAAAACAAAAATCACTTAAGTTTGTTAAACAGTGGGGAATTTGGACTTTGTTTTTTTCATGGTTGCCAGTTATAGGTGATGGTTTATGCTTTGCTGGAGGCTGGTTGAAATTACCATTATTGGTTTCATTTGTCGTTATCTTTATAGGAAAAGCTATAAGGTATATATTTATAGCCTATATTTTTATTTGAATCTTTTATAAGATATAACGTGTGCTTTAGCTGGTTTTTTGACAATTGAAAAATTCAATACTTAATAAATCTTATTTTTGCTTTTTATCGTGTCTTTTTGTTTCACTAATCTTCCGTTGGTAGTGGTAATATTATAAGTGTTATCGTACCTTTTAAATGCTTGGAAGTAGCTCTCTATTGTAGCGATGT
>CAZHUE010000088.1:0-7674 GCA_964535875.1 uncultured Methylomarinum sp.
TTTGCATTAGTCATTTTAGGGTTTGCCATTTTAATGGTATTTATGAGCGTTAAATCTGTTCCACAGGGTACGGAATATACCGTGGAACGTTTTGGGCGTTATACCAATACATTAACGCCAGGTCTAAATATCATCATGCCGATTATTGATAGAATAGGCAATAAACTTAACATGATGGAACAGGTTAGAGATGTGCCTTCTCAAGAAATTATCACCAAAGATAATGCCATGGTAACAGTGGATGGTGTGGTATTTTTTCAGATTATGGATGCAGCCAAAGCCTCTTATGAGGTAAACCAACTCGAAATAGCAGTTCTTAACCTGGTAATGACCAATATCAGGACTGTCATGGGATCTATGGATCTGGATGAACTGTTATCAAAAAGAGACGAAATTAATGCCAGACTGTTAAATGTTGTCGATGATGCGACCAGCCCTTGGGGACTTAAAGTAACAAGAATCGAGATTAAAGACATTGCCCCGCCAAGAGATCTAGTTGATGCAATGGCAAGACAAATGAAAGCGGAACGAGAAAAAAGAGCCTCCATTCTCGAAGCGGAAGGTTTAAGGCAAGCAGAAATTCTTCGTGCCGAAGGCGAAAAACAAGGTGCTATTCTGGATGCAGAAGGACGTAAAGAAGCGGCTTATAGAGATGCAGAAGCTAGGGAACGTTTGGCAGAAGCAGAAGCTACAGCAACAAGAGTAGTTTCAGAGGCAATAGCTAACGGTAATATTCAAGCAATCAATTATTTTGTCGCCCAAAAATATGTTGAATCCTTAAAAGAAATTGCTATGGCAGATAATAGTAAATTAGTTCTTATGCCTTTAGAAGCAGGCAGTGTTATTGGTGCATTAGGTGGTATTAGTGAGCTGGCAAAAGAAGCCATGGGTAAAAAGGGGTAACAATGGCTGAGTTAGATGTTGTATTTTGGTATTGGTGGGTGTTAGCCGTGTTTTTATTAGGCATAGAAGTACTGGCCCCCGGTTTCTTTTTTTTATGGCTATCTGTTGCAGGGCTAGTTGTAGGAACCGTTTTATTTTTAATTCCTTCTACTAGCTTGGAAATTCAGTTAATTATTTTTGCTATCTTATCAATAGTTTCAACCCTTATTTGGCGCCGATATGGTTTTAAAAATGATACTGAAACAGACCATCCTTTGCTAAATAAGCGTGGAGCTCAGTATATTGGCAGAACCTTTTCTTTGATTGAGCCTATAAAAAATGGGCGTGGAAAGATAAAGGCAGATGATTCAATTTGGACAGTATTGGGCGAAGATTGTGCGGTTGATACAAAAGTTGAAGTGACTGACGTTAAGGGAACATTATTTGAGGTTAAATTGATTTCTGAAAATTAATTATTTCGAACTTTAACGAACAAAAATGACTCAGTAGAATACAAGCATTAAGAAAAAGTAATGATTCTATTATCTTGATTAGGAGAAGGCTAATGAGCATTAAATATCTATTATTAATTGGGATAATAACATTGACAGGTTGTGCTGAATCTAATCCAGATAAACCAACAATTTCTAATTCTGAATTATCGTTAGCAACCTTTGCAGGCGGTTGTTTTTGGTGTACGGAGTCAGATTTTGAAAAAGTCTTTGGTGTTTCTAAAGTTATTTCGGGCTATAGTGGTGGACATGTAGAAAACCCGGATTATAAGCAAGTTTCTTCTGGCACAACTGGCCATGTGGAAAGCGTACAGGTTTATTTTGACCCAAAAATTATCAGCTATAACGATTTGCTACAGGCCTTCTGGCGTCAAATTGACCCCACAGATGCTGATGGTCAATTTGTAGATCGTGGGGAACACTATCGTTCTGTTATTTTTTATCATAATGAACAACAACAAAAAGATGCGGAGTTATCTAAGCAGCAATTACAAAAATCAGGCCGCTATAGCAAAGAAATTATCACAGAAATTATACCTTTAAAAAATTTTTACCCAGCTGAAGATCATCACCAGAATTATTACAAGACTCACCCTGTTAAGTATAAATTTTATCGTTACCGATCTGGACGTGATCAATATCTGGCTAAAATCTGGGGTGAAGATTTAAAATTACCTACAAAAATTACACCACAATATACAAAGCCTTCTGATCAACAAATACGCAAGCAGTTATCATCCCTGCAATATAAGGTTACGCAGCACGATGCGACAGAAAAAGCATTTGATAACGCTTATTGGGATGAAAAGCGGCAAGGTATCTATGTTGATATAGTGAGTGGAGAACCTTTGTTTTCATCATTAGACAAGTTTAAATCTGGAACAGGCTGGCCTAGTTTTACCCAGCCCATCAAGTCAGATCATATTGTTGAAAAAACTGATTATCTACTGATTTATCCTCGAACAGAAGTTCGTAGCAAATATGGCAACTCTCATCTGGGGCACTTATTTAAAGATGGCCCTAAGCCAACAGGACTGCGCTACTGCATAAATTCAGCATCTTTACGATTTATACCTGTTGAAGAGCTAAAAAAATCTGGTTACGATGAGTTTACTCAAATTTTCACACAAAAAACTAATTTAACAGATTAATTTTTCATAATTATTACTCTTACTAGTATTTCTAAAAAATTCAAGAATTAAACTACCCTGTTTGTAAAGTATTGAATAAAACTTTAAGCTAAAATAAAGAGTTATAGAGATTATTTTGTTAATCCTTAACTTTTACGGTACTGGATTCCAGTCAGGTGGACAGTTGGTTCTCCAAAAAAACCGGCTAATACTATGATTTTTACAACGTATTATCTTGCTTGTTGATCCCTTTTTTTATCCACTCAATACTTGCTTCAATAATCTCTTCTAAAACTGATTGTCTGGATCGGTCTACTCGTTTAAGAAGTTTAAAAGAATGATTCGCACCTTCAATTATGTGTAAAACAGGTTTGGGGGATAATGTTTCTAGTAGGGGTTTAAAAGTATCTAAGTGACATAATGAATCACGAGTGCCTTGAAAAAATAACATAGGTTCATGAATTACTTTTAAGTGGTTAAAGCGAGGCTTCTCAGATTTTCCTGGGGCATGAAGAGGATACCCAAATAAAATAATTCCAGCATATAAGTCTTCTTTAGAGGCCAGAATAGTTGCGTACCTACCCCCCATGCTTAGACCGGAAAGGAAAACTTGCTTTCGGGCTACTTCAGTTTTTTCTATAACAGCATCAATTACTTTTTGCCAGGTTTCTTCAAGAACATGTGGGGTATTTGGTGCCTTTAAACCAGCTTCCATATAAGGGAAATTAAATTTAACGGTCAGAATATTTTCTTTAGAAATGCCTTGATGAATTTCGCTGATAAACTCGGAATTCATATTTCGGCCTGCACCATGAGCAATAATCAACACAGATTTGTAGTTGTCCGGGATTGACCATACTGAGGAAATATCGGCTTTTTCAGTGATGGTAATTGTATGATTTTCAGTTTTCATCGCAATATTTATGCTTTAATAATGAGAGAGCTTAAATGCAAAGATGTTGTTTATTATTCTAATATTTCTAGCCTGACTTTGCTAATACCAACTTTAATTAAATCAATTTCTTGAGCGGCAGCATAGGATAAATCAATGATACGTTTTTTTGTAAAAGGCCCTCTATCGGTAATGGTTACAATAACAGATTTGTCATTTTTAAGGTGAATAACCTTAACTTTTGTACCATAGGGAAGAGTTTTATGAGCAGCAGTGAGTTTGTCTCTATCATAGAGTTCGCCACTAGCCGTTTTTTTCCCTTGAAAAACATCAGAATAATAGGCAGCAATACCTTCTTCAGCATTTGCGGATTGCGTCGTTGAAATAGTTAAAATTAATGAAAATAAAGAATATAAAAATACTTTTGGCATATTTTCTCCGTGGGAGTTTATAAACTTAATAAATTTACAATATTTTGGTTGAAGGAAGCAAGATATTTTTTCTGATTATTTTTTTGGGGAGTTAGATGAGATATGTTATGGATAATGTTTGAAAGCTTTTCAGAGAGAGTTGGTTCAGTTTTATTATTTAGAATTTTTTATGTTTGATATTAAAACGTGAGAGAGGTAAAGGGAGGGGTGGTAAGCGATATGACTCTATAAAAGTGCTACATACACTACAGAGATGTATGTGTATGTAGCTAATATGGCGTCCCCAGGGGGGTTCGAACCCCCGTTACCGCCGTGAAAGGGCGGTGTCCTAGGCCTCTAGACGATGGGGACTAAGACTTTAAATAACTAGTGTAGGATTCTCAATACGCTAGTTATCTGAGCATTTTGACCTTATTTTAAGGTTGTGTCAATAAATTTTCTACTTTTTTGATTTTTTGCCTTCCGATTTCTTAGTCGTTTTTTTCTTGGATGTTTTATCTTTCTTTTTAGAGTTTTTTGCTACTTTTTTTGATTTAGTTTTCTTTGTCTTTTTTTCTGCCTTTTTCTTGTTTGTTGGTTTAGGTTTTGTAGCACTTGCTTTTTTTCTTTTTGATTTAGAAAGGCTTGTATCAGCAGCAATTTTTTTGATAGTTTTCTCTCCAATACCTTTTACATTTCTTAAATCATCAATTGATTTGAAAGGGCCGTTTTTAGTCCGGTATCTTACAATTGCGTTGGCCTTTTTCATGCCGATACCTTTTATTGATTCTGAAATAGTTTTAGCATCAGCTTTATTTATATTGACGGGTGCTGCAAGCACATTAAAGGATAGTAAAGCTAAAAAGATTAGTATTTTATTCATTTTGTTCATTCCTAAATTGTTAGAAAAATGTAAGCATAATTGGGGTTTAGAGACTTAGTTGCTAAATCACTGGGTAATAATAGTCAGTGAATTAAAAGCTTTATGTTTAATATAGAGAGAGTAGTGTAAATTTTAAATAAAACAAGTATATCTAGTATAATTTTAATTCAAGTGTTTAAAAAACATTGATATTGATCTTCTTGGTAAGATTAGTGCTCATAAACTTTTTGTTCTAACGTCCCTAAAGAAAAATACAAAAACTATGTCCAATAAATCGCAACAACACTTGGTTTTAGTCGATGGTTCATCATTTCTATTCCGTGCTTATCACGCCGTTCCACCTTTAACAAATTCCAGTGGCGAACCAACTAATGCAATTTATGGTGTAGCGAATATGTTACGTAAACTGATAACTGACCACAAGACAGATTTTTTTACGGTAGTCTTTGATGCGCCAGGCAAAACATTTCGGCATGAAATGTTTGATCAATACAAAGCTAACCGCCCTCCTATGCCTGATGACTTAAGAGTTCAAATTGAGCCATTACATAATCTTATTAGAGCAATGGGTTTGCCGTTGATCATGGAAACAGGGGTAGAGGCAGATGATGTTTTGGGTGCATTAGCTCAATATGCTGTTAAGGAAGGATTTGATGTGGTTATTTCTACGGGAGATAAGGATATGGCCCAACTGGTGACCAAGCAAATTACTTTGGAAAATACCATGTCAAACACTACGATGGATATTGACGGGGTAATGGAAAAATTTGGAGTTGTACCTGATCAAATTATTGATTACCTAGCCTTGATGGGTGATTCGGTAGATAACATTCCCGGGGTCCCTAAAGTTGGGCCTAAGACTGCTGCAAAATGGCTGGGAAGTTATAAAACGCTGGATAACCTTATAGAGAATGCGGATCAAATTAAAGGTAAGGTAGGTGAAAATTTGCGTGCAAGTCTGGACCAGCTTCCTTTGTCCCGAGAATTAACAACGATTAAATGCGATCTTGATTTGCCTTATGCAATGTCTGATCTTAAATGTCAGGCTCAGGATGATGAAGAGCTTAAGCATCAGCTTGAGTCTTTAGGCTTTTCTGTTTGGTTGAGGATATTAAATGCACCTAAAACTGAAACTATTCAAGATAAAGAATCTGAAAAAAAGGTGGTAACGGTAGATATTGAAAAAGAATACGAGACTATTTTGACTGAAGAACAATTTGACTTATGGCTTAAAACGCTTAAACAAGCAGAACTATTTGCCTTTGATACAGAGACAACAAGCTTAAACTACAAACAGGCAGAAATTGTAGGCATCTCCTTTGCAATAGAAGCTGGAAAAGCTGCTTATGTGCCTTTAGCTCATGATTATCCTGCTGCGCCTGCTCAGTTAGATAGAGAAAAAGTATTAAATGTCCTTAAGCCTTTGTTGGAAGATCCAAATAAACTTAAATTAGGACAAAACCTAAAATATGATGCGAACGTTTTGGCTAATTATGGTATAGAAATACAAGGAATCCAGCATGACACGATGCTGGAATCGTATGTTTTTAATAGCACAGCGACTAAGCATAATATGGATGATTTAGCTAAAGTTTATTTGGGCCTTGATACCATTCACTATGAAGATGTTGCGGGTAAAGGCGTTAAACAGATTCTTTTTTCAGAAGTACCCATAGAACAGGCAAGTCCTTATGCTGCCGAAGATGCTGATATTACTTTAAGATTACATCAGACACTTTTTGCAAAGTTAAAAAAACAGAAAAAATTGCAAAAATTGTATCAAGAGATCGAGATTCCATTAGTTCCAGTATTGTCACGAATAGAAAGAAATGGGGTGTTAATAGATACGGATATGCTGGCCAAGCAAAGTATGGAGCTGGCTAACCATATAATTGCAATGGAGCAACACGCGCATGATTTGGCAGGAAAAGTCTTTAATTTAGGTTCTCCTAAACAAATCCAGGAAATTCTGTATGATCAGCAAAAACTACCCGTACTGAAAAAAACGCCAAAGGGACAGCCTTCAACAGCAGAGTCAGTCTTGCAAGAATTAGCTATTGAATATCCGTTGCCCAAAGTGATTCTTGAGTTTCGCGGGATGAGCAAACTGAAATCAACCTATACTGATAAGTTACCTTTGCAGGTAGAGCCCAAAACAAATAGAGTGCATACCTCATATCATCAAGCCGTGGCAGCGACAGGTAGATTGTCGTCATCTGATCCAAATTTACAAAACATTCCTGTTCGCACTGCTGAGGGTAGAAAAATCAGGCAAGCATTTATTGCGCCTGATGGATTTAAGATAGTTGCCGCTGATTATTCACAAATTGAATTACGCATCATGGCTCATTTGTCCTCTGATGAAGGTCTGTTAACTGCATTTTCTAAGGGGGTTGATATTCATAGTGCAACGGCAGCGGAGGTCTTTGGGGTTGCTATTGATCAAGTGACTACTGATTTGCGTCGTTCTGCTAAAGCAATAAACTTTGGTCTGATTTATGGGATGTCTGCTTTTGGGCTTGCGAAGCAACTTGGTATAGCACGGAAGGAAGCGCAATCTTATATTGATTTATATTTTTCACGTTATCCTGGTGTTAAAAAATATATGGAGACTATTCGAACGTTAGCTAAAGAACAGGGTTATGTGGAAACGTTGTTTGGGCGAAGGCTTTATTTGCCAGACATTGAATCGCGTAATGCTGCACGCAGGCAATATGCTGAGAGAACAGCAATTAATGCGCCTATGCAAGGAACTGCTGCTGATATTATAAAAATAGCGATGATAAATACGGATAAATGGCTGTTAGAAAATAACTCAAAAAATAAAATGATTATGCAAGTTCATGATGAATTAGTGTTTGAAGTTGCTGAGCAGCAGACAGAAAATTTTTCTGATTCTATCAGAAATGTCATGTGTTCTGCTGCTGAATTAGATGTGCCTTTAATCGTTGATATTGGTGTGGGT
>CAZHUE010000088.1:7774-10194 GCA_964535875.1 uncultured Methylomarinum sp.
AACTAAAGCCAAGCCACTGGTCAAGTATTTGGTGAGCATCATCAATTCCTGTTTTCTTTAGAGATGAAAATAGTTGCAAGGTAACATTCACGTCAATGTCTGATAATTCTCTTTGTACTTTAAATAAGGTGTTTTTTGCCGCACCATAATTCAGTTTATCGGATTTAGTTAAAAGAATGTGTAAGGGCAACTGGGTATGTTCGCACCATTCAATCATTTGCATATCAAAATCTGTTAGTGGATGGCGTATATCCATCATTAAAATAATGCCGCATAAGGCATTGCGTTTATGGAGATAACTTTCCATCATTTGATGCCATTGTTTTTTGATCGCCAAAGGTACTTTGGCATACCCATAGCCCGGTAAATCAACAATTTTCCGTGTTGTATCTATCTCAAAAAAATTGAGTAGTTGGGTTCGGCCCGGAGTTTTACTTATTCGGGCCAAGCTATTTTGTCGGGTTAAGGTGTTTATTGCACTGGATTTTCCTGCATTAGAACGACCGGCAAAGGCCACTTCTCTGCCTTGGTCTTCAGGGGCTTCGCTAAGTTTTGATGCGCTCAGCATAAATTTGGCCTGATGATAAACTGAATTCATTGAGGTCTCGCGTGAAAAGGTTAAATAGAGTAGAATCTTGTTATTATATAGCCTGGCTGCTTAGTCGGTCTTAATTAAAGATATACTTCTATAGGGGAATCTGATGATAAAAAAACTGTTGGCTCTTTCAATTTCACTCTCATTTTTAGCTATTCCTGTTCTTGTCCATGCAGAAGGAAATGTTGCGGATGGTAAAGAAAAAGCAGCTAGTTGTGGCGGGTGTCATGGAGATGATGGAAATAGCATGGCAGGGACGTTTCCTAAATTAGCGGGTCAACATGCAGGTTATCTAGTTAAACAATTACATGCTTTCAAAGATGGCACAAGAAATTCCCCTACAATGGTGCCTTTGGCAATGGGGCTGGATGATGAAGATATAGAGGATATAGCAGCTTTTTATGCTAAACAAAAAATAACAGCGAATGAAAAGCCTGTTTTATATTCAGAGGATGATGAGGATGGAAATCCTGAAAAAACTACGGAAGAAATGGCTGATGAGTTAAAAGGGTTATTGGCCTTAGGTGGAGATTTGTACCGTAATGGTGATCTAAAAAGAAAGGTTTCCGCTTGTATTGCATGTCATGGCCCACTTGGAGAAGGTAATAAACCTGCGTCATTTCCAGCTCTTCGACGCCAGCATGCAGATTACTTAATGAAGACACTGACAGATTTTAAAGACGGTGGTCGGAGTAACGTTCCAGATAATATGATGCATATGATCGCGAAAAAAATGACGGAAAAAGAAATTAAGGCTGTTTCTTATCATATCTCTACGATGAAATAGCTTGATGACAGGATGCTATTCTTTTTTTGTCGACAAGCTTCGGTTTTCTGTATTCGCTCAATTTGCTATTAGATTTACAAAGGTGATCGTACAAAGCAAGTCTTTCTAAAATGAATAAAAATGTGTTAATTACAGGGGCTGCAAAACGGATAGGTGCTTCATGCGCGAGAATACTACATAGTGAGGGGTGGAATGTTATCCTTCACTATAGATCATCAAAACAAGATGCATTAACTATTTTTAACGAACTTAATGAAATTAGACCTGATTCAATAAAATTAATACAAGCAGATTTGCTGAAGATGGATGAGTTAAAAATGCTTGCCAAAAAAGCAGAATTAGCTTGGGATGGATTGGACGTGCTTATAAATAATGCGTCAGCTTTTTATCCTCAAGTAGTTGATAATGTTTTGGAGGAGAATTGGGATGAATTATTAGGCTGCAATTTAAAGGCGCCGTTTTTTTTATCTCAAGCATTATCAAAGACACTGGCAAACAAAAATGGTTGTATCATTAATATTATAGATATTCATTCAGAACGTGGGTTAAAGGCTTATCCTGTATATAGTATTTCTAAAGCTGGTTTAGCTGCTTTAACTAAAGTTTTAGCAAAAGAGTTGGCACCCAAAGTTCGTGTTAACGGCATTTCTCCAGGTGTTATTTTATGGCCAGAGAGTAACAGTACTGAGCAAGATAAGGTCAAAACTCTGCAACGAGTTGCATTGTCCCGAAGTGGAGAGCCGGAGGATGTTGTAAAAGCAATTCGGTTTTTAGTTACTGATGCAAATTATATTACCGGACAAATTATTTCTGTCGATGGTGGGCGAACTCTTTATTGTTGATTTATGTTAAAAGCTTAGAACACGTATACTTTGCGCGGTCACGGATGCGGATTTATAGCGAGTTGATTTTTGTCGATAGCAAGGCACTGAAATGGGGCATAGCTGGCTTTCAGTAACGCAGTCTATCGGCAAAAATCAACCGATAGAAAAGCGCATCCGTGACCGTGCGAAGTATAACTGTTTTATTGGCACTTCT
>CAZHUE010000089.1:0-10138 GCA_964535875.1 uncultured Methylomarinum sp.
CCATGCAGGTCTTGATCATGGTACAACAGGTGTTCCAGGTGACTGTAGTGTAATTTCAAAAGCATTAGAGAATGGTATATGGACTAGAGGTGGAGCTAGATCGGGTCCGGGTACGGCTAATACGGACTATCATGCTGATGTCATTTCTCCTTTAGGGTTTTTAACACCAACAGGTGGCTTACAAGGTAGCTCAATCCTTCTTGATATAGCGAATGGCGCTGCTTTTGTTGCAGATCCAGTGGCTTTAGTTAATTATGCTGTCAATGAAGGTGCCGATGCTGCTACAGGCGCACAGTATTATCTACCTGATGATCCTGCATATTTCCTTCTTCCGTCGTTGGCATCAGGTAATGTATTGACATCTGAAGTAATGTCGGATAATGCAACAGCATTGCTAACAACAACATGGACTCATACTGTTGCAGATTGGGGCTTATCTGATCCAAGTGCTTTTCGTACAAATGATACAACTGGAGTGGCATCAGGATTAAACCCATTTCCAATTGCACATGCGTTGGCAGCAACAGAAATAAGTAATGAATATTTTATAGATCCTGCTTTCGATGCGGCAACTGACTGGGTGGTTACCTTCCCAATGCGTAAACATGGTATCTTTAATAACTTTGTTTATGATAATTTACCAATTACTGAAGAACATCCGGTTGATAAGTTTAAAGAAACATCAGCTAAGGATGATGTAAAATATCAAAGCAGTGATGCATTTTGGGATCGTGAAGAGCAACAGCCTGTAACTGTTAGCACATCTGGTTTCTCACCTGTGGTAGGGGCAGCGTCAACTGACGTTATTCTTGAGAGAGAAGTTAATATTTTAACTTTCGCTCCTGCAGAAGGCGATTCTCAAGCAGTTTTAGGCTCTAAGTTTGCTGATCCATTCACAATGGAAGCTGGGTTTATTAGTGGTTGGGCAAGACTACAACTGGCAGAGACTTATGACATAGGTACATATGCTGCTGTCGGTGGTTGGTCAACTGATCCTGCTAACGCTCAACTAGGTGTGCCTACTTTAGGTTTCGCAGCAGTACGTGGTAATGTAGGTATTGATGGTAAAGATGTGGGTGAAACCATACCTCATTCATTTACTAGAGCAAGAGGTAATGGTGGTAGTTAGAAATTAAGAAATTTTAAATTTCTATTTAAAAGGAAGGCAGGCGAAAGTCTGCCTTTTTTTATGGCTAAAGAAAAGGTAAAAATATGTTTTATAAGGTATTTTTAATTGTTTTTTGTATAATAAGCACAGCAAATGCTGCACTAGTTGAAGATAATGCAGGTCATAAGGTGCAGTCAAAGAACCTGGAAATATATCTGGATATGGAAAGCGCGCCAGAAAAAAACCTGAAGGTTTTCTTAAAAAATAAGCCTGGTGTTAAAAAACAATTAAAAAACCTTTATTTGATTAAGGTGATGGCTGAGCAAGCCAGACAAGAAGGCTTGTTAAAAGATGAAAAGGACAAATTAAAACTACAAGAGATTATTGATAAGTTTTATTATAGTTTGAAATTAAAGCAACTGGCGAACGAAAACTTACCTGATTTTGAACCCTTAGCCAAAGTTTACTATAACACGCATAAGCAGGAGTATAAGACAGAAGAGCGGGTTGATGTGTCACACATTATCCTGTCTTTAAAAGATAAAAAAGAAACAGAAGTATTAGCACGCATTAATGAAATAAGAGCTGAAATAAAAAATAACAGTGACTTTAAAGCATTGGCAGTTAAATATTCTGAAGACCCCTCAGTTAAGGAGAATCAAGGCCATCTGGGAAAAATGACTCGCACACAGCTGGTTAATGAATTTTCAGATGTAGCATTTAATTTGAAAAAAGGTGAAATCAGTCAGCCTGTTAAAACAGAGTTTGGTTATCATTTGATAAAATTAAACCAACATTACCCTGCTGGCATCAAGAGTTTTGAAGAAGCAAAACCAGTTATTATTGGAAAGATAAGAAGTGATTTTATCACTAATAGACGTGATGAATATTTTGAAAAAATGATCAAAGATAATAAAATGCAATTTAATGATAAAGAAATTGATCAGTATTTAGAAAAAAAATTAAAGGAAATGGAAGCTTTAGGGAAAAAATAATACCCTGCCAGCGGATAAGATTAAAAGTGTAGGTTGGGCTGCCGTTTTTTTGGCAACCCAACACTGCTATCGCTACATAGTTGGGTTAACCATAGAGATGAGCCATAGCGTCCACCATTCTCAAAAGCTTGTCGGAAATGCTATCGCACGCCCAACATTACTTAACCTAATCCCTCTTAGGACTGAAGATTTAATAACTTCCGCATTTTGACTTGCCTTTAGGCTCCATAGAAAAGGTAGTAAAATAGTTACGTAGCCTGCTACGCCACTGCCATTAAGTTAAGCAAAGTTGAATTTTGTAGGGTGCATTTTATGCACCAAGAACGCTGCATACAGAACATTGGTGCTTAGAAAGCACCCTACAAAAAGAGAAGTCTTTCTTAACTTAATGGTAGTGTCCTTATCCCTGGTAGAAATAGAATAGTGATTAAAAAAAGGAGTGTAGAAGTGAGTGAAAATGATATGCGTGAATATAATGAGTTAGTCGCTCGGTTTGTAAAGTTAGCAAATCAAATGAAAGATGAGGGCAAACCTATTAATATGGTTAATGCATCACTCATGTCGGCTTCATGTTTATACGCAACCTATACTGCTGCTGGGGATGATGGTGGACTAAACGCTTCAGGAATAGAAAAAGTGGTTGAAACATATAAAGCTAACTTGGAAAGTGTACAAAAATATAAAGCAGAGCAAGCAAATCAAAAAACGTAGGTTGGCAAGTTAATTTTTAATATTGCGGCACAAGAAAAAATGAAAAATACTTTCGCTTACTTCACTTTTAATCGCACCCCAATTCAGTTTCTTGTTGGAGAGAGTTAGTTGGAAAAGGTATAATAGTTACAATATTTCTTTATAATTATTCTTAACCTTTTATGAGTTTACTGGAATTTTTTTGAATAGTGTAAAAGGCTTTTCTACCCACATCCATGCATTGCGCTTGCTGATTTCGCGTGAGTTATCCAGTCGATACAAAGGAACTTTTATCGGTGTGTTCTGGTTGTGCCTACAACCTTTGATTATGGTGATAGTGTATTCTTTTGTATTTTCCGTCATTATGAAAGTAAGAATTCCCGGGATGGGTAATTCATATCATTTTGCCTTATACTTAATGGCTGGAATGATGCCTTTCCTTGCTTTCCAGGAAGCGTTATTGACCGCTAGTCATTCCCTTTTTACTAATAGTTCTTTATTACACAAGTCTACATTACCCCCAGTCTTATTGCCTTTAGTGTCAATGCTGGCAACAGTGGTAACAGAAGTCATTGCTTTAATCATTATTGTAATAGCCGCGTTTATTTTGTTAAAACAAGTCTCGTATTTTTTATTAATACTACCACTGTTGGTGTTGATAAGGTTATGTTTAAGTATTGCAATTGGTTATGTGCTGGCAACTTTATCCGTTTTTATTCAGGATTTACGTCAGGCTTTAGGTTTGATACTCACCATGCTTATGTTTCTCACGCCGATTTTTTATCCGGTAGAAATGGTGCCTGAAAAGTTTAGATCTATAAATGATTTAAACCCGCTATTTCATTTGGTGGATGCTTATCGTGCAGTGATAATAAGGGGTGAGTTGCCAGGAATTGAAATTTTATATGTTGCAGGGTTTTCGGTAGTAGCACTAGTCTGTGGCTTATATTTTTTTAACAAAACAATAGAACGGGCTAAGGAGTTTGTGTGAGTGCCTTAATTGCCAATAATTTAAGTCGAGTTTATCGGCAATATTCAAAGCCCACAGATAGCTTAAAGGAAATGTTATTTAGGCGGCAATACCATAAGGAATTTTGGGCACTAAAGGAAGTTAGTTTCCGTTGTGAAGGTGGTGAAGTGCTGGGAGTAGTTGGCGATAATGGAGCAGGTAAAAGTACTTTATTAAAATTGTTGGCTGGGACGATGCAACCAACTGAAGGTGAGTTGACAATTAATGGGCGAGTGTCTGCAATTTTAGAGCTGGGATCAGGGTTTCATCATGATTTTACGGGTTTGGAAAATATTCATTTAGGTTGTGCAGTGTTAGGGCTAGATGCGCGTCAAATTGCTGATAAGGTAGATGAAATCATAGATTTTTCTGAGCTGAAAGATTTTATTCATCAACCGATTAAAAGTTATTCGTCAGGCATGTTTATGCGTCTGGCCTTTTCTGTTGTCACTTCAGTTGACCCTGATGTGCTTGTGGTAGATGAGGCGTTATCAGTCGGTGATCAACATTTTCAGAAAAAAAGTATGGACAGAATGATGTCGTTCAGGGATCAGGGAAAGGCCTTGGTCTTTTGTTCACATAATCTTTATCATGTTAAAGAGTTATGTAAACGCGCAATTTGGCTAAATAAAGGGGAAGTTCAGGCACTAGGTGACAGTGGTGAAGTGATTGACCAATATTATGATCATGTGAGGATGCAAAACAGCGTTTCAGTAGCTGTTTCTGATTCATCTCCGTCGGTGGTGGTTAAGCAAGAGAAGATTGGTGGCCAGCAATTAACTGCTTATTTATTATCAGCAAGTTTGTTAAACACAAAGTTTAATGAAGGCGGCTTGGCTATTTATAGAACAGGCGATTGTTTTCAGGTAATCGTGTTGGTGGAAAAGCAGAGCAGTTTGGCTCTTGAAGATGTTCATGTCGGTATTGTGATTAAACGAAATGATGGTGTGCAATGTTTTGGAGTAAGTACTGCTGTTGATGGTGTTTCATTATATTCTATGAAGGATGAAAACCAGCTGGGTGTAGTGTATGAAATTCCTGAGTTAAATTTATTGTCTGGTCAATATAGCCTGGAAATTTGGTTAATTGATAACACTAGTGCTCATATTTATGATTCCATGCAAAGTTGTTGTGACTTTAGAGTGAAACAGCCAAATACAGAAGTTGGCATGGCTTATTTAAAACATCAGTGGAAAGCACCAGAATGAGTTTGCGTTTTAAGTATCAGGTTTTGATGCCTTTGTTAGCCCACTTGCCTCAATCAATAGCTTATCGTTTAGTTAGCTTGTATGCACGGTTGTTACTTAATCAATATGCTGGAGAGAGAGCTGCAATTGTTGCGCAAATGAAGTTAGTTTTTCCGGATAAACAAGATGATGAATTAGCGCGAGCAGCAGATTATTTTTTCTGTATGATTGATCGTGATGGTCTGGATACCTGGTTTTTTAGAACCTGCAAGTCACAACGGCAAGTAGATAGTTTAGTTCAGATGAAAAACTTTCATTACGTTTCTGATGCGCGTCAAGCAGGACGACATGTTATTATTAGCAGTGGTCATTTTGGTCGTTTTTGGATGGCGGGTGTTGCGATGAAGTCTCAAGGTGTTTCTGTGGGAACCATTACTCGCGACGGTGGTGATACAAATGAACAGGGGTTGCCAGAAGCAGAGTATCAGTACAGATTAAAAAAACTGGTCTGGTTACAGGAATATTTTGGTGGGCCATTTTTAGTAGAAGGTGATTCAGCAAGGCCTATTTTTCGAGCTCTAAAAGAGAATGTCATGGCTCTGTTTATTGATGTTCCTTATGAAGGTGATAAAAATGGATGCATTAATTTACCTTTTTTAGGTGGAATGGCTCGTTTTCCTTTGGGGCCGGCGAGAGTTGCGAAAAAAAATAATGCGCTTATTGTGCCTTTTTATGTTTTTGAGTCAAGATCAGGTCTATGTGCACAATTTTATCAACCTGTTGAGGTTAAGCACTTGACGGAGCAAGAGATTATGATTCAATTGGTCAGTTTGTTGGAAACGCAAATACGTGCTTTTCCTGAGCAGTGGTGGTTGTGGCAGGCGTTACCAATGATGCGGCAGTAAAGAGGGTGTATGCATAAAAGTTCTTTAGATAAAATGGCTTGGTTTGTCAGCGAATATTTAGCTGATTTTAAAGGAGTTGACAGGAAAATATTAGATTTAGGCAGCTTTGATGTCAATGGTAGTTATAAAACTTTTTTTGCTGATTCTTACTGGCATTATCAAGGCATTGATATGGAAGCAGGAAAAAATGTCGATATTGTTTTACAAAACCCTTATTTATGGAAAGAAATAAAGTCAAAGTCTCAGGATGTTGTTATTTCAGGGCAGGCTTTTGAGCATGTGGAGTTCTTCTGGGTACTGATTGACGAGATTGCCAGAGTAGTAAAGCCGGGTGGTTTAATCTGTATTATTGCGCCTTCGCGTGGTTATGAACATCGATACCCTGTCGATTGTTGGCGATTTTACCCTGATGCTTTTCGCGCACTGGCAAAATATGCAGGGCTTGAGCTATTACACGTTGAAACGCAGTGGGATAGAAAAGGTTATTCTGAGGATGATAGTGATGATTGGGGAGACACCATTGCCGTAATGGCTCGACCCTTAAAGTGGTCGCCTAAATTTAGAGCAATACTGGCACTTAGAAAAATAATAAATTTTTTATCAGTTTAAAGTTATACTTCACGCGGTCATATATTATTCTATGTAGGTTGGGCTGCCGTCTGTTTGGCAACCCAACATAAATGTATGCTAAAAATGTTGGGTTAACGATAAAGACGTTAGCCCAACCCGCACATTCTCTTGATACAGTTCAACCTAAATAAATCAGTTGAACGCTAAATTTTTCTTTAACTTGCTAAATAATATGTTTAATCCAGTTTTCTACTACTCACCAAATGGGTGGTTCTATTTTCGCTTCACGTTTTTGTGAAAAATCTGGACGAAAAATTCGGCAGAATAGCTCTCAATAAGGACTATGGCCATTATCTTCGAGCTACTCTTTGTCTTTGAAGTACATGGATGTGCTGAATGTCGAAAATGCAGGAGCTATTTTCTACCTCACCCAGATTTCCACAAAATCCGTGCTCAACTGATTTATTTAGGTTCAAAGTATAAATTAAGGAATTAATATTTTATGGTCAATTTTTATATTATTGATGACTAATTAACATGAGTGAAAACAAATACAAGTACGGTTTTACTTTAGATACTGCTGAAAAAAATAATTCCTTAACTGGTTTGGCCAGTCGTGTAAAACCAGGAGAGAGAGTATTAGAACTAGGTTGTTCCTTTGGTTATTTATCAAAATTTTTACAAGAAGAACTTGCTTGTAATGTGGTCGGCGTTGATCTGGATCAAGAGGCGTTAGAGCATGCGACATCTTTTTGCTCGAAAGTAATTGTTGCAGATCTGGATAAAGATGATTGGTTGAATGAGATCAAAGGATTAACATTTGATGTCATACTGTGTGCAGATGTACTGGAGCATTTAAAGTCTCCAATTACTGTGTTGTCAGCATTAAAGCCTTTTTTACATAGTGAAAGCCGTTTATTAGCTTCTGTACCTAATATAGCTCATGGTTCTATTCGTTTGGAGTTACTGCAAGGGCACTTTGATTATGAATCTCTTGGTTTAATGGATGATACGCATTTACATTTTTATACCCGTGATGGGCTGATAGGTATGTTAATGAAGGCCGGTTACGCTTGTAGTGATATAGCCTATACTAGTCGTGATTTGGCAGATGAAGTCATTGTTGAGCATTTGGCTAATGTGGGTCTGATTGCCTCTGATGATGCGTTAAAGACATTTCATGGGCCTGAAGCAGTTGCTTATCAGTATATTGTTGAAGCACGACCAGTAGCATCTGATTTGCTTCAGGATTTGCCAAAACCATTAGAATCTAAACCCTTAGTAAAAACGAATGTTTTTTATGGTGAATTAAGAGAAATAATTAATGAGAAAGTTGAATGCATAAAAGGGCAGAAAAAAATAATTGAAACAGAGCAAACACATAATAAAAATTATAAAAATGAAATAGCTCAATGGCGTGCAACTGTAAATATTATTGATGATTTTTTATTTGATCTTTCAAAAGATTATGATAATAAAAAGATTGATAATAGTGCCTTAAAAATACAGGTTGAAAAACTGGAGCAGCAGCTACAAGATTCATATGCTGATAGGCAAAGGTTAGAGCAAGTTTTAGAGAGAGTACACAATAAACTAAGCTATCGATTGGTGCGAGGCGCTAAAGATTTTTCGATAAAAACCAAGAGCATGCTTGGCAGGCAGTCAGAAAATATTAATGACCTTACTTTAGATGTACAAGAGGAAGTAGCTGATAAAGGAAATGATTATAAGGCTTGGATCGCACAATATGGAGGCATAAGTATTGAGCAAGTTCGTAAAATTGAGAGTGAAATAGCTACTTGGCAGGATGCACCTAAAATAGCTATTGTGATGCCTGTTTATAATCCAGAGCAGTCTTGTTTGGAAAGCGCGATTAAGTCAGTGCTAAATCAAATTTATCCTAATTTAGAGTTATGTATTGCTGATGATGCATCAACAAAGCCTTATGTCCGTGAAGTATTGCAAGCATTTAGTCAACAGGATAGTCGAGTAAAAATTATTTTTCGTGAACAAAATGGTCATATTTCCGAGGCATCTAATAGTGCTTTAGCTTTGGTGGATGCAGATTTCGTTGCCTTAATGGATCATGATGATTTACTAACGCCTGATGCATTATATTGGGTGGTAAAGACGATTAAGCAGTATCCTGATGTGCAGTTGATTTATTCCGATGAAGATAAAATGAATTTGCAAGGGCAGCGTTACGCGCCTTATTTTAAACCAGACTGGAATCCGGAATTATTTTTATCACATAATTTTATCTGTCATTTGGGGGTTTATAGAACTAAAAAAGTACTTGACCTGGGTGGTTTTGATCCCAGTTTTGATGGGGCTCAGGATTATGATTTGGCTCTTCGGTATAGTGCACAGTTGAATAATGAGCAGATTATACATATTCCACGTATTTTATATCATTGGAGAGCTGTGGAAGGTAGTACCGCTCATGGTATACATGAAAAACCTTATGCTGAAGAACAAATTGCTAAAGTAGTTGTAAATACTTTAAAGAATAAGCAGCGACCTGCGGAGGTGGCTAAGCATGAGCAATTACTTGGTGCTTTGCGAGTACGCTATTTATTACCCGGTGAGCTGCCATTAGTTAGTATTGTGATCCCCACGCGTAATGGGTTTAATTTATTATACCGATGTGTTGAGAGTATTTTTGCTAAAACTCAATATACTAATTATGAGTTAATCATTATTGATAATGGAAGTGATGACTTTGTCACGCTTCGTTATTTACAACGTTTGCAAAATGATAATAGGGTTACGGTCATCAGAGATGAAAGTCCGTTTAATTATTCAGCTTTGAACAATAAAGCAGTATTGCATACAAAAGGAGAAATGATTGCATTATTAAACAATGATTTGGAAGTCATTAATGGGGACTGGCTAGGTGAAATGGTTAGTTTTGCACAACATTCGGAAGTGGGTGCAGTGGGTGCCAAGCTATATTATCTGAATGATACCATTCAACATGCTGGAGTAATCGTGGGTTTAGGTGGCGTTGCAGGGCATTCACATAAACATTTTCCACGGGATAGCCCAGGGGTTTGTGGTCGATTATTGTTGGTTCAAAATTTAACAGCGGTCACAGCAGCCTGTTTGGTAGTCAGGAGAGAAGTTTATGATGCTGTAGGTGGTTTAGATGAAAAAAACCTTCCTATTGCCTTTAATGATGTAGATTTTTGTTTGCGAATAAAAGAGCAGGGGTTTCTTAATGTATGGACGCCCTATGCAGAAATGTATCATTATGAATCAGCAACTCGCGGCTATGAAAATACGCCGGAGAAACAAGCTCGTTTTACTCAAGAGATCAATTATATGCAACAGCGGTGGGGCGAAAAGTTGTTAGTTGACCCAGCATATAACCCTAATTTAACATTGGATAGGGAAGATTTTTCTTTTGCTTGGCCGCCGCGAATATAGAATTTGTTAGGATTTACTGATTTCGTTAGTGGTCCAGAAATCACAGCCATTAAGAGGTTATCCGTAGGTTGGGCAACCGTCTTTTTGGCAACCCAACATCAAAGTATGATAAAAGTGTTGGGTTAACGATAAAGCCATTAGTCCCACCTACTAAGGCAACTCGCAATAAATAACCCACCAGTATTACTTGTCTTTTTGCCTGTCTTCTGCGTTGCAACTTCGGTTACATAGCTTGCTATGCGCCC
>CAZHUE010000090.1:0-10066 GCA_964535875.1 uncultured Methylomarinum sp.
GGCTATATTAAATTAACAATGCCCTATTTTTTTACGTTCACGAAGCTCATCAGCTACAATTTTTATATCAGCCAGTTGGCTACTGGTTAAAGTCGTTAATAAGATTAATGTGTTCATTTAGTTAAAGTACCTTACTGTATTATATTTCGCATGGTCGCGCGACTCACTGCTATTAACGAGAATATCAGTTGGGTCACGGTTTCTAGCTCAAAATACTGGTTCCATAGCACTTCCAAAAAATGTCCGTTTAACCAATGCTATTGTGAAATATTTCAACGCAGAGATTGAATATTTTGACTCAATATTCCATTTATCAATTAATAGAGGTGTGCCCTATACTCGAAATCTTACACACCATCCGTGGTGAACAGACTGAGCAGTGCTTTATCAAACTGACACCATTGCTGTTCATTTTGGGGTAAACCATAACGTAAACTAGAAGGATGGTCAAATAATCGAGTTAAAACTCCTTGTTCTGCTAAAGCTTGATGAATTTTCTTTGCTTCTGGTGTTTTAAGCCAAACAAATAAATCCGTTTGCCCATCAGGTTTTAAGCCATATTTTGTTAATAATAAAACCAGTCTGTCAGATTGTTTTTTTAAATCGTATAGAGTTCGTTGTTGCCACTGCCTATCAATTAGAGCAGCAGTTGCAACATAACGACTTGGATGACTAATCGCCCAAGGACCTAAAACTTCATTTATTCTTGTTAAAAGTTTTTCTTGTCCAATAACAAAACCACAGCGTATACCTGCCAGCCCAAAAAACTTTCCTACTGATCTTAAAATAATTAGGCCATCTCGCGCAGGATAACGACAAAGACTTTCTTCAGGCGTGGTATCTATAAAGGCTTCATCAACAATAAGCCAACCATTACGCTGCTGTATTTTTTTATGCCAATTAAGCAATTGATCCTTACTAAACCGTTGTGTTGTTGGGTTATTCGGATTAATTAAAATTAAAACATCTAATAAGTCTAACTGATCGCCTATGGTTTCTTCCGACAGCTTAATTATCTCGTGGCCTGCTTTTTTCCAGCTATAGCCATGTTCTGCATAAGCAAGCGGCAATACACCTACTTTTGATTTAGATCGTAACTGAGGTAATATTTGAATTGCTGCTTGAGAACCTGCCACAGCCAGGATTGATTGGCACTGATAATAATCCTTCGCAGCATTGATTAGACCGTCTGCTGACTCAGGCAAGCGTTGCCAACATGCCAGTGGAATTTCAGGAATTGGCCAACCGTTTGGGTTTATCCCAGTCGATAAATCTATCCATTGTTCAACAGGTATCTTGTATTTTTCAGCTGCATTAATTAAATGCCCTCCATGCTCAAGCAAAAGATACCCCTAAAAAATCTATCATAAGTAAGATGAAAACCCATAAAAATAGGCTCTGCGTTATTAATGAATTGGCTCTATTTATATCATCAATGCCCGTTATTTTTTTTGTTCCAAATATAATCTTATTTTTTAGCTTGCCATGATACCAAGCAGGCCCACCTAGTTGTATATCAAGTGCGCCCGCACCTGCAGCCATAACAGGACCAGCGTTAGGGCTATCCAGTAACTGTGCTTGTTTTTTCCAACATGTAAATGCCAATGTTGTCCGGCCTAATAAAGCATAACTAACTGCGGTAAGGCGTGCAGGGAACCAGTTTAAAATATCATCAAAACGGGCAGCAGCCCATCCAAAATGAATAAATTTCTGGTTTTTATAGCCCCACATTGCATCTAGTGTATTACTTAACCTATATAAAATAGCACCTGTTGGTCCTGCCACGATAAACCAGAAAATAGGTGCAAAAACTGCATCTGCACCATTTTCCAGAATTGATTCAATTGTGGCTTTACAAATATCCGTAATCGTCATTTTTTCGGTTTCCCGACTAACAATCATCGCTACCTTTTTTTTTGCCAACTCTAGGTCATCAGTTTCAAGTGCCTTTATAACAAGATTGCTATGTTGTTTTAAACTTTTGGCTGCGATACAAAAATATAAAACGATAGGCGATAAAAATAGTGAAATAATTTCCCATTGGCTAATAAAAAAGATGAAACAAACAAAAGGAAACAAAAGGATGATCAAGGCAATTAATCCCATCATGTTTTGCTGTACAGCAGTCTGGTTTGGGTTACGGAATGTTGTCTCAACTCTATTAGCTAGGTAACCATAGCCCACCAAGGGGTGGTATTTTTTAGGTTCACCTATAAAAAAATCAATTAGAATAGCTAGAACAATTGTCAAGCTCATCATTTTAATGAACGTATGAAACCATTTTTTCTGTAATTTTTTCCGCTATTAAGGGTTTATCAAAATAATATCCTTGAAAAATCTTACAACCTTTTTCAGTCAAAAACTGGACTTGCTCCTTATTTTCCACACCTTCAGCAATAACTTCCATTCCCAGGATATGTGCCATGGTTATAATAGTTTCAATAATAGTTTCGTCATTAGGATCTAAAAAAATATCACGCACAAATGATTGATCAATTTTAAGTTGGTCTAATGGCAATGTTTTAAGGGAGGATAATGATGAATATCCCGTACCAAAATCATCAATTGAGAATCGAATACCCATTTTTTTGAGTGTATGCATTTTTTTCACTGTGTCCTTTATATCTTCAATCACTACTCCTTCGGTTACTTCCAAACCAAGACGTTGAGGCTCGATACCCGTTTGTTGAACAACACCTTGTAATTGAGTTACAAAATCAGTCATCCGAAACTGATGAGGGCTGACATTGACTGCCATATGGAATTCTATATCCTGATAAAACTGTTCCCATTTTTTTAATTGCTGACAAGCCGTCATTAAAACCCATTCCCCTATCTGCAAAATTATTCGGCTATCCTCTGCAGTCGCAATAAATTCTTCTGGCAAAATTGTTCCACGACTTGGGTGATTCCAGCGTAACAAGGCTTCTACACCAATAATAGTACCTTCTAGATTAACTTGAGGCTGATATAGCAAGAAAAACTCACCTCGCAACAGAGCCAAACGCAAACCTTTTTCCAATAAAAGCAATGTGTTAGCCGCTATTTGCATTGTTGGCTCAAAGAAACGAATACAATTTCGGCCTGCTTCTTTCGCCCTATACATTGCCGTATCCGCCTGCACCAAAAGATCAACGGCGCTGTAATTTTCTGCTGAAAACAAACTGATCCCAATACTTGATGTTATGAATAGCTCATGTTGATCAATTTGTATAATTTCACTCAGCGCTTTTTGTATTTTTTCTGCAACTAACCGAGCCAAGTTTCCTGCTGTATCTGTATTTCTATCAATTTCTTTAAGTAAGACTACAAATTCATCACCTCCAAAACGTGAAACTGTATCTTCTCCTCGTATTTGATCTTTTATCCGATTGCCAATTTCTATTAATAATTCATCCCCTACTGCATGACCTAGTGAATCATTAATTGTTTTAAAATTATCTAGATCCATATATAAGATTGCAGCAGAACCCAAATGACGCTCCGCAACAGCAATTTCTTCATTTAACCGATCTAAAAATAAACGACGGTTAGGCAAACCCGTTAACACATCAAAATAAGCAAGTTGCTCTATTTCTGCCTGAGCTTTTCTTCTTTCACTTAAATCAATGTCAATACAATATATCTCTGGTTTACCTTGAGCATTATTCAACATAATCTGGTTTGAGAATACGGGAATTCTAGAGCCGTTTTTATGCTGTAATTCATGTTCAGTGGTAGGAATAGGCTTATCCTCTTTAATCCATTGCTCAAATGTGGGTAAAAGCTGATCTGACCGCTCATCTGGAACAATTAAATTTTCAATTTTTATCCCCAAGGCCTCTTCTTTGCTATATCCATAAAGTTTTTCACTGGCTAAATTCCAAAAGATAACCTTTCGATCACTGTCATACCCTTGAACCGCAATATTAGGTATTTTTTCAAATAGCTGTCTAAAGCGCTTTTCACTTTCAGCTAAAGCTGCTTCATTCTGTTTTCGTTCAGAAATATCTATAATACTGATTCGGATAAGCTTTTCATCCGCTGAAGGTAATTTCACAATGCGTATTTCACAAGGAAAAACTTTACCTTGGACATTCATATGCAACCATTCAAAAGTACTTTGTCCTCCATGGTCTATTTCTTTGATGCGTTCTCCCACAACATCAACTGTTCTACTTCCGTCAGATTGAAAGGAGGGGCTAATTTCAAGAAGGCTACATTTCAAAAAATCTTCTCGGCTCATAGAAAACAGATCAAGCGTATTTTGATTTGCATCTACAAATCTCATCTTATCTTGGTCAAAGATTGTCATAGCTTCTGGCGCATAATCTATTAAAGTTCTATAACGATGGTTGGTTATTCGTAATTCCTCCTCCTCCCTCTTTCGTTTTGTAATATCTCTATCTACTCCTCGATAACCTAAAAGTTTATTATTAGAATCAAAATACGGAACACTATTTGTCTCCAAAACAACCTCATAACCTTCTTTATGAAGATGTACGTTTTCCATATTAGACAAGGTTCGATCAGTAACAATATCAACAGCACATTCTCCCTGAACTCTTGTAGCCTCTCCATCAGACATTAAGTCAAAAGGAGTTTTACCTATTAACTCTTCGGGCTTATAACCTAGTATTTGAAAGCAGTGCGGACTTACATAAGTATATCGTCCGTTTGAGTCAACTTCCCAAATCCAGTCAGAACTACTTTCTACAAGACTTCTGAATCGTGCTTCACTTTTAGCTAAAGCTGACTGTAAAGTGTATTCTGCAGTTACATCACGAAAAACCAGAACTACGCCCTTTATTTTCCCCGATTTCCCTATAATAGGTGCTGCGCTGTCTGCAATTTGGTATTCGGAACCATCACGGGCAATAAGTGCAGTATGGTTAGAAAGCCCAACGACTTTACCCGTTTCCAGAACCTTTAAAACAGGATTATCCGCTGCTTGCCTTGTGCCAGAATTGATAATATTAAACACTTTATCTAATGGCTTACCGACTGCTTCCGCTACTGACCAGCCAGTTAATTTAGCAGAAACCGGGTTAATACGGATTATCTTACCTGATGCATTGGTTACAATAACCGCATCACCAATAGAATCAAGGGTAATTGATAAATTTCGTTCGCTACGCCGAATTTTATTAATATAACCATCAATTTGTGTGCTCATTTTATTAAATGCTGAACCTAATACGGCTAATTCCCCCTGTCCGTATTCATTTAATTGGATTCCTAACTCCCCCTTAGCTAACCGAAGTGTTGTTTCAGACAAATGCTGAATCGGCCGCACAAACAATACATTCAGCAATGAAATTAGCATTCCCATAAACAACAAGCCTATAACTGCAAAAATGCCCCCTTTAGTTAACTTATTATTCAGAATAGCAACACGAGCAATGCTTAAATCATAATCAAGAAAAATAACACCCATTATTGGAAAGCTTGGTTGCCCTATCTTAGGTAATAACCTTAAAGGATAATACACATAAATGCTCATGCGATCTTGAGTGAGAAAAACAATAGGTTTTTGCTTTAACCTGGTTTCATTACTCAGGTTGATATCAAAATTCGGAATAGTTTTTTTTGCCTGTTGTTTTTTCCAGCTATAATTTGTCGTTAAAAGTATTTCGTTATTTTCGTCTATTACTGATAAGGAACGAGTTTCGTACATCAGTCCAAATGCTGAGACGGCTCTTTCTCCATGTTCGTAACTATTATATTCACCAAATTCCTCTTCCAGTTCTCCCTGTAAAACTGATAAATGCTGCTTAATCATCGAAATACTTGTACGCTCCAAATTAGAGATTTGCGCATAATACTGATAGCTCATCATTGAAAAAAACAAAATTAAAAATATTGCCAAAATAACTAGAGGGAGAAATATTTTTATCGGTAGATTCTTTAATCTATTCAATGTTATTCCCTTCAACACACCGATTATCTAGGAAATAATTCAAGTCAGGACTATTTTTAAGAAAATCGTAATCAAGCATAAGATCAATAAGTTGCTTGGCAGAAGTATATAAACTCGTCTCTGATGGACTTAATAATTTTCTATTTTCAAGCAAATCAGGAAGGATAATACCCTTGTAGCTTTTAAGAAAATAGTCAGCCTCTAACTGAAGTCTTGGAGCCATCAATTTCGATGCTTTCCGGGAATGAGTTTTAAAATAAGCCAAGGCTTGAATTTGTGCTTTTACCAGCAAACAAATATTACTGGTTTGAGTTTCCAAAATAGAGGAACGAACAACTAAAACACTAACAAGACGACCTGGAATTTGACTACTATCGAACAAAGACACAGCACCTTGAGAGATTAGATCTGATTTAAAAGGCTCAAAGGTTACAATTGCATCAATTTTTTTTTCAATGAACGCTTGTATAAGCTTTTTTTTTGTTAAAAAAACTAGTGTAAAATCAGGCAATTCCAGTTCTGTTTTTTCTAGAGCGGCGTCTAAAACTATTGTTCCATCCGCCGTGGACTCCACTCCAATACGTTTCCCTTTTAGATCTTGTAAAGATGGATATTGCGATTGTGCCAAAAGAGCACCTCCCCCCGAAGAAACACCCATTATAGCAACAACGCTGAGTTTAACACCTGTTGCCAGTAGTACCACGGCTTCGTCCAGAGTCAAAGTCGCCATTTCTAATGTTTCATTTCTAATTCCATGCATAACTTCAGATGCTGAGGGTAATTCAACTAAGCGGATAGATGAATTTTCTATATACCCAAGACTGCGTGCTAAAAAAAGTGTTTCATAGCCTGGCCAGGGGGAAATACCAACACGTAAAGGCAATGTAGGTACTTTGTTATTGGAAAAAATTAAATAACTCCCAAAAATAAGTATCCCTATCAATAGAACGATGTAAAGCTTCTTTTTACGGACAAGCATGTAATAAATTCAATGAAAAGTATTCAGTTTATTATAATGCTATCTTGCAATTACAAACCATTTTTTTTGGAACCTGTTCAAGATCGTTACAAGCAGCTGTCCGTTGCGTGCAGATGGAGCGCAGAAACAGGCCTAAGGATTTAATCCTTTTTTTAAATTATGCAATCAAAAAAAAACATTCAAACATTGATGGTTCAAGGAACCACATCAGATGCAGGTAAAAGTACATTAGTTACCGCCTTATGCCGTTATTATCATAGAAAAGGAATTCAAACGGTTCCCTTTAAACCGCAAAACATGGCATTAAACAGTTCGGTTACCATTGATGGCGGTGAGATAGGGCGCGCCCAGGCTGTCCAGGCAGCAGCTTGCGGTCTTGCCCCTCATACTGATATGAACCCGGTTCTATTAAAGCCAAACTCGGACAAAACGGCTCAAGTGATTATCCATGGCAAAGCAAAAGATAATTTTTCTGCCAAAAAATATCATCATTATAAAAAAATAGCGATGCAAGCTGTTTTAGATTCACATAATCGACTAAAAAATAAATATCAACTGATTATTGTAGAAGGCGCAGGAAGTCCTGCTGAAATTAATTTACGAGAAGATGATATCGCCAATATGGGGTTTGCGGAAGCCGTTGATTGCCCAGTCATCTTAATTGCAGATATTGATAAAGGTGGTTTATTTGCACACATTGTTGGAACATTGGAATTATTATCAAAGACAGAACAAAAAAGAATCATTGGCTTTGTGATTAATCGTTTTCGAGGTGATATTGCTTTACTACAACCGGGCATAGACTGGTTAGAACAGAGAACAGGAAAGCCCGTATTTGCAGTATTACCCTACTTGCACGATCTTTATCTTGATGCTGAGGATGCAGTTGCAATTGATCAATATAAAGACAATAAAGAAAAAGAGTTTAAAATTACTGTCCTCCTTTTTCCAAGAATCAGTAACCATACTGACTTTGATCCATTACGCCTCCATTCTGCTGTAGACATACAATTTACAAAAGATCCCTTTGATTGTGGAGCTTCTGATTTAATTATTCTGCCAGGCAGTAAATCTGTCAGAGATGACCTAACCTGGCTTAAAAAAATAGGCTGGGAAGAGACTATTAATAAACATTTACGTTATGGCGGTCGCTTGATAGGTTTATGCGGAGGATTCCAAATGCTGGGACAAACTATCCATGACCCTAATGGCATTGAAGGCCAGCCAGGTTCAAGCATGGGTTTAGGTTTTCTGGAAATGGCAACCACACTGAATGCAAAAAAATGCCTCCGAAAAATAAAAGGGGTTTTAGCTAACAATCAAATTCCAGTGGCAGGCTATGAAATTCATGCAGGAAAAAGCCAGGGGCAGGCATTAAAAAACCCTGCGATGATTCTTGCTGGAAAATCGGAAGGGGCTTTTTCTGAAGACAACTTAATTATGGGAACTTATTTACATGGTATTTTTGATCAACCGCAAGCCTGTCAGGCTATATTGAATTGGGCTGGCTGTACTTCTCAACAAACAATCAATTTGGATGATGAGCGAGAATCTGGTATTAATTTAATAACCAATGCTTTAGAAAAAAACTTTAATTTTACTTTGTTGAAAAATGCTCTAGATTCCTTTAACCTAGAATAATGAACTATTCAGCTAATTTTTTCTTTAATTAAAATCAAGAGATACAATTCATGCGCAAAAAAATCATCAGTCCAGCTCAGAAACAAAAAACCTTTCCAGATCAGAACTGGTTAAACTTAGAAGAACTCGCGGAAGTAGAAATCACGTCTGAAGACCCTGCATATCCAATTGAGTCTGCTTTGCTAACTAATCAAGGTAACAGTGGATGGCGAGCATCTAAATCAGGAAAACAAACAATCCGACTTCTCTTTGATAAGCCACAAGTGCTGGAACAGATCTGGTTGGAATTTGAAGAGGCCAATACTGAACGCACACAAGAATATGTCTTACGCTGGTCACCAGATAATGGACAGATTTTTCATGAAATTCTACGTCAGCAATGGAACTTTAATCCACAAGGTTCCACTATCGAGATAGAAGATCATCATCTTGGGCTATCTGCAGTTACTCTACTTGAATTAGTTATTATCCCAGATATTAATCGAGGCGATGCCTTGGCTTGTTTAAAGCAGTTACGACTTTCTTAGAACCTGTTTTAGATATAGAAGCACAAGATTCCCTGCTCAAAGTATAATAAGCCATGAAAAAAAATACTGCTCACGATATTGCCCATGTACTTATAGAGGCATTACCTTATATACAAAAATTTAAAGGCAAAACTGTTGTTATCAAATTTGGCGGAAATGCCATGGTTGATGACGAACTTAAACACAGATTTGCAGCCGATATTGTACTCATGAAACTAGTTGGAATTAATCCAATTGTAGTTCATGGTGGCGGCCCGCAAATTGGTCATCTTTTGAAAAGACTTAACATATCAACCCAGTTTGTTGATGGCATGCGAGTAACAGACAGTGAAACTATGGATATAGTTGAAATGGTCCTAGGAGGACAAGTCAATAAAGAAATAGTCCACTTGATCAATATCCATGGAGGTAAAGCGATAGGATTAACCGGCAAAGACGGTGACTTTATCCATGCCAAAAAAATTAATTTACAAAATATTTCAGAAGACTTAAACGCTTCAGAAATCATTGATTTAGGGCATGTAGGGGAAGTCAGCAGCATAGACCCTTCGGTTGTTAATATGCTCTGCCATAGTGACTTTATCCCGGTTATCGCTCCTATTGGAGTGGGCGATGATGGTCATTCTTATAACATTAATGCTGATTTAGTCGCCGGAAAAATTGCAGAGGTTTTAAATGCGGAAAAACTACTCTTACTGACTAATACTGCGGGCATTTTAGATAAAGAAAATAAGCTCCTGACTGGCCTTTCAATCACTGATATTGATCGTTTAATCGCTGATGGAACAATTGCCGGCGGCATGATCCCTAAAACACGTTGCGCTACTGATGCCTTAAAAGGAGGCGTTTCTAGTGTACATATCATAGATGGCAGAGTTGAACATGCCGTGTTGCTTGAACTATTCACCGACCAAGGTGTTGGCACATTATTGGTCAGTCGTTAAAAGCTGACGTTTGTTGATTATAAATCGCTCAACTTATACTTCACGCGGTCACGGATGCGGAATTTATATTGAGTTG
>CAZHUE010000091.1:0-3783 GCA_964535875.1 uncultured Methylomarinum sp.
CTGATGCTAAAATGGAATGGATCGTTGGAGGCTATATTAAATTAACAATGCCAAAGAATAATGATAAAGATGACAATTAAAAAAACAACTTTAGCAGGAGCAATCTGTACAATTTTTACTCATCAGGTTCAGGCAGAGCCAGAATTACTTTTGTTAATCGAAATGCTTCATAAAAATGGTACTGTTGATGATGCTCAGTGTGTAAGATTAATGGATGAAATTAATACAGGTAATAAAGAATGTTTTAAATACGGAGGTGGCACACAACATGGCGAAGAACCTAGTTTATTTCAAGTTCGTGGACAGTGGGCATTTTAAAATGAATAAACTTATACACTACGTATTAATCATAAGCTTAACAATATTTTCTCAATCTGGCTGGTCAGAGAATATTTTGAGGGTGTCTACAACCACCAGCACCGAAAATTCTGGATTACTTAAGGTCTTAAACTCGGCATTTGAAGCTAAATATAATATTAAAATGCATATCATTCCTGTTGGTACAGGAAAAGCACTTAAAATTGGGAGTAATGGTGATGTTGATATAGTCTTCGTCCACGCACCTGCAGCAGAATTAAAATATGTTAAACAAGGTGATTTTATTGATCGATCCGCTGTCATGCATAATGATTTTGTGATTGTAGGCCCAAAAAATGATCCTGCTGGTATTGCATCAACTAAAAATATAACTGAGGCCTTAATTAAAATTTCAGCTAATCACTCTGCTTTTATCTCGCGTGGCGATGACTCAGGTACGCATAAAAAAGAAATACAACTATGGAAAAATGCAAGTATTCAACCTGAAGGAGAATGGTATTTGGCGGTAGGCCAAGGGATGGGGTCTGTGCTAAAAATGGCTAATGATATGCAAGCCTACACACTAACTGACCGAGGCACACTACTTGCCTACTCTGATAAAGTTTCCCTAAAAATTCTATCCGAAGGAGATTCCATTCTCTACAACCCCTATCATGTGATGGCTGTAAACCCGAAAAAGCACCCCTCTGTTCAATATGATTTCGCACAAAAATATATTACCTTTGTGACGAGCTATGAAGGACAAACAATCATCAATAGTTTCCGTCTAAAAGGTCAGCAACTCTTTTTTCCAGATACCATGAATACAAAAACAATAAAATAAAAAGAGAATATTCATTGGATTTTTTTTCTCATTCTTTATCTGTTGCTTTAGATCTTATTTTTAAATTTGATCCAATCGTTTGGCGTGTAGTTTGGGTTTCACTTAAAATTTCACTTACCGCAGTCATTATTTCTGCTACCTTAGCTATTCCACTAGGTACATTCATTGCTCTAAATAAATTTACGGGAAAACAATTCTTACAGCAAATTTTGAACACCCTAATGGCGATACCCACAGTAGTTATTGGTTTGTTACTTTACGGCTTATTAAACCGCCAAGGCCTATTAGGTAACCTAGGATTATTATATAGCCAATGGGCAATTATTCTTGGGGAATGCTTACTCATTTCCCCTATTCTTCTTAATTTAACAATAGTGGCTGTTCATTCATCAGATAGTCGATTAGTCCCTACCCTGCTCTCCTTAGGCGCAAATAAATGGCAGTTAGTGAAAGGCGTATTAACTGAAACTCGTTTTGCTGTGATGGCTGGTTTAGTGACGGGATTTGGCAGAGCAATTGGTGAGGTGGGTATTGCCATGATGCTAGGTGGGAATATTGAAGGTCATACCCGAACAATGACGACTGCAATAGCGTTAGAAACCAGTAAGGGAGAATTTGAGTCTGGCTTGGCTTTAGGAATATTACTGTTGGCTATCGCTTTTCTTGTCAATATAGGGCTACAACAGTTACAGCGTGGGATTGACTGATTATGCTGTACCATCTAAATCATATTAAGTTCTCTTATACCAAAAAACCTGTTCTGGAAATAGAGCAGCTTGAAATTGCAGCCAACAATGTAACCGCTTTATTAGGTAATAACGGTGCAGGCAAAAGTACATTATTAAAACTACTGGCTTTTCTGGAAAGCCCACAACAAGGTCGAATTTTATTTAAAGGTAAGAACTCGACCACCCAGTCACTATTGTCTTTAAGAAAACGTGTTGTATTAGTCGCACAAAAACCTTATCTTTTAAAAGGAACTGTTGTTGAAAATGTACTATTGGGACTAAAGTATAGATCTATCCCAATCCAGTTAGCAAAAAAACGTGCCGATGAAGCACTCGCTTTGGTTGGGGTTTCTGGTTTTTCAAACAGACAAGTAGCTAATCTGTCGGGTGGGGAAGCTCAAAAAGTCGCGTTAGCAAGAGCACTTGCTCTTCAGCCTGAAGTGTTGTTATTAGACGAACCTTTTACTCATTTAGATCAACAAAGCATCAAACATCTAAGCGATATAATTTCAAACTTCTCCCATTCTGACAGACAGTCTGTGATATTTAGTGCGCATGATGGATTACATGTGACAACACTTGCTGATGTAACTATCAAATTACAATTTGGACAGTTGTATCAATAAATTATTTTTCTTCAATTTTTTTAAGTCGATTATCCAGGTTTTTAAATCGCTTAAATAACTCAGGTAATTTACTCAGCGCAGCTAATTCTCGCCACGCAACTTTTTTATCTTTTGCAGGATTTCCAAAAACTGTGGCACAAGGCTCTATATCGCTAACAACACCTGTCCTTGCCATCACAATAGTTTGATGCCCAATTGTAACATGATCAGCAAGTGCTGAACCCCCAGCCAAAATCACACCATCACCTAATGTACAAGAGCCTGAAATACCCACTTGTCCACAGATAATGACATTTCTACCCACCTTAATGTTGTGCCCTACCTGTACAAGGTTATCAATTTTAGTTCCTGCACCAATCAAACTTGCACCTAATGCCCCCTTATCTATACAGCTATTTGCTCCAATTTCTACATTATCGGCAATAATCACGTTTCCAACATGAGGCACTTTAACATGCTCATTGTTACGATATTTATAGCCAAAGCCATCCGCTGCAATAATAGCTCCAGAATGAATGATAACATTATCACCTATTTGAGTATTATCATAGATTACAACATTGGGATAGATACGACAGTTTTTACCAATCGTTACATTACGACCAACACTGACACTAGAAAATATTTCTGTGCCATCACCAATAGATGAATGTTCTTCCAGTGAGGAAAAAGCACTGATATGAATATCATTTCCTAGCGTGACATTTTCTGCTATTGCTGCTTGTCTGGAAATAGATTTAGTCAGTTTAGGCATAGGATGTAATGCGCTAACAGCCTGTAGAAAACTAATCTCCGGGTCTTCACATACTAATAAAATTAAATTTTCAGGTGCATCATCGGTAGAAAATTGACTGGATATAAAACAGGCAGATGCTTTAGTATCTTTTAAGTATTTTGTGTATTTCTTACTACTTAATACAGTCACCTGCTTTTCATTTGCAGTCATAATATCTGCTGCTGAAGTAATCTCTAAAGATTCATTCCCTTCTTGTATTTCAGCATTACAACGTTGGGCAAGTTCTTTAACTGTCAGTGTCATACTTATTTCCAGATTTCAATAATATTAGTAAAGTCATCTGTCCATGGCTTTACATCAAAATATAAAGGTAGCTTTTGCCAATGTCCTGATTGGCTTTTTCGTAATGGTGTCAATGCCTCAGCTTGTTTAGCCATCACCACCCAATCAGTCGCAAAAACCAAAGGCAAGTCTTGTTTCGGTTTAAATTCTTGTATTAATGCAGAAAGTTTTAAGTATTTTACATGATCTGAAATAACCTTTTTTAACTCC
>CAZHUE010000091.1:3793-10065 GCA_964535875.1 uncultured Methylomarinum sp.
ATGAAATGCCAATATGCCATTGGGTTTAAGCTTGGCAAAATAAAGTTCCATCGCTTCACGGGTTAACAAATGCATAGGGATGGAATCAGAACTAAATGCATCCAGCAGAAGTAAATCAAATTTATGATCGACTTCTTTGTTTAAAGACAAACGTGCATCGCCTACTGTAAAAGTCGTGTTTTTACTGCACCGTTTTAAATAGGTAAAATAGTCAGTATTTTTAGCTGTACTAATAACTAAAGGGTCAATCTCGTATTGAACCCAGTGTTGATTGTTTTTTGCATAACAGGCTAATGCCCCCGCTCCCAAACCTACAACACCGATCTCCCAATGACTATTTTGATTATCATAGGCACTAAATAGTTGTCCCATTGGACCTTGTCTACTGAAATATGTCTGGGGTGTAGTCTGTAAATGATATGCAAGTCTTTGTGCGCCATGTTTAGTAGTGCCATGATAGAGTTCGTGGTACTTTTCTGGTTGATTATTTTCATCCATCAATACACTTTCTCTGACTGATAACACACCAAAAAAACTACGTTCTTGAAATATAATATTTGAAATCAGATTTTGTATACCTAGGGCAAAAAACAAAATAACACCCGTTAATAACGCTAAAGTAACTGGGCGTGATCGAAAGGCATAAATTAAACCAGCTAATAAAATAAGTCCATTAGTTGCACCATAAACAAGCTCTTGAGATAGCTTGTCACTAAAAAAATAAATACCCAATCCCAAACATAAAAGAAAAACCGGGAGTAACTCTTGTAAACCCAGCTTTTGTGATCGCAAACCTGGTCTTAACAGTAACGCAGCAACAATCATAATCGGGTATTCATAAACTGCATTAAAAATAAACGGTGCGACAAAGGTATTGAACATACCACCTATCATGCCGGCAAAGGACATAATGAGATAAAAATGAGTTAAATGTTTTGTGTGTGGTCGATTTTTAGCTAGTTCTCCATGGCAAACCATCACCGCCAGGAAAAAAGCAACTAAATGAATAATAATATTTAGCCAATAAGGTATTGCTCCTGGGTCTACAAAGGAATAAGCAATAAATGGTAATAAAACAACGGGCTGCAACCAAACCATAACGGGATGAATCTTACCTGCCCATTTAGAAAAAACAAGAATAAAGGTAAGCAAATACAATGTTAAAGGAATAATCCATAACAACGGAACAGAAGCAACATCCGTACTGATAAAGGTAGTCAATCCCAATAATAAGCTGGAAGGGACAAAGGCTAAAGAAAACCAGTGGAGTTGAGTTGATAACGATAATTCTTCATCACTACTATCAAGTTCAGTTGTTTCAACATCAGTAGTTGCTTGTTGATTACGCCATAATGCAAATGCACAAGCAGCAACCAAAAAACATAAAAAACCAAAGCCAAAACTCCAGAAACTTTTCTGCTCGACCAAACCGATATTAGGCTCCAAAAGAAAAGGATAACTTAATAAAGCAATCATGCTACCTGCGTTACTGGCAGCATAAAGATAATAAGGATCTTTACTAGTATGATGCCCTACCCCTGCAAACCATTTTTGTAATAAAGGTGAAGTAGTAGAGACAACAAAAAAAGGTAAACCAATAGCCAAAACCAAAGTCCACATTATCCAAAAAGTTGGATCACTACCAGTTGGAGGTAAGGTATTTTCAGGCAGTCCAATAGGTAGTGCAATAATACTTATAGCAACTACCAGCGCATGAATTTGAATTTGACGATGTGGATTAAATTTAGATGATAAAAAATGTGCATATAAATACCCCAAAAACAAAATAGTCTGATAAAACACCATACAAGTGTTCCATACTGCAGGGGAACCCCCAAGTAAAGGGAGTAGTACCTTTCCAAACATAGGTTGCAGAACAAACATCAATGTTGCACTGATGAATAATGTCCCTGCAAATAATAAAATTAATGAAAAGTTGCGATCAGCTGATTGTTTTGGCATTGTGTTCATAGTGGCGTTTGAAAAAAATAATATTTTTTTGCACTATGATAAATCATTTTGCTTTTTTTAGCTGTTTTCAACTTTATTTTTTATGATAATAAAAGCAGTGTCTGGTTCAAGTCAAAGGGCATAACATGTTGACCGAGATGTTCAACCTCATTTAACCTATCATTTGAGGCTTGTTCAACGACTACAACTGGAAATGCATTTGTAATTATTAAAATGGCAAAGAGTTTAAAATAAAATTTCATGATTTTTATAGGGGACGTTAGCAACTAAATATTCACCGCACACTGTATCCTCTTCCTTCTAAACAAGCTCTCATAGCACGTTGATAATCTTCTCGTTTACGACTTAGATTACTTACCGAAATATTTTCTGCTGGTAGCGTTGGATCATAATTAGTCTGACTTACACTCCAGCGATGACAACCATAACGGTCATCAGCTTGCTGTTCCTCATTTTGACCATCTTTAGGATAGATATATAACTCATCAGCAATTAGTGGAGGCTCCTCCTCTTGAATAAGATCCCTAGGTGGTTCAGTTACAACATAACCATTTCTGTTCGCCTGCCAAGTATAGTAAATATTATTTGCGTAATAATAGGGAGTATTGCCCACCCAAAGGGTCGTATAAAACGAAGGTAGATGAGGGACAACGATTCCAATCGGTGGAATAACAACGGTAAAACGAGAACCCGATGGGCGATACCAAATGCCCCTTTGAAAAAAATAATCACGATTACGAAAACGAATAGGCGGTCTTCTAAAGGGTAGGCGATTTGTAATAAACCCTCTCCGTGGATAATGACGATCATGTCGAAAGCGTGTATCAAATCTGTAATGTTTTTCATTTGGCTTCCTGCTCCGGCGAGTATCAAATCTGTTACGTTTTGTATTAGGCTTCCCACTCCGGTGTGTTAAGTTAGTGCTTGAATTGCCAAATCGTCGCTCACCACGATCAGCATAAACGGAAGTAGTACCCAATAGAGTAAAAACTAACAGCAATAAGATTAAACTGATTGACGTATTTTTCATTTTTGATCCTAAATTCATTGAACACTATATCCACGCCCTTCTAAACAGGCTGACATTGCTCGGCGATAATTACGTGCTTGCATTTCCAGTTGTGCATAACGATTTGCATCCTTTTTATTATATTTCCGTTGTATGCGATTAGCTTCTTGATGCCTTACAATATCTGTTGCAGCACCAAGCACTGCTCCAGTAATTGCACCAAACACCAATCCTTCTGTACTGCGTCGCCGAGAAGAACTAATTGAACCAATGACAGCTCCGGTTGCTGCACCAACAACAGCTCCAGTACCTGGGGGCGGCGAGGCTCTCACTTCGAATCGCTGATGGGGTGCTAGTTGCGGTTGGTTAGGATCAAATCCTGATTTTTTTACTGCCCATAGGTAACACTCATACCGGTCTCTTTGCTGAAGCGATTTGCTTTGTCCCTTTTCAGGATAAAAGAATATCTCTGTTGATGGCAAAGGAGTGACTTTATCAGAAACCGGTTGAACTGAATAGGTAGATGGAGAGCATCCGATAAGAAAGCTCAATAGTAAGCCAAGAAAGCTTAAGGGCAATAAAATACTCAGTTTTTGAATAAAATAAAACATAGAAAATTTCTTAATTTTTACGACAATTTAAACTCTTGTAAATCCATTTGTCTTCAAACCAATTTCGTTGTATCCCCTAGAGCTAACAAAAAAATAATTATCTCAATTTCACAATAAGCGGGTCGTAGTCGTTTTAAGTGTATTATTATTTAGATCATACAACATATGTACTTATTTCAAAATCGTTTTATATTCATACTAAAGTCATTATGACAAGAGACTTTCTAAAATCATCATTGCCTGTTAGCTTTTCTATACTATTTGATCAAATAATCTCGCATCATACCTAAATCCTCATGTTCAAGATTGTGGCAGTGATACATAAACAACCCTTTAAAATCATTAAATGGTTTTAGAAAAGTAATTTTTTCTCCCTGCATAACAAGGGTAGTATCATGCCAGCCACTATCGACTAACCCTTTTGAAACCGTAGCATAAGTTCCTTTAGAACCAGGTTTTACTTCCCGTTTTACAATTTGAAACTGTTCTCCATGTAAATGCATAGGATGCGGCATATCCATCATTCCCATACCTCCACCATCACTATAACCGTTATCAAATTCCATTAATTGTAAGGTATTCACAGGAATGATTTCATCAGGTCTGACATCATTCATTTTATAGGAACGACCATTCAATAATGCTGACATAGGCCCCATTGATAAAGCAATTGTTCTAGGGTTATCAGAATTAGCCGCATCACTAACTTTAAGTGATTTTATTGGTGTTAAGCTAGTTGGTAAGGAATCATTACTTTGGGCCTTTTTAACAACTTTTACTTTTAATACCGGATAATCTCCACCTGCGGGTAATGCATTTCCAGACATCATGCCGCCCATACCTCCTCGACGGCCACCCATCATACCTCTGCCCATACCTCTCATCATTCCTCCATGCATAGAAGCACCTTCAAATGGAACACTTCGCAAGGTCAGTTCAGTCCCTATTGCTTTGTTACTAAAATCCACCCACAATTCGCGTCTTTCTGCCGGAGCCAACATAACGTAAGGTATTTTTTCTGGGCGTTCTATTAGACCTCCATCGGTTCCAATAACAGTCACTGGAGAACCATCATCCCAAGCTAATTTGTATATCCTTGAATTAGATCCATTTAATAAACGTAACCGATAAGATCTGTTTTCAACAGGCAAGACAAAATCAGGTTGACCATTAATCATGATTTGATTGCCCAAAAACCCTTGCATCCGTTGCATCATATGATTGCTATAACTAAGCTGATTATCCGAGTCAAAACTACGGTCTTGAATAACTAAGGGTAAATCATATTGGCCATTAGGTAAGTTTAGTGCCTGTTCTTCTTTGTCACTAACGATAAAAAAACCAGCCATACCTGAATATACTTGCTTCGCTGTAACGCCATGCGCATGGGAATGATACCAATAGGTTCCAGCCCTATTAAGAATTTCAAATTCATAAATGTATGTTTCACCATGATTAATCGCATACATAGGGTTGCCATCCATTTTTGATGGTACATGTAGTCCATGCCAGTGAAGAATAGATTGGGCAGGAAGGTTATTTTTTAGATAAATTCTAACTTTCTGCCCTTTTTGAAAATGCAAAGTAGGCGCCAGGTAAGTTCCTGTTAAATTATTAACAATATCTTGTGAACCTTTCAAAACTTTGCCTTGTACTTTCCATACTCGAGTTTTAGACTCTTTAAAGATAGGAACCTTAATAACGTCCATAGTCAACTCTATTTCAACATCAGAATGAAAGTTAGCTGAAGCCTTATTAATTGCACCAGAATTATCAGCACGAAGAAGTGAAGGATAGATTGCAGATGCAGCCATCGCAGTAACTCCAGTATTTTTTAAAAAATTTCGGCGTTGATTGTTAAATTTATTATTCATTACGCACCTCGCTTTAGCATATTATTAATTTAGAGTTTAATAATATGATTTAGTTCGGTTGATTGCAATAATTTTTATTGTTGTTTTTCTGACATCATCAATTATTAAACTAATGATAATGGTTTCTATATAAACAAGAAATCAGTTAGCTTTGTCGTAGAAGCTTATCCAAGGTCCGTTCTGCATCCCATAACGTGGAACTTTACAGCATAAAAGCAAATATCCTCACTATTTTTCCACGCATCATCGCTTGTAGACAAGCCGTTCCATAGACATTTTCGATATTTCCACCAACCGTATGATTTTTGAAACTCACGACAAGTTAAACCCAATTTAGAATCTTTGCCATCTTTAGGCACAACTACAGAACCCGAAGCCACCATTTTCTGGCCATATTTTTTCCCAACGGAAGGCTGTAACAGCTTTAATTAGAGCATCTTCAAGTCCCTTTATTAATATTATCCAGAATTTTAATACTCATAATAATAGTTTGGATATAATCAGTTTTGTATATCCACCGTCTTAGGTGGTGGCTTGGGCAGATGGCTATGTCGTTTGCCCTGTTGGCCTACTCATAATCCCTCTTGTAGTGTTATCCCCATAACATAAACAAGAGGAAAGAATCATGAGTAGATTTAAAAGATTATCACATGTTATTTGGTGCTGTAAATACCATATAGTATGGGTTCTAAAGTACAAGTTTTGTATTTTAAAAGAACCTGTAGCAGAAGAGCTATACAAAACGATACCTGTTTATTTTCCATTCGCAAGGTTAAAACCTTCGCCTTTCAGGCGAACAGATTTATC
>CAZHUE010000092.1:0-3658 GCA_964535875.1 uncultured Methylomarinum sp.
GGTCGCCTATAACTTGCTCTACCGTTAATACTGTCAGTAATTGAATCACCAAGAGGTAGAATTTTTACTGTTCCAGGAACAGCTTCTCCTACTGTTACTGTTCGGGTTGCAGTAGTGGTGTTATTATCTGAATCAGTTGCAGTAAAAGTAACAATGTAGCTACCCATGACAAAAATATCAATATCTGAAACGTCTATAATTACATCGACTGAAAGTCCATCTTCATTATCAAAAGCACTTGCCCCAGAATCAGAATAATTGCTATTAAGCGGTGTATTGACGAAATTTTCTCCAAATAGAGTAATGATAGGTCCTGTGCTATTTGTCACATTGACAATACGAGTTATATTTGCAGTGTTGCCAGCAAGATCAGTTGCGGTAAAAGTGAAGGTGTAACTACCTTCAACAGCGGTATTGACTACGGTATCAGCATCATGACTAACGCTAACGGCACCATCTACATCATCAACAGCAGTAGCTCCCGCATCGGTATAAACCGAATCAAGAACAACAGAGATAGGGCTTGTTCCATTAAGAGTAATAACTGGAGGGTTAATATCTGAAATCGTAGTTACTACATTAACGATACGGGTTATATTTGCAGTGTTACCAGCAAGGTCAGTTGCGGTAAACGTGACCGTATAGCTACCTTCAACAGCGGTATTGACTATAGTACCAGCATCATGACTGACGCTAACTACACCATCCACATTATCAAGAGCGGTAGCTCCTGCATCGGTATAGACCGAATCAAGAACGACAGAGATTGGGTTTGTGCCATTAAGAGTAATTGTTGGAGGAACAACATCCTCGGATGTTGAAAGTTGAAAAACTTCTGCATTTGTTAGTGCTGAGTCATAAATACGAACTTCATCAATTAAACCAGTATACAGTCTGTTTCCTTGCATAGAACCAATGGTAAAACCATCGCCATTGGTATAACTTATACCGTGAGATATCTGGACTGAGTTGGCTTCAACACCATCAATATAGATTTTTAATGTATTTGTATTTGCATTAAAGGATCCAGTAATATGCTGCCATTCATTAAAGACAAAACTATGACTAAGTGTAGAAACACTTGACCATCCTCCGCCAGGTTCTTTGATATAGAAAGTGGCACTACGATTTCCTGGTCTAAGAAATAAACCATAATTATCTCCCTGCGCTGATATCCATTCATTACCAGCAGAAACAGGTTCTGGGTAAACCCATGCTGATAAGGTAATAGATTCTGTTTGTAAGACATTTGCCCCTACGGAAATTGAAACATCTTGATTAGTACCATCAAACACCAATGCAGAACCAGAATACCCAAGGTCCCAATTGCTATCAAACATATTATTAAGATTCAAGGTTAGCTCATTAGCGGATTGATCGTTAGCAACATTCCCACTATCTTCATCTAGTGCCCAGTGAGCATTCAGCCCAGTTATATCTGAAACATCTGCATGAACTTGTATTGCAGTGCTTAAAAAACCCAAAAACAAAAGGGCTAAAAGTAAAATAGGTGAACTTTTCTTTTTATTCATATTATTAAAAACCATTGATTTAGTGGATCAAAATAAAGGATTCCATTCTAACCATTATCAAGTAACAAAAGTATTAATTATTTACTTGTATTTTCCGAATATTCTATTATAGAGAACAAAAATGAATCTTTAATTAATAAAAACAAAAAAGAGAATAATATGCACAATTTTCTTATTTTTCTTGTCTTCCTCTGAGTAGTGCATGGCTTACTCATCTAAATACTCATTACTTTGCCTCGAAAATGCTATCGTAGCATATCACCTGCTAACATCTGTTGTTATTATTGGATATATTCAAATCCTTTATATATGAACAATTGGCAGACCATTCCAAGCTAAATATTTTCTTTCCAAGAAAGTCGTTGCCAGTCTGCATATTTTCGATCCTGAATATTATTTTGTTGTACAGTTATTTGACTAACAAAATGGGTATACTGTCCACAAAGAGAAAAATATTCAGCTACCACAACCCTATACCCTGGTGTATTAAAGCCACAACGCCTTTTTGCAATAGCTAGTGCATCAGGTAAATATTGCCAATAAGTCAGCGCATGATTTCTAGTCAGAATCTTAAACAAATACTTTATAGAGCCATCAGTTGTTCGATGATTATTTAGCAACATAGGATCAATTAATTCCAAGTGTCTCATCACTCGATCAAAATAAGCTTTTGGATGATATATCCCTTGCAAAATAGTTAAATAATTCTTTTCTGCCTGCTGGACGGAAAAGTTGTAAGGAATGAAATTTATAATGCCATCAGAATTATTACCGCTAGTTGATTTTCTATAGCGTCCCTCTTTTTGCATACGTTCCATTAATGGCGTGCAGGGTAAAACGTTTAAAAGCCCTGCCATAACGATGGGAGCATTACTTTCATTAACAAAATCTATAAATTCTTGCACGGAATTATTAGTATCGTGATCAAATCCATAGATCATCCCCATCATAACGCCCCCGCCTGTTTGCTCAGAAATGAAATTTAACTTCTCAATCAGGCTTTTTTTACCTCGGAGATTCTGGTTTTTTTTAGTTTCTAATAAAGAGGCTTCATTCGGCGTTTCAACACCATAAAAACCATTGATGAAGTTAGTTTTATGAAACCAATGCCTTAACTCTTTCATGACAAGCGAATCATCTGCTAGACGTAATGTTAATTCAGTATATTTCGGATGATGATAGCCAATTTTTTCACCAATTTTATAAAGGTTTTTTAACACCTCTAATGCCTTTCTAGGATTACCGATAAAATTATCATCAACAACAAATACTTGGCCTGTCCAACCCAATTCTTTCATTTGACGAAAAGACTTCTCTATATTTTTCCATGGCGTTACTCTGTAAGCTTTACCAAAGCGTGAAGGGATATCACAAAACTCACAGTTTTCAGGACATCCACGACTAATTTGTACAGCCATATGCACATAATTATGTAAATTAATCGACCTATAGTCTGGCTGAAAAAATTGTTCAGATGAACTCATGCCACCCTTGTAATAATTCTTTGCTTTCTCTTTACTTAGTCCTTCTAACAACTCCCCAATGATTCCTTCAACTTCATTTTCAACCAGATGATTTGCTATCCCTACAAGATCAGACTGAGGGGTTATTGCAGTTCCCCCTACAATTAAAATCTTACTCATTTTTTTGATTTCTATTGCATCTTTGAGCATGTTTTTTTCCTGAGCCAACATACCCCCCATAAAAACATGATCAATATCGACTAGTAATTCATCAAGAGATCTAGGGTCAACATTTCTGTCAACCAGGCATATTGCACCATAAAATGGTTTAAGAAAATTAAATAACCCCATCAACCCCAAAGGAGGTAATAATCGTTTAGGCAATCCAAATTCATTTAGTGGCGCATACATTTTTAGACTTGTTGCATAGCTCCAAAAAGTTTCCTGAGTATCGAATTCAGTGTAAATTAGCATAGCTTTATCTGCAATTCTATTAATCATAAATATCTCGTAAATAGACTTTAAGTAATTATAATCCTTAAAATTTTAATATTCAAAACTAAAGCAATCTCAAAACATTACCTAAAAAATAATTAACAAATTTTAGTTACTTTATAAACGTTAGCAGCCGATGTTACACCTACAATAAAATAATCTTTTATA
>CAZHUE010000092.1:3668-10031 GCA_964535875.1 uncultured Methylomarinum sp.
TCAGAACCTTACCTAAACAATGCGATGTTAAACCACGTCCAACAAAATTATCCCCTAGAAATCTATATATTTTAACAGTTGACATTTAATCCAAAATCATTCAATTTATCTATCTGGTAAGGCTTTCTGGTTAAATATTATTAACCATAAAAATACTAAAAAAGTAAAGTCATTCCATAAACTAATATTAGTCTTAATAAATAACATACAACCGTAACCTGTTTTGATACAGGCTACAACGGAGGAAACATATGAAGAAGCCTTTAAAAAGCTTGCTGCTTGCTGCTGCTGCATTGCTATCTGCTCCTACAATATCAACTGCGAATAGCGATGTTGAGAGCTTAACTAAAAACCCTGCTAACTGGGCTACAGCACTGGGTGATTATGCAGGTACTCGCTACAGCGAATTAAACCAAATTACAAGTAAAAATGTTAAAGACCTGCAGCCAGCATGGTCTTTTTCTACTGGTGTACTTCGTGGACATGAAGGTGGGCCATTGGTTATTGATGATGTTATCTACATTCACACACCTTTTCCTAATACCGTTTACGCACTTGACCAAGCGACTCAATCAGTCATTTGGGAATTTACACCAACAATGGACGCAGACGTAACGATTCCTGTTATGTGCTGTGACACTGTTAACCGTGGTTTAGCTTATGGGGATGGAAAAATTTTCCTACAACAATCTGATACTGTTTTAACAGCATTAGATGCTAAAACAGGTAAACGTATTTGGAGTGTACAAAATGGTGATCCTAAATTAGGGATGACTAACACACAAGCACCTTTAGTCGTTAAAGATAAAATAATTACTGGTATATCTGGTGGAGAATTTGGTGTTCGTGGCTTTCTGGCTGCATACAATATGCGCACAGGAAAATTAGAATGGAAAGGTTACAGTATGGGGCCTGATGGAGATACTTTAATTAATCCAAATAAAACAACAACATGGGAAGATGGTAAAGTCACTAAAGTAGGCGCAGACTCAAGTAGAAAAACCTGGGAAGGCGACCAATGGAAAATTGGTGGTGGTACTACATGGGGCTGGTATACTTATGACTCAGAGTTAAATCTTATCTATTATGGTTCTGGCAATCCTTCTACATGGAACCCGACTCAACGTCCTGGTGACAACAAATGGTCTATGTCTTTATGGGCTCGAGATGCTGACACAGGTGAAGTTAAATGGGTTTACCAAATGACGCCACATGATGAGTGGGATTTTGATGGTATCAACGAGAATGTTTTAGTTGATCAGGAAATTGACGGTAAGATGCGTAAGTTGCTTGTGCATTTTGATCGTAATGGCTTTGGTTATACCCTTGACCGTGTAACAGGCGAGCTACTAGTTGCTGAAAAATTTGACAAATCAGTAAACTGGGCGACACACATTGATATGAAATCAGGTCGTCCTCAAGTAGTTCCAGAAATGAGTCCAGAACAAAATGGTGAAGACGTAAATACTGTTGGTGTTTGCCCTGCAGCACTAGGTTCTAAAAACCAACAGCCCGTTTCTTTTTCACCTAAAACTGGCTTGTTCTACATCTCTGGTAACCACTTATGCATGGAGTATGAGCCTTTTGAAGTTTCATATACTGCTGGTCAACCTTATGTTGGTGCTACATTAACAATGATGCCTGCAGGTGCTGATGTAATGACAGGTAAAAAAGATGGCACAACTAACCTGGGTCAGTTCACTGCTTTTGATGCAACAACAGGTCAAATCAAATGGTCAAATAAAGAACAATTCTCTGTTTGGTCTGGTTCTTTAGCAACTGCTGGTGATATCGTATTCTACGGTACACTAGAAGGTTATTTAAAAGCTGTTAATGCTGAAACTGGCGAAGAATTATATAAGTTCAAAACACCTTCTGGCATTATCGGTAACGTAAATACATGGGAATACAAAGGCAAGCAATATGTTGGCGTATTATCAGGTATTGGTGGCTGGGCTGGTATTGGTATCGCAGCTGGACTTGATGATGGTTCTGATGCAACCAACACTGAAGGTCTTGGTGCTGTTGGTGCATACAGAAGTTTAAGTTCTTTCACTAAACTAGGTGGTACATTTACTGTATTCGCTTTACCGGGTAAATAAGTAAATTTGATAATTAGATTTATTTGAAATAAAAAAAGCCCCAATCGATTATATCGGTTGGGGCTTTTTTATGTTCTGAATTTTAGAATCACGATATAATAAACTACCTGAATTAGATCTCCCAAACTAAAAATGAAATCATCATCCTTCTCTAAAATATTAATCATCAGCTTATGGCTTTCTAGTCTTTCTTTTTCTATTCAGGCTGGAGATAAATTCAGGGTGTGTGCAGATCCTTTACACCCGCCTTACTCTACAAAGTCTAAAGAAGGGTTTGAGAATAAAATAGCTGCATTGTTCGCCAAAGAGTTAAACCAGGAATTAGAGTTTTATTGGTTTCCACAACGCATTGGCTTTATACGTAATACATTAAAAGCGCAAATTGGCGATACCGATCAATATAAATGCGATGTAGTCATTGGTTTACCCGTGGGTTTTGATTTTGCTAAAACTACAAAACCTTATTACCATTCAACCTACGCTCTTATTATCGCTAAAGGTCGTGGATGGGATGATATTACTAAAGCATCTCAACTAGGAAACCTACCTTTACAACGTGAAGAATCATTAAAAATCGCAATGTTTGACCGTGGGCCGGGTACAATCTGGTTACAAAAAAATGGACTACTTGACCAAGGCATTCCTTATCGAACTATGACAGGGGATAATGAGAATAATGTTGCTATGAAAATAGAAAAAGATCTTAAAGCCGGAAAAATTGATATGGTTATTCTTTGGGGACCAATGGCTGGGTATGTTATTTCTCAAAGTCCTAAGGAAACATATAACGTAATTCACATGCAATCAAGCCCCGGGATGAAGTTTGATTTTTCTATAGCTATGGGTGTTAGGTACGGGGATAATAAACGTAAGGAAATGCTTGAAAAGTTAATCGATAAAAATTTTAGTCAAATACAAACCCTTATTTCTGAGTACAATATCCCTTTATTACCAATTCCTAAACAAACTGCTCAAGAAGATGATGATTAGGTCTAACATATAGTATATATAGTTGGGTTAACGATAGATCTGTTAGCCCAACCTACGATTTTTTTGATCGTTTTATTTGATTAAGCTAACTTGATCTTCCAAATAATTTAACCAAGTGAGCCAGTCGTCCTGACCTGCCTTGAGTGAGTTGGCTCCATTCAAAACGCCACCTCCAATTACCTTCGCTAGTACCAGGAATATTCATTCTATCTTCTGTGTCTAACTCTAAAATATCTTGCATCGGTAAAATCACTAGATTTGCTACCGATCCCAATGCTACGCCTACTAACACTGAAGGCATAGCAACACTAGAAAAACCTAAATATTCATAAACTCGATGTTTATCATTGTCATTGAGCGAATTAAACCAACCTAAAGTCGTATCATTATCATGCGTGCCAGTATAAACAACACTATTTTTTTCATGGTTATGAGGCAAGTATAAATTATCTGCAGTGCCATCAAAAGCAAATTGTAAAATCTTCATCCCCGGCAAATTGAAGTCATTTCTTAAGGCATCAACTTCTTTAGTAATAACCCCAAGGTCTTCTGCGATCAAAGAAATAGAAGTACACTCTTCTAAAACTGCTTTTAGTAAAGCTTTACCTGGAGCAGAAACCCATTTTCCATTGATTGCAGTATCTTCACTTGCTGGTATTTCCCAGGCAGATTCCAAACCTCTAAAATGATCAATTCGTAAAATATCGAACAATTCATTTTGGGTTTTTATTCTATCAATCCACCATTTAAAATTAGTTTTTTTTAAATATTCCCAATCGTAATGCGGATTCCCCCACCTCTGCCCTGTTTCTGAAAAATAATCAGGCGGAACTCCTGCAACGACAGGCATTTTACCTTTTTTATCCAGTTTAAAAACATCCTTATTTGCCCAGACATCAGCACTATCATAAGCAACAAAAATTGGAATATCCCCGAACATAAGAATATTTTTCTCTTTCGCATATCTCTTAAGTTCACACCATTGCTTAAAAAAAATAAATTGTTCAAACTTTACACTCTCAATAAGGGAACTTAATCGCTTGCTTGCTTCCTTAATTGCTTTAGTTTCTCTATTTTTTAAACGACCCGGCCACTGATTCCAACACGCCCCATCAAACTCTTGTTTAAGTGAAAAAAATAGAGAGAAATCATCTAACCAGATCGCCTTATCTTTACAAAACCGATCAAAACATTCTTTATCTTTTTTGCTAGCTAGTGATTTAAACCCATTTAAAGCCTTTGCGATCAAACAACTTTTAGCAAAAACACTTCTCCCGTGAGCTTCTCCAGATTGCTCTCTCGATTGTAACCAGCCTTTGTCTTCTAACCACTTAATATTAATAAATGCCGGGTTTCCTGCATGTGAAGATAAGCATTGATAAGGAGAGCCGTCACCATGTGGCATTCCTAATGGAAGTGTTTGCCAAACAGTTATTCCAGAATCGTATAAAAAATTAATAAAATTATAAGCTTCCTGTCCAAAATCACCATTTTCTCCTTCGCCAGGTAAAGAGGATATATGAAGTAATATTCCTGCTCTACGCCTATTCGACTGATCACTCATTTTTTATTTTCTCGAAGCCTTATTAATTTTAGAGAATTTCACTTCTTTACAAGGTGTCTTTCTTGACCCAGCATATCAGGTGTAACTAAAACTATTCCTGTTGGACTTACATAATAGTTTTTTTCATCTTCAGTTTTATCTTTGCCAATAATTGTACCTTCAGGAATATGACAACCTTTTTCTATAATTGCCTTGGTAATACGACAATGTCTTCCGATGATTGCTTCTGGTAAAACAACTGAATCCTCAACAACAGAATAAGAATTAACTTTTACATCAGAAAAGAGCAAGGAATGTCTAACTGTCGCACCTGATATAATACAGCCCCCAGCGACCATTGAGTCAATTGCTTGCCCTCGCCTATCATCATCATCGTCGAAAACAAATTTTGCTGGCGGGTTTTGTGCTTGATAGGTCCAGATTGGCCACGTAGTATCATACAAGTTTAAATCCGGATTAACACCGATCAGCTCCATATTGGCTGCCCAATAGGCATCAATTGTGCCCACATCACGCCAATAACTTTGCTCTCCTTGTAAATTTAAAAATGGGTAGGCATTAACAGTGTTATTTTCAATAACAGCTGGAATAATATCATGCCCAAAATCTCTAGTTGATCCTGGCGTATCAGCATCTTTAATTAATTGTTCAATAAGAAAATCAGTATTAAAAATATAAATACCCATGGATGCTAAAGCAATATCTGATCGTCCGGGTATACACGGTGGATTTTCAGGCTTCTCTACAAACTCATGGACAATTCTATTTTCATCAACATGCATAACACCAAAATCTTTTGCTTCATCTAGCGAAACTTCAAGACAACCAATTGTCAGATCAGCATTCTGCTCAACATGATCAGCTAACATCGCCCCATAATCCATTTTATAGATATGATCACCTGCCAGAATTAAAACATGCTCGCAATTCTGGCTACGAATCATGTCTATACTTTGATAAATAGCATCAGCTGTTCCTTCATACCACCCTCCTCCTTGGGCTGTCTGCTGAGCAGGCATTAAGTTAACGAACTCGCCAAACTCACCTCTTAAATAGCCCCAGCCTTGTTGAATATGTTTGATTAAAGGGTCTGCTTTGTATTGAGTAAGAATACCAATTCTACGTATACCTGAATTAATACAATTCGATAAAGGAAAATCAATGATTCTATATTTACCACCAAAGGGCACAGCAGGTTTAGCCCGCCAGTCCGTCATTTTGTTTAATCGCGTCCCTCGTCCACCCGCTAATATCATAGCAAGGGTGTTTCGAGTTAACTGACTAACAAAACGTTCGTGTGGCTTTTTTAAACCTGACATATTTATCACCTTTATCTTTGAAAAGATATTCTTTTCATTTTTATTATTGTTTTTGGCTATGTTACCAACCACAGACCTAACATTAGGTATAGTTGCTAGCTTCTCTAGCTCTCAAATAAAAATGGCAGGAAGGAGAAATCTGTGCTTCGTTCATAGTCATAATTATTTATTTATAGAAAATCCCTATAATTTATTTTCAATCACAAACTGTAAAATTTGTTAAAATTCCCTTAAAGATTATTCTACTACATTCCGTACCAAATGGGGCATTGAAAAATGATCAAAAAAACAAAAACAAATCAAGCCAAGTCCAGTCATGATTCTTCCCTTGAAAAAACAGCAAAAAATAAAGCGTTTTTAACACAAGAGAAACAACTTGATGCTAATT
>CAZHUE010000093.1:0-10009 GCA_964535875.1 uncultured Methylomarinum sp.
TGGATTCGCTGAAGTTACTGTGTCAATGTATCTCACCTGTCAATAATTCGGAAGCTTTACTGTCAGCAACTAACACTCAAGATTTTGATTGGGAATCTGTTATTTACTGTTCAGGAGATCATTTGGTCACACCTGCGTTATGGTTTTATTTGAAACAAAAAGGAATTTTGCCATTGTTAAATCAAGAGGCGAAAAATTATTTAGAACTTATTTATGATTTAAATTTAACCAGAAATGAAAATATTACAAAACAATTGCTGGCATTGTTACCAGACTTTAATGCAGCTAGTATAGAGCCACTGTTATTAAAAGGTGTTGCAAGTTTGTTTGGTGATTTATATGAATCACCAGGAATTCGTGTTTTAGGTGATATTGATATATTAATACCTGAAGAAAAATTAAAAATTGCAACAAAAATCATGTTGGATCATGGCTATTCATACACATCAGGATTGCATCAAGAGATAGTTAAAGAACATCGGCATTTACCTGCCTTTGTGAATGATGATTACCCTGTGGCTATAGAAATCCATCGATACCCTGTTACACAAAAACATACAGACTGGGTTAATTATGAATCAGCCTACAAAGGTAGTTCAAAAATTCTGCTTGAAGCCGGTACTGTAGTGTTACCTTCTCCAGAGTTTAGATTGTTTCATAATTTTTGTCATTGTCAGTTAGGGGATAGAGGTTATAAAAAAGCGTATGTCAATGCAAGACAACTGTTGGAATGGGTAGCTTTACGTGAAAAACATGAGGAAGAATTTAATTGGGTTTCAATACAGGAAAGAGTTGCTAAGAACAGCTCAAAAGCGGCTTGGGGTGGATATTTGCTTGCAGCCGAGAGATATTTTTCACAAGCGATGATAGCTGATACTGAAATGCCTTTATTAGCTCGTTTTTTTATGCTTAGGCAGCAATGGGGAATGAAATATTTATGGTATTGGCGAATAAACAGTATATTAGACCGGATGCTTTTTTTCACCGAAGAAACTTTCTCAATGATAGCTTTTAATTTTCAGCGTGGCCCCCAGTCTCTTGTTAAAGCTTTAAAGTTTATATTTTTACGATTCTTTTCCATTAGATGGTATAAAAATAAAGTATTTAAACCTAAAAATTAGATTAGATTATGAAAAGCTAATTTTATAAAATCATTAGGCTTGTCATGAATGCATTGAAAACCAGTCAGGCTTCCATGATCTACTTGAATATTAAATGTTTTTTTTATTGGTAAACAAAGTAATAAATTGAATAAACAACGAATAACGCCCGCATGGGATATGACTAAAATATGTTTTCCACTGTGAGATTGGATTACACTTTCCCAGGCAAGATTAACTCGGCTAAGAAATAACTCAAGGTTTTCGCCATTCTTTGGCGTGTTTTTAGTAGGGTCTTGGTAGAAACGCATTAAATCATCTGAATTAATTTGGTTTGCATTTTTGCCTTCCCAATCACCAAAGTTAATTTCTTGCCAGTTAGAATCAATGCTAAAAGGCGTGTTCGTTAGTTTGCTCAAATGGTGAGAAAAATCTAGGCAGCGATGAAGTGGGGAGCTGATTATATAATCCCATTGCTGGTTAATAATAGCATCCTTCATTTGTTGCCACCCCAGTTTTGTTAGTAAATCGTTAGTACATCCCCTGTAATAAGACCCACCAGCTACTTCCCCATGCCTAAGAAAATCAACAGTTGTTATCATTTTTGATAATTACATCTCTTTTCTAGCAGATTTAACAGCAGCTCTTACCGTATCAGGTGCAGTGCCACCAATATGCTTTCTGGCCGCAACTGAACCTTCCAGCTTTAAAATATCAAATACATCTTCTGCAATTTCTGGTGAGAATTTTTGTAGTTCCTCTAATGATATTTCAGATAAATCTCTTTTTGTCTCAACGCCTAATCGTACTGCTAAACCCACAGTCTCATGGGCATCACGAAAGGCCATGCCTTTTCGAACTAAATAATCGGCAAGGTCGGTTGCCGTTGCAAACCCCTGTTTTGCAGCGGCATACATATTTTCTTTTTTTGCGTCAATATGAGGGATCATATCGGCAAAAGCTCGTAATGAGTTAACTAATGTATCGGCGGTATCAAAAAGCGGTTCTTTATCTTCCTGATTATCTTTGTTGTAGGCTAAAGGTTGACCTTTCATTAGCATTAATAAAGAGATTAAATGTCCTGTTACACGCCCTGATTTGCCCCTAACTAATTCTGGGACATCAGGGTTTTTCTTTTGCGGCATAATGGAGGAGCCGGTACAAAAGGCATCTGGAATATCAATAAAATCAAATTGCGCACTTGCCCATAAAACCAGTTCTTCAGAGAAACGCGATAAATGCATCATAATTAAACTACCCGCCGCAGTAAACTCAATAGCAAAGTCTCGATCACTGACAGAATCTAACGAATTGTTTGATGGGCGCGAGAATCCCAATAATTTTGCAGTCATTTCTCTATCAATAGGATAGCTAGTTCCGGCTAATGCAGCTGCACCAAGTGGCATAATATTAATACGTTTGCAGCAGTCTTGTAGACGCTCTTTGTCACGCGAAAGCATTTCAAACCAGGCCATTAAATGATGGCCAAAAGTGATGGGTTGGGCGACTTGTAAATGAGTAAAGCCAGGCATAATGGTATCCGCTTCTTTTTCAGCTAAATCCAGAATGGCATTTTGTAAGCGAGTGAGTTGTTCAGTAATATTTGAAATTTCATGTCGTAAATACAGGCGAATATCGGTTGCAACTTGATCATTTCTAGAACGGCCTGTATGTAGTTTTTTACCCGCTATGCCGATTAAATCAGTAAGTCGTGCTTCAATATTCATATGCACGTCCTCCTGTTTGACTGACCAATTAAATGTGCCTTGTTTTATTTCTTTGCTAATGGTATTTAGGCCATTGATAATATCATTTAATTCCGTATTATTAAGAATACCTATTTTGCATAACATTTTTGCATGGGCAATAGAACCATCAATATCTTCTTGTGCCATTCGTTGGTCAAAATCGACTGAGGCGGTAAATATTTCAACAAAGGCATCAGTTGCATGAGCAAAACGAGCACTAGAAAGTTTATTGGTATTTACAGTAGCCATGTTTAAGTATTATTTGAAAATCTGAAAAACAAGAATTATACAGCTAAACACATTTTCCATTTCTCTAAATCAGATTACAATACAGCATCTAACTAAAATAAAATCCAGGACTCATTTTGGCAAAAAAAATAATTCGTATTGCAACACGTAAAAGTCCTTTGGCGTTGTGGCAAGCAGAGCATGTGGCAGGAAAATTAGAGCAAGCGTTTCCTGACTTAGAAACAGAATTAGTTAAAATGGTGACAAAAGGAGATAAAATTCTGGATGCACCTTTAGCAAAAATAGGGGGTAAAGGTCTTTTTGTTAAAGAATTAGAGCTCGGGATGCTTGAAGATATAGCCGATATTGCTGTGCATTCGATGAAAGATGTGCCTGTTGAGTTTCCTGACGGGTTACATTTAGCTGCAATTTTGAACAGAGAAGACCCAACTGATGCTTTTATATCAAATAACTATGGTTCATTAAAAGAGTTACCGGTCAATGCAAAAATCGGAACCTCCAGTTTGCGTAGACAATGCCAAATTAAAGAAAAACTCCCAGATGCTGAGATTTTATCCTTAAGAGGCAATGTAAATACTCGTTTAGCTAAATTGGATGCAGGAGAGTACGATGCTATTATCTTGGCTTCTGCTGGGTTAAAACGCTTAGGAATGGGTGATAGAATTACTGAATGTCTGGAGGCCTCAATCAGTTTGCCAGCAATAGGGCAGGGTGCGATAGGAATTGAATGTAGAATTGACGATATAGAAACGAATGATTATTTAAAAGCCTTGCACGATGCAGAAACAACGATTCGAGTCACAGCAGAACGGGCGATGAATGCTCGATTAAAAGGTGGTTGCCAAGTACCGATTGCTGGCTTTGCTGAATTGCAGGGTGATCAAATAATGATGCGAGGCTTAGTAGGCGCGCCAGATGGGTCAGTTATTTATAGATCAGAAAAGCACGGTAACATAGAACAGGCTGAACAAATAGGTCAAGCAGTGGCTGATGACTTACTGGCTCAAGGAGCAGATGAAATTTTGAAAGCTTTATATTTATAATAGTGACGGAACCTTTATATCAATACAACATCTTAGTTACTCGCCCTAATCATCAAGCTGATAAATTGTGTGAGTTAATTGAACAACAGGGTTGGAATGCAATTCGTTTTCCAACATTAGAAATTATTGCTTTAGATAATGGTAAGATTAGACAGCAGATTGAAAGGATAAGCCAATATCAATGGCTAATTTTTATTAGTGTTAATGCAGTTAATTTTGCTCTGAGTGCAAATGATGGCAAAATAGAACAATTTAAGCAAAGTTCCATTGCAGCAGTAGGAAAGTCTACAAAAAAAGCATTGCATTCTATTGGTTTACCGCTGGTATTGATTCCAGACTCTAATTTCAATACAGAAGGCTTGTTAGCGACAAAAGAAATGAATAATATAAGGGATTTGGCCTGTTTAATTGTCCGTGGTAAAGGAGGCCGGGAAACGTTAGCTGATAGCTTGCGGCAAAGAGGGGCAACAGTTGATTACATAGAGGTTTATAAAAGAACAAAGCCAGTTTACAATAAGTTGGAAATGGCTAAGATGCTTCAACTTGATAGGTTGGATATTATAACAATAACAAGTGGTGATGCTTTAAAAAACTTATTGGAAATCATAGCCGAAGAGATGCGTGATAAGCTAGTATCAACCCCGCTAATTGTTATTAGCAATAGAATTAAAAAGCTGGCCGAACAAAATGGATTTAAACACATTGTTGTTACAAAAAGACTAGGGGATGCAGCAATTATTGAGGCTGCGGTAGAAATGAAAGCTCTAGGTAGCTAGTTGTTAAAAAATCGTATCTCAACAAATAACAAATGAGGAAGAGCGTGAGCGAAGAACAGGTGAAGAATAAAGAACAGGTTCAAAGTAAGCCTGAGGCAGAAAAACAAAAAAAGTCTAAGGCTGGGCTTATATTTGGCATTATTAATTCAATTTTTATCTTGGCATTGGCGGGGGGCGGATATTTTTTGCTGAACGTGATTGAAGAAAAGCAAGTTAATCAAGAAAGTGATATTAATAAAGGAGACCAAAGAGAGATTGAGTCGAGCCAAAAAATGGGTACTTTTCAATCGCAATTGGATACGATGCAATCGCAAATCGCTACATTTAATCAACAACTAGCCGGAAAAGATGAACACTTTACGAAAACATTAGATCGTTTTTCTCAGTTACATGCTGATAATCTTGGCTCTACTCGAAAACGATTAGCAACAGAGATTGCTCAAGTTAAACGGCAACTGGGTAAAACAAGGAGCGATTGGTTAATCGCAGATGCGGAATATTTGCTAAGTATTGCAAATCAGCGGCTACATTTAGTAGGTGATGTTAATACAGCGAGAATGGCTTTTGAAGCAGCTGATCAAAGACTACGAGAAAGTGGAGACACCTCTGTATATAAAGTGCGGGAACAAATAACAAAAGAAATAGCGGTATTACGTGGTATTAAAGTGCCTGATGCAGTAGGAATGCATTCTTCAATACAGTTATTAAAAGATAAGGTGCCTAAATTGGCAGTGCGTTTACCTTATGCTGGTAAACCTTTAACAGAATCCAAACAAATACATAATCATGATGAAGAACAAGAAAATGATCATGGGATCTTAAATTCAGTACTGCATCAATTAGAGGGCTATGTCACTGTAAAGCATATGGATCAACAAGTAACTCATATTTTAACAGAGGAAGAAGTTGGGTTTATTAGACAGCAACTTGGTGTAAAATTTGAGATTATCAAGATTGCATTAGTACAGCAAAATGATGCTATTTATCAAGCAAGCATTAAAGATGCAAAACAATGGGTGAAGGATAATTTTACAATTAACCCACAATCTATTGGTGTTTTGGAAGAGTTAGGTCGATTAAGTACCACTCACCTTCGAACGAATTTCCCTGATGTTAGTAAATCTTTAAAAATGATTAAAGATATTACAAAATTGAGGATAGAAACAGATAAACAGGAAGAGGGAGTGTCTGAATCAAATGAAATAAAGTTTGAAGATAAAAAAATTGATATAAAACCCTTAAAAGAAAGTCAATCTTCATCAACCGATAAGCCAAAGTCTGCAAGCCCAGTGAAGCCAAAACAACAGTCTTCAAGCAATCAAACTGATGCAGTTAAAACTGAGCCTGTTTCAGATAAAGTAAAACCTTAGACGAGAGAAAATAGTATGAAAAAGATTATTTATTTTCTGGTAGCTCTATGTATTGCCATTTTTGCGGCTTATTTTGTCAATAACTGGATATCACAATATGATAATCCAGGGTATGTGTTGATGGGACTTGGACATTGGTCATTAGAAACCTCTTTAATCGTTTTTTTAGTCGGGACGGCCATTATTTTTATTACTCTTTATACTTTTTTTAGGCTTTTAGGTTCGCTGTTTCGTTTACCTGGGAAAATTAAGAGTAAAGGTAAGAATATTAAATTTAATCGTTCCCAGGAAGCTTTAATATCGGGATTGGTAGACTCTGCCGAAGGTAATTGGGAAAAGGCAGAAAAAACTTTGATTAAACATGCTTCAAATAGTGGAGCGCCTTTACTTCATTATTTAACGGCTGCTAGAGCAGCGCAGTCACGAGGCGCTATAGAAAAAAGAGACGAATACCTCCGGAAGGCTACGGAGGAATCAGGTGAGGCTGATATTGCAGTGGGTCTTACCCAAGCTGAATTACATTTATCCTCCAATCAATTTGATCAGGCTTTAGAAGCATTAACAAAATTACAATCCATTGATCCGGAACATGCCAGTGTTTTAAAAATGTTACACCAGACGTATCACAAAATTGGTGATTGGGAAGGAATGCGAACATTGATTCCTTCACTTCATCAAAATAAAGTGATGCTGGAAGCGGAAGTTAAATTGTTAGAAAGTGAAACTTTTAGCCGATTATTAAAACAGGCGGCCAAAGAAAAGGATGCAAAAAAAATTCAGGCACTTTGGGCGGATATTCCTTCACACGTTAAATCATCCCAAGGGATTGTTACAATATATTTTGCAGCTTTAATTGAAGCAAATGCAGGGGCAGAAATCGAAGAAGAGATGGCAATTTCGCTTGTTAAAAATTGGGATGAAACAGTTTTGGTGATTTTTGGAAGTGTAGAGTCAAATGATTATTCAAAGCAACTACAAACTGCTGAGCAATGGTTGTCTATTCATTCAGGCAATGCTGTGTTATTAAGAGTTTTAGGAAAAATCAGCGTAAAATGTAAGCAAATAGAAAAAGCTGAGCAGTATTTAACCAAAAGTGTAGCGATAGAACCAACTGTTGCCGCCTATCAACTATTGGGCGATGTGCTTATTGAAAAAGGTGATACCCTTAAAGCGAGTGAAAGTTATAAAAAAGGATTAGAGTTGGCATCGAGTGAGATTGTCAGTCAGGTTGAAAGTATTTCAGAGTAAAAAAATATTTAAAAATTAAATAATGCAAGCAGTTTTACGGCGGTTAGGACTGGTGGATTATGAAGCGGTCTGGAGAAAGATGCAGTCATTTACTGTTGAAAGAAATAAACAGACGGCTGATGAAATATGGATAGTTGAACACCCTTCTGTTTACACCTTGGGGTTAAGTGGCAAACGAGAACACCTGCTGGATATTGAAAAAAAAATACCGGTTATTAAAACGGATCGTGGTGGACAAGTGACTTATCATGGGCAAGGGCAGTTAGTTATTTATCCCTTACTTGATATAGAGAGATTGAAAATTAGTGTTAGACAGATAGTAACGATACTTGAAGATGCGATGATTGCAACTTTGTCTCAATATGGGGTTAAGTCTACAGCAAAGCCAGATGCTCCAGGCGTTTATGTCAATAATAAAAAAATTGGCTCTGTTGGATTAAGAATTAAAAAAGGTTGCTGTTATCATGGCTTGAGCCTTAACAATAATATGAATCTATCCCCTTTTGACCATATTAATACTTGTGGATTTTCATCTTTAGACGTCACTCAACTTGCTGATTTGAATGTTAACGTTAAAACATATGAGTTAGCCGTACCCGTTGTCCATTACATTTTACAAGCAATAAAAAAATGAGCTTAAAAGCACCATCAAGAGCAACTCCAAAAACACATCGGCGTAATGCTGAAAAGCTGGCAAGAATACCCATAAAGGTTGAAACTAATGGGAAAGTGTTACGGAAACCCGATTGGATACGGGTAAAAATCACTGCAAATGAAGAAATAACTCGTATTAAAAAGGCTTTAAGGGAAAATAATCTGCATACTGTCTGTGAAGAAGCGGCCTGCCCTAATTTAGCAGAATGTTTTAGTCATGGAACAGCGACATTTATGATTATGGGTGATATTTGTACTCGCCGCTGTCCTTTTTGTGATGTGGCGCATGGCAAACCCAAACCACTAGACCAGCAAGAACCCTTAAATTTGGCAAAAACGATTAAGGCAATGTCTCTCAAGTATGTGGTTATTACCTCGGTTGATCGTGATGATTTAAGAGATGGTGGAGCCGGTCATTTTTCCGATTGCATAAAAGCCATTAGAGAATTTTCTCCAGAAACAAAAATTGAAGTGCTTGTGCCTGATTTTCGAGGTCGTATGGATAAAGCGGTAGAAATATTGCAACATCAACCTTGTGATGTGTTTAATCATAATTTGGAAACAGTACCAAGGTTGTACAAACAAGCCAGACCAGGGGCAAAATATCAGGAATCATTAACCTTATTAAGAAAATACAAAAATCTCTTGCCACAAGCAAAAACAAAATCAGGCATTATGCTAGGACTAGGGGAGCAAGAAGATGAAGTAAACCAAGTTATGATGGATCTGCGAGAACATGGCTGTAGCATGTTGACTATAGGTCAATATTTACAACCAAGTAAAGATCATTTGCCAGTTAAAGAATATGTAACGCCAGAACAGTTTGACCGATATGCCGTAATGGCAAGGAAATTAGGGTTTGATAATGTTGCCAGCGCACCGTTAGTGAGGTCTTCTTATCATGCAGATTTGCAAGCGAAAGAATTATTATAAATAGGGGGAATTTACTCGGCTAGGAATGCTTAAAGTCTGACCAAAAAATTAGGCTAATTTAGTGGTAGAGCCGTTACCCGTAATCTACGACCAGAAGTAGTGGAGAAATTAGTTTAGAAATAATATTTTATTTGTAGGTTGCCAAGGTTGATATTTATTCATAATTGAAATAAATAAAGATGAACTAATCAGCATATTTAACCATTGGCCCACTTTCTTATATTCTGAACTGAAAAACCAGTCCTTATCAACATGAGCAAATTGCCGAATAAAAGGAAATATTGCCATATCAGCAAGAGAACAATTTTCGCTACAAAGAAAATTATGTTTACACAGCCTGTTCTCTAATTCAATTATAAATAGCTCTGCTTTTTCACGATAAAATTTTTCTTTTTGTTCTGGATGACGATCAGCATATTTGTAGCGATCGAGATAATGCTTAAACTCGTTATCATTCCATTGAACCAACTGATTACTTTCTTTAGAAGTATTATTCCTTAACCAGCCAAATGGGTCATGCAAAGATAAAGTCCAATGCATAATATCCAAACTTTCATCTATAATTTTTTTATCGGGTAATAGTAATACTGGAACTGTTCCTTTAGGAGAAATATCTAATAATTGGCGTGGTTTATTTTGTAACACGACCTCTCGTAATTCTACTTTTAGCCCAGAAATAGCAATGGCAAGCCTAGCTCTCATTGCATAAGGACATCGACGGAAAGTATAGAGAATAGGGTGGTTTGAGTTCATCAGGCTATTTTTATTGTATTTTTAAAAATTTCAGATGTAAATCTAAATACACAGATATTACAGACAGAACTAAAAAAAATTGTTAGCAGTTTATTGATTTAATAGTTGGTTTGGGGGATTGCTAAGCAAAATGGG
>CAZHUE010000094.1:0-2682 GCA_964535875.1 uncultured Methylomarinum sp.
ATTGGGGTAGAGTTTTTGCTCGTATTCAAGGCGTGCTAGTAGGTGCATAGCAAGCTACGTAACTGTTGGCATAACGCAGAAAACGGGCAAAAATACAAGTCAGTTGTGCAAGTTATTTCATGCGCGTTCCTAAGTTTATCCTTTGATGGTTTTTTATAATAATGAATACCAAGGAATAGCTTTGGGATAACAATTATTAACAGTGAGGAGTATTATGTCTAGTTTCCCAATTGATCTTGGCGCATATCAACGCATTTCTTTAGATCCAAGTAACTCTACCCTAACCGATGAGCAAAGAAATGCTCTTAAAAGCAATATCCAACTTTGTCGTGATGCCCTTATCTTCTTCACCGCAACTGGTGCGGCTAGAGGTGTAGGAGGCCATTCCGGTGGTCCTTACGATACAATACCTGAAGTCATGATTATGGATGCTCTGTTTCGAGGTGGAGAAGATAAATTTGTACCCATATTTTTTGATGAAGCAGGACACCGTGTTGGCACACAATATCTGATGTCTACACTGAATGGCGATCTTCCTGCGGAAAAACTGATGCACTACCGCGAAGCGCATTCACACCTACCTGGACACCCGGAATTAGGTTTTACACCGGGTGTAAAATTTAGCTCAGGACGTTTGGGCCATATGTGGCCATATGTTAATGGTGTGGCGATGGCTAACCCAGGCAAAACTCTCTTTTGTTTAGGTTCAGATGGCTCTCAGCAAGAAGGTAATGATGCTGAAGCAGCACGTTTAGCTGTTGCTCAAAATCTTAATGTAAAATTAATTATTGACGATAACGATGTCACCATTGCTGGACATCCTTCAGAATATTTAGCCGGATGTTCAGTGGCTAAAACCTTAACCGGACATGGCATGAAAGTTCTGGAGTGCGATGGCGAAGATATTGATGCTTTATATAAATGCATTGCTGAGGCAATTAAAACCGATGGGCCTGTTGCGGTGGTTTGTAAGCGTCCTATGTGTCCAGGTATTGAAGGTTTGGAAGGCTCGACCCATGGGCATGATGTGGTTTCTGTAAAAGTAGCACTTGAATATTTAGAGTCTCATAATCAACAAGCTGCAGCAGATGTTTTAAGAACTATTGAAGCACCGAAACAAGACAAAGACTTCAAAGGATCTAATGATGACTGGGATGCCAATCGTGGAGTATTTGGCGATGCCGTAGTTGATGTACTTGCTGGTATGAGTGAAGCGGATCGTATTGCAAAAGTTCGAGTAATCGACAGCGATCTGGAAGGCTCTTGTGGTCTAGTAAAAATTCATCAGGCCAATCCGGAAGTATTTATTTCATCCGGAATTATGGAGCGTGGTAACTTTTCCGCAGCCGCTGGTTTTGGTATGGAAAAAGGCAAACAGGGCATTTTTGGAACCTTTAGTGCCTTTTTGGAAATGACTATTTCCGAAATCACTATGGCGCGTTTGAATAATTCTAATGTTCTTAGTCATTATTCCCATTCAGGGATTGATGACATGGCAGATAATACCTGTCACTTTGGTTTAAACAGCATGTTTGCTGATAATGGTTTAAGCGACGGTTATGCAACCAATCTATATTTTCCAGCTGACCCGAATCAAATGAGAGCCTGTGTAAAAAGCATCTTTTTTGATCCGGGAATTCGCTTTGTATTTTCTACTCGCTCCAAAGTACCCACTATTTTGGATGAAAAAGGCGATGAATTTTTTGCTGGTAATTACCAATTTGTTTCCGGTAAAGATGAGATTATTCGAGAAGGCACTCAAGGCTATGTTGTCAGTTTTGGGGAAGCACTTTATCGTGCGCTGGATGCGGTAGAACGTTTAAAAGAAGAAGGAATAGATGTTGGTTTAATTAACAAACCAACCTTGAATACTATCGATGAAGAGATGATGACCAAGTTGGGTCAATCGCCGATGGTTCTGGTCGTTGAATCTTTTAACCGTAAAACTGGACTAGGTAGTCGCTTTGGTTCCTGGTTACTGGAGCGTGACTATTCGCCTAAATATAGGCATATCGGAACCCATAAAGAAGGCTGTGGTGGGTTATGGGAGCAATTCCCACACCAAGGTATTGATCCAGCCGGAATTATGGCTTCTGTTAAAGATTTGCTGAAATAACTGGATTGTGAGTGTATGAGGGGCGGTTTTCCTGCGCTGAAAATCAGGGAAACGGAGAGATAGCACGTGAGGTAGCCTTAACGTAGCGGGGCTTACTATTCGCTACTTAGTGGCTGGATTTTGGGATACGGACGTCCCAAGATTCAGACAGTACGTAATGGCGCGCTGATCCCTCTACTTGGTGTTAGGTTACAATTTTACCTGTGTACTCAATATTCTCGGTTCAGATTGTCTGGAGGATTATTGTGTCTAACGACAAGCAAATGCCTTAAAAAACTGTGGAGACTGTGAACGTACTAAATTTCGAATACTTTCACAGCCTCTATCGCTTTTCCAGCCTATGGACTGCTTTATTATCTAATTTTATTAAAAAGTATTTGTCGTTAATAAAGCAGGTTTTTTATGATCCTATTTGGCAGATGAGGGACCAATATTTGGGTAGTACTACCTCTGTGGTTACAGGCATTATAGGCTTCCCATTAAGTGTGCCGGAGGTTCTTACAAGGGTAGTATTAACTTCAAAGGGGTTATATTCATACGGAGGTCTGGCGTATAATTCAAACAAT
>CAZHUE010000094.1:2782-10007 GCA_964535875.1 uncultured Methylomarinum sp.
TATGAGCAGAGCGGTTATTTGGAAGAATTTAAGAAAAATAGGTTTTTTATTTTTGTAAGAATCGGTTTTCATTTTATTGCCTCTTTTGTTTATTATACGAATTTAGGAATCTCTCTTTCTAATAAATATAAATAAATTTTTTTAAAAAAGAACCATAAAAATAATAACATAGATAATATTTAGTATGCAATGTGAATAATACTACTTGACATTTTTAGGTATAAATTTAGGCAGTTTGCAGTGTATAAATCATCCTGATTGGGCTGAATATTGAAGATTAATAATTCTCAATTTGTTGTGATAAATTCTGTTTTTTTTTAATTAACCAGCCTTAAAAATTATTATATATTATTGATATTAAATAGAATATTTGTATTTTTTTAATCAAAAAAAACCCGCCATTTCTGGGCAAAAGGTTCAAAAGTGCGGTTAGTTTGCTAAACTCCTTAGAGTCAAATTTTTGCCAACCCTGTAAGTAACTGAAATTAAAACAATAAATACATTGGTCTAATTATTGCTTTTACCTTGTCAACGACAGAAGGTAAACAATATAAATGACTAACCCCGTAAATCCTCAGGATATTAAAAAAGAAAAGCTGACTGATGCTTTTCAGCTTTTTAATGAGCTTTCCGAAAATTTATCTCATTCTTATCAGGAATTAGAAAAACAGGTGGTCACTTTAAGTGGTGAGTTAGCTGCTGCTCGTACAGAACGTGTCAAAACTCTGATTGAAAAAGAAAAACTGGCAGATCGGTTGCAACAATTGTTAGCCGCATTACCCGCTGCGGTTATTGTTTTAAATGGAGAAGATCAAGTGGTTGATTGTAATAAGATTGCAATTGATTATTTATCAGGTTCACTGATAGGTCAAAACTGGGTTGATATTGTTCAAGATCATTTAATTGAGGTTTTTGATAACCCTCACGAGCGACAGCTTAGAAATGGAAAAAGGGTTTCGCTAACAAGAAATAGATTAAATAATGATTCAGGTCAGATTATTTTATTATCTGATGTTAGCGAGTTACGGTCTTTGCAAGATAAAGTAAATCAGCAAAAACATTTGACAGCAATGGGTGAAATGGTTGCGGGGATGGCTCATCAAGTGAGAACTCCTTTATCGACTGCAATTTTATATGCCTCTCAAATGAATAAGTTATCGGTTACGGACAGTAACCGAATTAAATTTTCAAATAGAATTCTTGAGCGTCTTCATTATCTGGAAAGACAGGTCAATGACATGCTGATTTTTGCTAAAGAAGGTTGCTTGGCAATGGAAGCTTTTTCTTTACGCAATTTTTTGAAGCAGGTCAGTGAAAATATGCAGGTGTTAACAGAAAACACTGAATTGAAATTTAACATGACAAGTGATGTTAGGGTTGATGGCATGTTAGGGAATGAAGATGCATTGTTGGGTGCAATTATGAATTTGCTAAATAATGCCATAGAAGTTTTGGAAGGAAAAGGAACCATAACAATGACGTTAGTTCAGTGTGATCAGAATAATTTACAAATAATGATAGATGATAATGGGTTTGGGATAGCAAAGGGTGATGTTCAACGTGTATTTGAACCTTTCTATAGCACTAAAATAAAAGGGACAGGTTTAGGGTTAGCCGTTGTAGATAGTGTGATAAGGGCGCATAGCGGGTCTATTCAATGTGAATCTCAACTAGGCAAAGGTACTTTATTTACCCTGCTGATTCCTTGCGTAAACCAATTTATAGAAGCCAATTGCCAGTCAATGGAGAACAATTATGAAACAGTATGATGTGCTAGTTGTAGAAGATGATCTGGAACTGTGTGAAGCACTGACAGATACATTGGAATTAGAAGGATATCGTGTTCTTTCAGCGGGTAATGGAACGGAAGCTCTGAGTCTATTAACTAAAAATAAATTTAGACTAGTGGTGAGTGATATTCAAATGCCAGTGATGGACGGTATTACCTTACTAAATAATTTGCAGCAGAAGCACCCGGAAATACCTGTTTTATTAATGACAGCTTATGGGACAGTGCCTAAAGCGGTAGAAGCAATGCAATCGGGTGCAGCAGACTATTTAATTAAACCCTTTGAAGCATCAACCCTGGTTGAAAAAGTTGCAAAATTTGTAGTTGTTGAATCAGAAGTGATGAATGACAGGGTGGTGGTTGATCAGAAAATGAAAAAGCTCTACGAATTAACTGCAAAAGTAGCTAAAACAAATGTAACCGTTTTATTACAAGGAGAAAGCGGAACGGGTAAAGAAGTACTTGCCCGATATATTCATGATAATTCTTTATTTCATAAGGGACCTTTTGTGGCCGTTAATTGTGCGGCAATTCCAGAGAATATGTTAGAAGCGATACTTTTTGGTTATGAAAAAGGCGCGTATACCGGTGCTGTTCAGGCGATGGCAGGTAAGTTTGAACAAGCGCAGGAAGGGACAATATTATTGGATGAAATATCAGAAATGGACATTAGCTTACAGGCAAAACTATTAAGGGTTTTACAGGAAAAGGAAGTTGAGCGCTTAGGCAGCCCAAATAAAATTAAGCTGAATGTCAGATTTTTGGCGACAACAAATCGAAAGTTAAAAGAGTATGTTAAACAGGGGTTATTTCGTGAAGATCTCTATTATCGGTTAAGTGTATTTCCCATCAATATTCCAGCATTAAAAGACAGGATAGGAGATATTTTGCCACTGGCAATAGAATTAATGAAAAAGCACTGGAAAGAGGGAAAATCTTTACCTGGTTACACCAGCGATGCGGTTGAGCTTATGCAGAATTATGATTGGCCTGGCAATGTAAGGGAGCTAGAAAATGTAGTACAGCGCGCATTAATTTTACAACAAAATGGCGTGATTAATTCCGCTTGTCTTGTTTTTGAGGATGGGATTGATGGACATTTCTTAGCTCTTGAGCAAGACCTTAGTATTGAAGACATACCTACTGTAGTCTCAGTTTCTACAGAAGTAGAAAAGACCAATGCCCGGCTTGGAGACAGTGTTCGCTCAGCAGAAGAAAATATCATTTTACAAACATTAAGAGATCAGCAAGGAAGCAGAAAAATTACGGCTGAAAAGTTAGGCATAAGTCCCAGAACATTAAGATATAAAATCGCTCGGATGAAAGAAGCTGGTGTCGCGGTTCCTTGTTAATGAATTTATGTGATTTTTATATGATTGGCGTGAAAAATGCATAGGTATTGTTAGATGAAAAAACACATAAGAGAATAGTTATGAGTGAAATGAATGTAACCCAAGTTTTAGCACAGATGCGAACAATGTCTATTGAAGCATCCGGCAAGCCCGCAGAAACAGATGGAAATTCAGGTTTTTCGGCGATGTTAAAGGAATCTATAGATTCAGTTAATCAAGTACAAAAAACGTCGGGACAATTATCCAAAGCATTTGAAATGGGCGATCAAGATGTCAGTCTGGCCGAAGTTATGATTGCATCCCAGAAAGCCAGTGTTTCTTTTCAGGCAATGTTACAAGTCAGAAATAAGTTAGTAGATGCCTATAAAGATGTCATGAATATGCCAATGTAAGAACCTATTCAGGATTTACAGCGTTCCTTTCATATTCATTTGACACAGGTTCGTAACGATCTTGAACAAGTAAATACAGGTAAATAATTGAGAGTGATTTACTATTTTTAATGTTTTTTCTAGGAAAGTGAAGAACAAATAATGAGCGAACAAGATAGCGCTAACCTGGCAGAAGTAGACTCAAGTCCCAATGCGTTAGAGAAATTAACCCAGGAAACTGAAACGCCGCCTATTTTAAAAGGACTGAGCAATTTATCAATTGCCAGACAAATAGGCCTTATGCTTGGAATAGCATTGAGTGTTGCAATTGGCATTGCCGTTGTACTATGGTCTCAAGCTGATTCATATGATTTGTTGTATGTAGGAATGGGGGCAGAAGATTCGGCAGAAATCATACAAATTATTGATGAACTGGGGATTGATTATAAGGTTGAAACGGAATCGGGAGCACTGATGGTGCCAGCCGATGAAGTACGTAAACTGAAATTGAAACTAGCGTCTCAAGGCTTACCTAGAACACAATCTTCAAATGCAGGTTATGAACTGCTCGATAAAGAGACCGGATTTGGTACCAGTCGGAATGTTGAATTAATGCGTTTTCGTAGAGCATTAGAAGGAGAGATAGCTAAAACAATTTCAACAATTCAAAACATAAAATCAGCAAGGGTGCTTTTAGCTTTACCAAAACAATCAGTGTTTGTTCGGAAACGTAAAAAACCGAGTGCCTCTGTTATTATTAATTTGTTTCAAGGACGAAGATTAGAGAAGGAACAAGTAGAAGCGATTGTCCATTTAGTTGCCTCTAGTGTGCCAATGATGGAATCAACACAAGTGACAGTTGTTGATCAAAAAGGACGAATGCTAAGTAGAAATGGTTCTTCAGAAGATGTATATTTATCCTCAAAGCAGTTTGAGTATAAGAAAAATATTGAAGAACATCTGATGCGGCGGATAGAAAATATTTTGATCCCTTTAGTAGGAAGGGATGGAATGCAAGCGCAAATTTCAGCGGATGTTGATTTTGCTGTAACAGAAAAAACACAGGAAATGTTTAACCCTGATCTGCCAGCACTTAGAAGTGAACAGACCCAAGACCAACAAAACTCTGCATCAGCTATTCAGGGTGTGCCAGGTGCTTTATCTAACCAGCCACCACCAGCGGGTGTGGCACCAGAAATTGCAGTAGGAAAGGATGGCCAAAATGCAAATAGTCCGAGTTCAATTAGTAAATCAGCAACCCGGAATTATGAGCTGGATAAAACCATTACACATACTCGTTTAGCATCAGGTGTTTTGCGCCGGCTATCCGTTGCGGTTGTGATTGATCATAAAAAAATTCTGTTAGGTGATGGAGAGAGTAGTACACAAGCTTATGCACAAGAAGATGTCAATCAGTTTAGAGAATTGGTCATGCAGGCGGTTGGTTTTGATAATAGCCGTGGAGACCAAGTGACTGTGACTAATGTTGCATTTAGAGTGCCGGATGATTTAGAAGCATTACCTGAAGCTCCAATATGGGAACAAGAATGGTTTCTTGATGTGGCAAAACAAGTCGTTGCAGTTTTAGTTGTTTTATTCTTGATACTGGGCGTAATACGACCGACTATGCGGGGATTAGTTGCCAGAGACGAGGAGGTTAAAGCATTGCTTGATGCTCATGCAGAAGCGGATGCAATGGGTGGAACAGTAAGAATGGATGAAAATGGAAAACCAATTGCAGTTCCTGTCGATGAAAATGGAGAGGTAAACTCTGAAATGTCGGGTTTACCAGAAGATGTCTTATTACTAGATGCGCCGCAAAGTTATGAAAAACGATTAGAGTATGTTCAGAAACTAATTGATGAGGATTCTCTTCAAGTGTCACAAATTCTTACAGAGTGGTTAAAGGCTGATGGCTGAGATAGATGTAAAAATAAATTCAACAGACAAGGCGGCTTTACTACTTTTAGCTGTAGGACAGGAAAGAGCTGCTAGCGTACTAAAAAACATGGGGCCAAAAGAAGTTCAAATTATAGGCACAGCCATGGCAAGTATGGGGGTTATTTCTACAGATATGGTTGATCTTGTGCTGGAAGACTTTATTATTCAGATTAAAGATCAAACAGGGCTAGGGCTGGATTCTGACAATTATATTCGCAATATGCTAGTAGATGCCTTAGGTGAAGATAAGGCGGGTAGTGTTATTGATAGAATCTTATTAGGTGGGAATAGCAAGGGAATTGAGCAGCTTAAATGGATGGACATAAGATCAATTGCTGATTTGGTTAGGGTAGAACATCCACAAATTGTTGCAACTATATTATCTTTATTAGACGCAGATCAATCTGCCGCCGTATTGGCTTTATTAGCTGAAAATATGCGATCGGATATATTGATGCGAATTGCCAAAATGGAAACTATACAACCAGCTGCAATTAAAGAACTTGATGACATGATGGAGAAACAGTTGTCAGGAAGTGACAGTGTTAAAGCTTCTTCCGTTGGCGGTATAGATGCAGCAGCAAATATTCTGAATTTTATGGAAGGTAATTTAACTGAAGAAATGATGGAAACAATCAATGAAAGTGATGAAGTATTAGGGCAAGAAATACAGGATAAAATGTTTGTTTTTGCTGATTTGATTAATGTAGATGATCGAGGAATTCAATCAATATTGAGAGAAGTTTCAACTGACCAATTGTTGCTTGCATTAAGAGGTGTGACTGAAGATCTTAAAGCTAAAATATTTGGTAATATGTCCAAACGTGCTGCTGAAATGCTGGCTGATGATCTGGAAGCAGCCCCACCAACTAAACTAAGTCAGGTAGAGCAATCACAAAAAGATATTTTAGTCATTGCCAAGAAATTGGCAGATTCAGGTGAAATTATGTTAGGAAGTGGCGGGGGTGATGAGCTTGTCTAAGGAGCAACCTTTTTCAGTCACAGAACTTGAAGAGCTGGATTTATGGGATGCAGGTGAGCAGTTTAGCAGAAAAAAACTGAATACTTCTGTTTCGCGTCAAAAGGAAAAAGAGCAAGCGACCTTATCTGTTGAAGAAATAGAAACGATGCAAAAGCAGGCCTATGATGAAGCTTTTGCACAAGGCCAAAAAGAAGGCTTTGAACAAGGACTAGAAGAAGGCGCAAAAAAAGGCTTTGACCAAGGTTTTGAACAAGGAGAAACCGAGGGTGCTAAAAAAGGTTATGATGAAAACCTGCATTTATTGCAAGAACAGGCAGCTGAGTTTATTAAGTTACTTGAGTCACTGAGCGAACCCTTTAAAAACCTGGATGAACAAATAGAAAAAGAATTAGTTAGATTAGCAATAGGGATTGCTAATCAAGTGATACGCAGAGAAATAAAATTAGATTCAGGACAAATAATTGCGGTCATCAGAGAAGCTGTTAATGCTTTACCTTCAGCGGTACAAAATATTACTTTACATATGCACCCGGAAGATGCTGAGTTAGTACGAACTTCTCTTGATTTAGATGATGTTTCTTCGCCTTGGAAAATAATTGAAGAACCGCTAATCTCTCGAGGTGGATGCAAGGTGCTAACTGAAAATTCAACGATTGATGCAACAATAGAAAATAGATTGGCCAGTATTGTTGCAACTATTTTTGGTGGGGAAAGAGAAGAGGATAAAGTTCAGTGATTCCATCAGCAAATCGAACAGAACAATGGTTAAAAAAAATCAAACCCTATTCAG
>CAZHUE010000095.1:0-9960 GCA_964535875.1 uncultured Methylomarinum sp.
TATCAGAGATAATACCAGCGCGCCATTGCTCATTTTTGGATTCAGGGAACGTCCTGTCCCCAGAATGCAAAAAATGAGCAATGGCGCGCTGGTGAGATTTTATTGGGTTTTATGTCCGTCAATACAATTTTGATGGGAGCACTAGGGTTTTTCAATATTTCGTTTTTTCAAAAATATAGAAATGAGATAGTCAAGCAGTTAAATGCCTTAATTCAGCCATTTTTTGTCCTGCTTGTCTCCTTTGTTCAGCAGTAAGTATTTTTTTTATTTGCGGTGCGAAATCTTCATCTTCTCGGGTTAAATGATCTCTTAGAATTTTTTCAAAGTCTATAGTGAGGTGTAAGAAGTGATCATAGTTTGTGATATTTTCGGGGTGATTGAGTCTTTTAGCTAATTCTGCCCAGGTAGTTTCTATTTCTTCATGATCCATGATTAAGCGTTCGATCATGCCGATGACTAAGCTTGACTGGTCAACCAAAAGAGGAAAAAGTGCTTCTTCTTCATCTTTATGATGTAAATGTGTAGCATGTGAGTAGTGACAATACATATCCATACATTGGTTGGCCAACTCTTCTGTCATTCCTTGTTGTTTAATTTGTTTTGCTAATTTAATTAATAAAAGCCCTCTAGCGAGAAAGTCTTGGTGATAGTCTGAAATGACTTGTAAGCCACTTGAAAAATCAGTGGCTGGGTCGATAAATTTAAATTCCATAATAAATAATGTAGTTTATTATTTTATCGTTCCTATGCAAGAGCGTCACTGCCATTAAGTTAACTGTAGATTGGGTAAGCGATAGCGTAACCCGACAAGCCTTTGGACAATGGTGGATTACGCTACTACTCATCCACCCTACATATAGCAAAAACTCTTAACTTAATGGAGGTGATGCAGAGCGTGGGAACGATTTATGATTTAGTGGGAGCAATAAGGGTTATCTTTGCTTTACAAATTTAGTTCTAACAATTTGGTAAGGCCTAAACATATAACCTAAAGGCATACTCCAGACATGTACTAAACGGCTAAACGGAAACAGCAAGAAAACAGACATGCCTAAAAACAAATGCAGTTTGTAAATCCAGCCAACACCATCTAATAGTGACGCATCTGCATTTAGAGATAATGTTGCTTGCGCCCAGTTTGACAAGGCAATCATTGCCGAGGTGTCTCCACCAAAGGCATGATAAATTGAAACAGGGATAGTCATTAATCCTACAGCTAATGTACCTAATATCCAGTTAAGAATAAACAGATCCATAAAACGGCTGTTTGCTCTGACTCGTGGGTGAAACATACGGCGTTTCCATAAAATTACGCCACCCATCATGCATATAGAGCCAAAGGCTGCGCCTGCCGAAATAGCAACAATTTGATGCATCATATCAGAGATGCCCATGGCTAAAAACCATGAATGCGGTGTAACCAGTCCTGCAAAATGTCCAAAAAATAAAGCGATCACGCCAATATGAAATAAAATACTGCCTTTTTGCAGTTGTTCCTTTTCAAATATCTGGCTGGAATCGGCTTTCCAGGTGTATTGTTCTCTATCAAAACGAATCCAACTGCCCACAAAAAATGTGGTCAGGGCGATATAGGGATAAATCCCGAAGAGTAAATTAGATAAATTCATAATTAGTCCTATGCTGCAATGTCTTCAACATGTCCGTGACGCTCCACCATTCTGACTAAGGGTGCGTATGGACTTTCATTTTTTTCCAGATTACTGGCGATAATCTCTGCGGCTTGTGATGTTTGTTGCAAAAATGCTTGGGCACTTGGTTTATCATCCATCGTAGAGACATATTCCAGAATCAAGGGCAGATAATCAGGTAGTTCACCATCACCAATTTCAAAGCCTGTTGATTTGTAGAGTTCTGACAACTGAATGAGAGCTGGCCCTCTGTCTCTGTCTTGTTCATCAAATAAATGATACGTCAGGTAAAGAGAATTCTCTGCTGTCATATCAAAGTTATCAACGTATTCTGCCTGAAATTTAGTAAGTGACAAGCTGGATGCCCACTGAATAAACCCTGATAATATTTTTTTATCTTCAGCTGATAAATCAGGTAACTCATTAATGAGTTGATTCAGCTTACCCCAATGGTCGGTCAAATCTTTTTTTGGATATTCCAGCAGAACGGAAAGTAGTTTGTAGATTTGGGTCATGCTTTCTCTCCATCAGAACGTTTAGCCGCTGGGTGATAACGCACAAAATCCAGATTATCTTCGGTCTTTTTACGTTTATCAGGAAATAATGATGCCTCAGGGCTGATACTGCACCCGTCATTACCAAAGCTGAAACCATTTTGACCTTGAAAGGTATGGAAATCTTCTTGCATTAACTCTTCATGGCTGGTTGGAATCACAAAGCGGTCTTCGTAATTAGCAATTGCCATATAGCGATACATTTCATTTACTTGATCTTCGCTTAATCCGACTTCTTCCAATACGGCTAAATCAGTTTTACCTTCAACATTTTTAGAACGATAAAAGCTACGCATGGCAATCATACGTTTTAAAGCGGCAACAATTGGTTTTTCATCGCCTGCAGTGAACATGTTTGCCAGATATTTCATCGGTAAACGCATGGTCTCTATGCTTGGAATCGCACCATCCGACATGGTGGATAAATTACCTTGATCAATTTGTGATTGCACAGGTGATAGAGGTGGAACATACCAAACCATTGGCATGGTACGGAATTCAGGATGTAATGGAAACGCTACTTTCCAATCTACGATTAATTTATAAATTGGTGATTGACGTGCTGCCTCCATCCATGATTCAGGAATACCATCTTCTTTCGCTTGTTTAATCACTTCTGGGTCGTTTGGGTCTAGAAATATATCCAGTTGAGCCTGATATAAATCCTGATCATTTTCAACAGATGCTAATTCCTCAATACGATCAGCATCATAAAGCATCACGCCGTTGTAACGAATACGACCGACACAAGATTCTGAACAAACTGTTGGTAAACCAGATTCTACCCGTGGATAACAGCCCGTACATTTTTCAGCTTTGCCTGATTCCCAGTTGTAAAACATTTTTTTATACGGACAAGCACTGATACACATGCGCCAGCTTCGGCATTTGTCCTGGTCAACTAATACAATCCCGTCTTCTTCACGTTTATATAGAGAACCGGAAGGGCAGGCGGCTACACAAGCCGGATTAATACAGTGATTACACATGCGCGGCAAATACATCATGAATGTTTGTTCAAACTCGCCATATATCTGCTTTTCCATCTCGCTAAAGTTGACATCGACACTACGATGTTTGAACTTGCCGCCTAAATCATCTTCCCAGTTGGGTCCCCATTCAATTTTCTCCATGCGAGAACCGTCTACTAAAGAACGGGGTCTTGCCGTCGGCGTTGCTTCAACTAACTCACTATTTTGTAATGTTGCGTAATCATAAGTAAATGGCTCGTAGTAATCATCAATCGTCGGCATATTGGGATTCATAAAGATATTCTTTAGAATACTGCGGCGACTACCTGATTTTAATTGCAGTTTGCCTTTTTCTAAAATCCAACCACCATTCCATTTCTCCTGGTCTTCCCAGTTTTTTGGATAGCCTATACCAGGTTTTGTTTCAACATTGTTAAACCAGGCATACTCAATCCCTTTACGGTTTGTCCAAACATTTTTACAAGTCACTGAGCAGGTGTGGCAACCGATACATTTATCGAGATTCATCACCAGTGAAAAATTTGCGCTTACTTTCATTGTCTATTTCTCCGATTCATCTGTGCATGTATAAGGTGCTTGTGGAACGCCGTCTGGATTGAGTTGCTTTTCTCTTTCATCCGTTAGCGGTTCTTCTAGCCATTCAATATCCTGATCTTCAATTTTATGCAAGATGACGTACTCATCACGTTGTGAGCCAACCGTGCCGTAATAGTTAAAACCATAACTTAGTTGGGCATAGCCACCAATCATATGAGTCGGTTTAACGGTAACACGAGTCACACTGTTTAAAATTCCACCTCGTTTGCCCGTAGTATTAGAACCCGGTACGTTGACATTTTTTTCTTGTGCGTGATACATCATCGCCATGCCATCAGGAATACGCTGACTCACGACGGCACGGGCAATGGTTGCACCATTAATATTTAATGCTTCCACCCAGTCGTTATCTTCAATGCCTACTTTTTCAGCATCCGTTTCAGAAATCCAAAGATGTGGACCACCACGGGATAATGTCAACATGCGGTGATTGTCATGATAGGTGCTGTGGATTCCCCATTTACCATGCGGTGTTATCCAATTCAGTTTTAGGTGCGGTTTTTCACCTATTTTTTTCATCATTTCAGCAGTCGATAACATATTAACCGCTGGTTTGTAGGTACAAAATTCTTCACCAAAATCACGCATCCATTGATGATCTTGATAAAACTGGGCGCGCCCCGTAATAGTCCTGAAAGGGATATGCTCGTGGATATTGGTATAACAGGCGTTATAACTGACTGTTTCAGATTCAATACCACTCCATGTTGGGGCAGTAATAATCTTACGAGGCTGTGCTTTAATATCTCGGAAGGTGATTTTGTCATCTTCGCGAGACAGTGCTAAATGCCTATGGTCTACACCTGTCTTCTTACCTAGAGAATCCCATGATCTAACTGCTACCTCACCATTTGTTTCAGGTGCTAAAGCCAAGATGCTTTCACAGACAAAAATATCTTCTTCTAAAGAAGGCATGCCCTTAGAAACACCTTCTTCTTTAATGGTGTAATTTATGTCTTTAAGATGCTCGTATTCTTTTTTTGTATCCCAATCAATTCCTTTAATGTTATTACCCTGCTGAGGCAATAAAGGGCCTAATGCGGTGAATTTTTTGTAGGTATCAGCAAAGCTACGCTCTACAACTTTTAGGATAGGTAAGGTTTTACCCGGAATCGGCTCACATTCACCGCGCTTCCAGTCTTTAACGTCTAAAGCTTGAGCAATTTCGGCAGGTGTATCATGTAGAATTGGCATTGCGACCAAGTCTTTTTGAGTACCTAAATGCTTTTCTGCTAATTCTGAGAATGATTTGGCGATTGTTTTAAAAATTTGCCAATCAGAACGCGATTCCCAACCCGGATCAACTGCTTGAGTTAATGGGTGGATAAAAGGGTGCATATCAGTGGTATTTAAATCGTTTTTCTCGTACCAAGTCGCAGTGGGTAAGACGATGTCTGAATAAGCGCCTGTTGAATTTAAACGGAAGTTAATATCCACCATTAAATCGAGTTTGGCGATGGGTGCATCTTTATGCCATTTTATTTCCTGGCCTTTCGCTTCAGGTAATACATCTTGCATTACGCCATTTTGTGCGCCCAGTAGATGTTTAAGGAAATATTCATGTCCTTTCGCGCTACAGCCAATCAAGTTTGCACGCCAGACAAACAAGTTGCGAGGGTGGTTTTCTGGAGCATCAATATCTTCTGCTGCAAATTTAAGATCACCTGATTTAAGTTGTTTAACAACATAATCAGCCACGCCTTTTTCATCTTTAGCACCTGCGGACTCTGCTTCTTTAACAATATCCATCGGGTTTTTATTAAAGTGGGGAGCAGAAGGTAACCAGCCTAAACGCTGAGAAACCACATTATAATCAGCCAGATTATGACCTTTATAATTTTTCTGTGCAGTTGAAGAGAGCAGGGCATCCGCTTCTAATTTTTCATAACGCCATTGGTCAGTATGAAAATAGAAATACGTCGTACCATTCATGTGGCGAGGAGGTTTTTGCCAATCTAGCGCAAACGCGATGGGTGCCCAGCCTGCTTGTGGACGCAACTTTTCCTGCCCAACATAATGACACCAACCACCACCACTTTGACCGATACAACCACACATGTGGAGTAAGTTCATAATGGAGCGGTAATGCATATCATTGTGATACCAATGATTTAGACCTGCCCCTAAGATTACCATGGATTTGCCCATGGTTTTTGCCGCATTATCTGCAAATTCATGTCCACTACGGATAATATCAGCTTGTTTAACGCCGGTAATTTTTTCTGCCCATGCAGGTGTGTTGGGGATGCTGGCATCATCAAAACCTGATGCAATATCACCGCCTAAACCTCGGTCAATTCCGTACTGTGCCAGTTGCAAATCAAACACAGTAGCAACCAGAACTTCTTTACCGTTGAGTTTTAATTTTTTAACAGGGACGTTGCGTTTCATTGGCACGTCAACACCCGTTTGAAAGTCAGGCATTAATACTTCAACTACGTCATCTTTATCAAAAATCAGACTTAAACGAGGTTTAGTGTCTCTTCTGCCTTTTTTAGGTAATAAGTTCCATTTTCCTTCTTCCCCCCAGCGAAAACCAACTGAGCCATTAGGCGCAAGCACATCGCCTGTTTTCTCATCAATAATCACCGTTTTCCATTCAGGATTATTTTTTTCGCCCAATGAATCATCAAAATCAGAAGCACGAGCGAAACGCCCACTAATGTATGATTTTTTGTGTTTATCTAATATGACCAGCATCGGCATATCGGTATAGGTTCTTGCGTATTCCTCAAAATATGGATCTTGCGAATCTATATAAAACTGTTTTAAGGCAACATGACCCATTGCCAGAAATATAGCGGCATCCGTACCTTGTTTAGCAGGCATCCATAAATCAGCAAATTTCACATATTCAGCATAATCAGGAGAGATGGCAACAATTTTTGTTCCTTTGTACCGCACTTCTGAATAAAAATGTGCATCAGGTGTACGTGTCATCGGTAGATTAGAACCCGCCACAACTATATAAGTGGAGTTATACCAGTCTGCTGATTCAGGTACGTCAGTTTGCTCACCCCAAGTTTGTGGTGAAGCAGGAGGTAAATCGCAGTACCAATCATAAAAGGATAAAACAGCGCCTCCGATTAATGATAAGTAGCGACTACCAGCCGCATAACTAATCATCGACATGGCTGGAATAGGAGAAAATCCAGCGATTCTATCTGGTCCGTGGGTTTTTGCCGTATAAATATTAGAAGCTGCAATAATTTCTGAGATTTCTTCCCAGTCAACCCGAACAAACCCACCTAGTCCTCGGACTGCTGTATATTTTTTGCGTTTTTCAGGGTCTTCCTGAATAGCACCCCATGCCTCAACAGGGTCTTTACCTGTATCACGTTCTTCTCTATATAATGAGACAAGGCGCTCCCTGATCAGGGGGTGTTTAACTCGCAGTGGACTGTATAAATACCAAGAGAAACTCGCGCCACGTGGACAACCGCGAGGTTCATGGTTAGGCAGGTCAGGACGCGTTCGTGGATAATCGGTTGCCTGCATTTCAAATGCAACCAAACCATTTTTAACATGAATATTCCATGAGCAACTTCCTGTACAGTTGACACCATGGGTTGAACGAACAACTTTATCAAAACGCCAACGGTTACGATAACCGTCTTCCCATTGGCGGTCTTCGTTAGTGACGATACCATGTTTACCTGAAAAGGTACTTTGGACTTTTTTGAAAAAGTTGAGACGGTCTAAGAAATGACTCATCGATTTTTCTCCTGGATTATAGGATTTTAAAAATTCTTTTTGTAATGGATTGGTGCAAAATTAGCTTTATAGCACCAATTTGGATAGCTAAGGTACGAGCAAGTAATAAGTTCGTCAACTGGCGCAGGATTTTTGTTTGTCTTCAACTAACACATGGATGTGTGTAGGAAGAGTACTGCAGGAGCAATTGCCGAGGTGTGGCAACAGATGCATAGCGAGCTACGCAACTGTTGCCACAACACCGAAGACAGACAAAAATACCAGCTAGTTGTTGAACTTATTTCGTGTACGTTCCTAAGCACCTAAGCATAATTGTTTTAACTTTTTACTTATCTTTTTTCTCATCTACGGCGTTGCATAAATAGTTTCGTAGCTAGCTATGAGCCTATTTATGCACCTTGAAAATGAAAAAAATCCTGCGTAAAATTGTTAAAATAATTATGCATGGGTACTTGTTTAACTTGAAAACTAACAGTTATCCCTTAATCTGAAATTATACAGCATGTTATATGCCATAATATTGTAAGTTTAGGGGTTGTAGAATTCACCATCTTTACGTAAATAAAACCACCAGTTAATCATGATGCAAACTACATAAAATGCAGCAAAGCCCATTAAGGCGACTTCGGGTGTTGTTGCCTTAATTTGCTCACCAAAAACTATAGGGATATAAAAAGCACCGTAGGCAGCAACAGCTGATGTCCAGCCTAATACAGGACCAACTTGTTCTTTAGGAAAAACTTGCGAAATAGTTCTGAAAGTTGAGCCATTTCCAATACCTGTTGCTGCAAATAAAATCAAAAACAAAATCAAAAAGGGTACAAAATATTCTTCAGGGGTTGCAGAACTATAGGCGGCTTTCATATAGTAAGCAACACCACCAGCACTAAGCACCAAAATAAAGGAACAAATATGAGTGACCCAGGCACCGCCAAATTTATCAGCAATCATTCCACCAATAGGGCGAATTAAGGCACCAATAAAAGCGCCTACCCAAGCATACATTAATGCACTTGGTCCGTTAGGGTTTGGGATGTCGTGATTCATCACACCATCAACCATAACATGCTGATAACCAAAAATAACTTTAATAGCTAAGGGGAAACAGGCAGCAAAACCGATAAATGAACCAAAAGTCATCGTATAAATAATACTCATCACCCAAGTATGTTTATTATCAAAAATTTGATACTGCCGACCCAAGCTTTCACCAATTTGGCCGGGAATGATTTTTAGTAATGACACGGTTAATGCAATCACAATAAACAGGGCAATTTCTTTTGGGATATTAAAGCCAGAGCCGTGTACTGACTCAGGTAAAATTAACCATAAGCCAAAGATTGCGCTAAGAAAACTAATTAAGAACATCCCCGAAATCATGCTAAAACTAAAGATGGGGCCGCGGGGAATAGGGGATACTTGTTCAGTACGAATATTATTCATTCCAAGCCAGCCAAAAAAGGCGAGAGGGATAAGAAGTAATAACCAAATAAACCCAGCATTTTGGATGTAGGTTTCAGTACCAGCAGGGATTTTTCCAATTAAGGTGCCCGATGTTGATTGCAAAGTCATAGAATCACCTCCCCAAGAACCAAATAAGCCAAAAGTCATAGAAAGAGGGATTAGAACTTGCATAATAGTCACACCAAAGTTACCTAAGCCCGCATTAAGCCCTAAAGCTAAGCCTTGTATTTTTTTGGGGAAGAAAAAACTAATGTTAGACATAGATGAAGCAAAGTTACCCCCACCAAAACCAGATAATAAAGCCAAAACCTGAAACACCCAAAACGGTGTATTTTGGTCTCTTAGAGCAAGCCCGGTACCCAAGGCAGGAATCATTAAAAGTGCCGTGGTAAAAAAGACAGTATTACGTCCGCCACATAAATGAATAAAAAAACTACTGGGAATTCGTAAAGTAGCGCCTGTTAAACCAGCAATTGCCATTAAAGTAAATAATTCTGATTTTTCATAAGGAAAACCTAGATTAAGCATTTGTACGGTAATGATTCCCCAGTATAACCAGATCGCAAAACCGCAGAGTAAACTGGGAATAGAAATCCATAAGTTGCGATTAGCAATTTTCTTGCCTTCAGACTCCCAAAACTCCTCGTTTTCGACATCCCATTTATGTATATCAGACATGTTTTTTTCCACTGAATAATCAAAATATTTATCTTTGCTTCTTTACTATTATACAGGGATAAATACTTATATAGTTGTTGATATAGATCAAGTTGAGGTTCTATTTACTGATATTTAAGCAAATACAGGTGAGTCAATTTTAAATTTAAAAAACTTAGGAACTATTTATTATAGGGAACAACAAGAACTGCCTAGGATATAGTGAAAATACTTTAAGTTTGAGAAGAATTGTTTTAACTTATTAAAATAATGTGATAAAAATTTAACAATAGCATTTTTAAGGTTTATTTGTTCATTTTAAAAACAATAGTT
>CAZHUE010000096.1:0-9919 GCA_964535875.1 uncultured Methylomarinum sp.
CATCGTCCATGCTGTTATGTTGGCGTACAAAGTCTTTTTGTTTGGTGTGGCTTGCGGCTATTTTATAAAGTGATTTAGTCAGTTGCGCTTCTACCAATAATAAGTTAGTGACATCTTGGCAGTTTTCTATTTTGGATAAGAAATTTGATAAGGCTTTTTCTATATTGGGATCATCCAATGTAAAGCCTTCATTTTTTAAGTCTTTATCTTTACCCCAAACTTTTTGCAGATAAAGGATGCGTTGTTGCTGAAATTGTTTGGCGACTTTTAGCCGTTTTTCTGCATCAAACCAGAATCCCATCCAGCCTTGTACATATTCTGTGGGGCGGTATTCACTTTGTGGGGATAGCCATTCTATTTCGTTGGCGGCAATTAAGGGTGTGCCTCCGCTGCCACTAAATCCGATCAATACACCGGCTGAGGCTAACATTCTAACGGCTGCTTGAGTGATTGACGTGCCTGTTCCCAATAGAATAACGGTGGTGTTGGCTATGGGAATATTCCAGTATTGTTTCTCGGTATCGGCTTCCGTTAGATAAAGCACTCTGCCACCTTTTTGCATGACACGGCATTTATCCAGATAGTAGATGTTGGCGCGTTTGGAATGTAGGATGGCTTTTAAGTCTGTGAGTTGTTCCATAAGTTATGTCGGATAATATTCAAGAGGAGCATTTAGGTGGTCACGTAGAATTTCTATGATTCTAGTGGCTGTTGATTTGGAGCATTCTAAATGTTCTCTGATTTTTTCTAACGATACAGGTGAGTGGCGATTGCTAAGTAATTCGTATAAGCGATATATTTTATCTAACCGATCCATTTGTTCCTCTTTAATGCGAAGTCATTTTAAGTTTTTTCATATTTATATTAAGTGTTTGATTTATATAAATTTATATTTAATATATTAGCTTTATGTTTTTTCTGGATAAGATTCCTCAGCCTTATAAAAAATATAAACCTCAGGCTGTAAGCTGATAAAATCAGACGCAATGTAACTTTATAAGTTTAGTTAATTAAAACAATAATTCAAGTTTCAGGTATTATTGAACGATTATCCTTTAGACCTTCTATTTGCAACATTCAGTTTAATGGCAAACCAACCCAGAATAGATATTCGGACTTCTCCTTTTATACGCAAAGCACCATCAGTTTCACAAATAATGCGGAATGTTGTTTATGCATTATTGCCTTTAGCCGCTTATGCTGTATGGCAGTTTGGACTTAGTGCTTTGGCTTTAATGTTTGCTACTGTACTTGCCTGCGTATTAACGGAACACCTGTTTTGTAAGTTATCTGGCAAAAAAACGACCATTGGTGATGCCAGTGCGGTTATCACAGGCTTGTTATTAGCAATGACATTACCGCCGGGTTTTCCTTTATGGATGGGGGCAGTTGCCGGTTTTGTGGCTATTACGATGGGCAAAACATTATTTGGAGGTATCGGCTTTAATGTCTTTAACCCTGCTTTAGTCGGACGTGCATTTATCCAGGCAGCCTTTCCTGTATCTATTACCACATGGACGCCTGCTTTAGCAGTTAACCGCTTTGTTGAGTTTATCCCTTCTACACTTGCTGTTCCCTTTATGAAACCAGTTTCTACAGCAGAGTGGACAACTCAAGTGAGTATTGATGGATTTTCTGGTGCTACGCCCTTGGCTTTAATGAAATTTCAAGGTGTCTTTACTGATAGCTATGATTTATTTATGGGCTTAACGGCGGGTTCAACTGGAGAAACATCGACTTTGTTGATTTTGGTCTGCGGTGCTTATTTGGTCTTTAGAAATATGCTGGATTGGCGTATTCCTGCTGCGGTTATTGTTGGAACCGCCATTACTGCTGAATGTTTTTATTTATTAGATGCAACTAAATATCCATCACCCATTTTTATGATATTTTCTGGTGGACTCATGTTTGCGGCTGTTTTTATGGCAAGCGATATGGTTGCCTCACCTGTGACACCCATGGGTATTTTTGTTTTTGGGTTATTGGTTGGGTTTCTAACGGTTATCATCCGTTTATTTGGTGGCTTAACTGAAGCCGTTATGTATGCCATTTTATTTGCTAATGCAGCAACACCGATTATTGAGTCTTACACTCAACCTCATATTTTTGGTTACAAAAGGAAAAACGATGAGTGAGTCACCAGAAATAAAACCAGATGACGTCCCTCCTCTGCCCTCTAGTTTTTCGTTAATTTCTACGCTAGGTGTTGTTTCCATGCTATCGGGTTTATTGGTTGTTTTGGTTTATGAATTTACCAAACCGATTATTGCTGAAAACCAGCGGCTTGCGACAGAGCGCGCGATTTTTAAAGTTTTACCCAATGCGATGAGTCGTCTGACCTTTAATGTAAAGGATGGTAAAATCAAGCAACTGAATGCAGATGACAAACCTGAAGGGGAGTTAATTTATGTCGGTTATGATGCTAATAATCAATTTGTTGGCGTAGCACTTAATGCAGCCGAACAAGGTTATCAAGACATTATTAAATTACTTTACGGCTATCAACCAGAAAAAGGGTGTATAACAGGCTATGATGTTTTAAAAAGTACAGAAACACCTGGGTTTGGTACAAAAATTACTACTGATGAGGCGTTTTTAGCTAACTTTAATTGTCTGGATGCTAAAGTTAATCCATCATTAACGGGATTAATCAATGATATTAAAACGGTAAGGCATGGTACCAAACAAAACCCTTGGGAAATTGATGCTATAGCCGGATCAACCATTACTTCAAATGCTTTAGGGCGCATGTTTAACCGAAGTGGTCACACATTACACCCAATCGTTAAACAAAACTTATCACTACTAAAACAAGCAAAAGAAAAGACAGGAAACAAACATGACCAAAACAAATAAAAAAGAAACACCATTAACCATGGATGTGTTTACTGCCGGGATATGGAAAGAAAACCCTGTGTTTGTGATGATGCTTGGGTTATGCCCTGTGCTTGCTGTAACTAACAGCGTAGAAAATGCATTAGCGATGGGGGCTGCCAGTATTTTCGTTTTGGTCTGCTCTAATGCATTGATTTCTGCACTTAGAAATTTTATTCCTAAACAAGTCCGCATCACCACTTATATTATTATTATTGCTACCTTTGTTACTTTGGTTGATTATATTATTCAGGCAGTCAGCCTTGATTTATATAATAAACTCGGCGCATTTATTCAATTGATTGTTGTTAATTGTCTGATTTTAGGACGAGCTGAGGCGTTTGCTTCTAAAAACCCCTTCACTAAATCTGTTATTAGCGCATTAGGTATGGGATTAGGTTTTACACTTGCCTTGGTTATGTTAGGTGGAGTAAGGGAACTATTAGGTGCAGGGCAATTACTAGGCTATCAAGTTTTTAGTACTAATTTTGAACCTTGGGTTGTTATGATTCTTCCACCTGGTGGGTTTATTGTTCTAGGCGCATGGTTATTGCTTATCAATTATATTGAAGAACGTAGAGCAGAAAAACTTATTGATGAAGATGAAGAATCTGTTCATGCATCTATCATTCAAAACTAGGCTTTATTATGAACCCTGAATCACTCAGTTTTATTTTTCTAAGTGCATTTTTAATCAATAATTTTGTATTGGCATTATTTTTAGGTTTGTGCCCTTTTGTTGGCGTATCGGCTAAACGTGACACTGCTTTTAACATGAGCCTTGCGACTGCATTTGTTATGTTTGTCAGCTCTACTTGTTCCTATGGAATTAATCTTGTATTAACTGCCTTTGATCTGGAATTTTTACGATTAATCAGTTATATCGCGCTTATTGCCTCGTCTGTACAATTAGTTGAAATGGTTTTAAAAAAATTTAGCCCTGCCCTGTTTAGAGCTTTAGGTATTTTTTTACCTTTAATCACCACCAACTGTGCTATTTTGGGTGTTGCCTTATTTCAAACATCCAGAGGTTATGATTTTTTACAATCCGTTTCTTTCAGCTTAGGTGCTGGGGCAGGATTTGGTTTGGCGATTATTTTAATGGCTGGATTAAGGGAAAAGCTGGAATTATCTGACCTTCCTAATATTACTCAGGCAGCAGCTTTAAGCATGATGTTAGCTGGAATTTTATCGTTAACCTTTATGGGGTTTGCTGGACTTGGAACAACTGTTTAGGAAAAACAATGCTCAACTTATTAATCACCATTACTATTATTTTCACCTTATTGCTAGGCTGGGTTTTAATCCAGCAAGCCGCTAGAAAATTTGCGGCTAACCACCCTGAACTTGGCCCAGTAAAAGAAGAAGGTTTAGGTTGTGGAAAAAACTGCGGCTGTAAAAAAGGAAGTTGTGATCAGGAAAATTAAAACCTTCCACCCCAAGCCTTATCTAACCGTTTAGCTGAAATGGGGTAAGCTGTTTTAATCTGTTGAGCAAATAAGGAAATTCTAAATTCTTCCAGATCCCAGCGAAATTTATCCTGTTCTGGAATAACAATTTCTTTTTGAGATTTTTTTTCTACTTCTGTCCAGTAACGCGTCCAGTAACGGTTTAATTCTTGTATTTGTTTTACCTCATTTTTTTGCTTATCCAGGCGATATTCGATCGCTTTTAAATAGCGAGGTAGTGCTTTAAATTGACGATAAGGTAAATGACGAATAAAACCAGCATAAACAAGTAAGTTTAGTTGCCCATTAACATCATCAGCCACTTCCTTTTGGGTACTGGGTTGCTCTAATTGATTTTTTATTGTGCTAATTTTTTCCATCACTTCAATTACTGTTTTACTAATTTTATTGGCGAAACCGACCATATATTGTTTGTTATTTTTCAAACAATCATCAAAAGCAAGTTGTGTTCGTATCTCATCTTCTTCCAGAAAAGTTGCAGCTAAAATTGCAAATAACATATCCTCTTTAAACAAGCCTCCGCTTCTTTTTTCTATCAAAGGGTGTTGAGCCAGCTTATTATAATTAAATTCTGCCGAAGGAGATTTAGGTAAATTCTTAATAATATACTGGCTATCTTTACGTGCCTGTAATTGGAATAGCCTGACTAAGCCTTCTTTATGCGCTAACTCCGCTTTAGGTTTTGTATCAAAGATGCGTACACCTACTGTATCTCCCTCATCTATAATTGCTGGAAAACCAACAAAAGACTGTCCTTTTTGAATAAACTCATAGGTTACTGGAAGATCATCAAAAGCCCACTGAATGTAACCGGTATGGTTTAATTCATCAGCAGCAATTTGATCAAAACTATCGCCTGCTTTTTCGGTATATTTATTTTGCAAAGCCTTTAAGTTTCTACCATAGCCTATAGAACGACCATGTTCATCTACCACTCGATAGTTCATTTTTAAATGATCACTCAATATGTCAGAACTCCATTCTGTTAAAGGTATTGACTCGCCTGTTAATAGTCGTAAACGCTTGCCTAGCCATTCATATAAGGAACCTTTAAAATCGGGCTCTATTTCCAGACAGTCTTGCACAGTTTGTGGTACAGGCACAAAATATTTACGAAGCTGTTTTGGTAAGGCTTTAATCAAAGCAATCAATTTTTCTTCAAGTAAACCCGGCACCAACCATTCAAAAGATTGAACTGATATTTGATTTAATTGATGGACAGGAATAATAGCGGTAACGCCATCTTCATCATGCCCAGGTTCAAATCGATATTGCAGCTCAATTGATAAGTTACCAACATTTTTATGCTCAGGATAATCCCAATCACTCACATGTTCATCATCTTCTAGGGTTAAATCTTCCTTAGTTAAAAATAACAATTTGGGTGTTTCTTTTTCAGCAGTTTTGCGCCATTTATCTAAGGTAATTCCATTAACAACTTCGGCTGGTAATTTTGTATCGTAAAATTGATACAACCACTCTTCATCTTCAATTAAATCAACACGCCGTCCTTTATGTTGAATATAGCCAACTTCTTCTAATAATTTATGGTTGGCTTTAAAAAAAGGTGCATTTGAATGATAATCCTGAGCAACTAGACCGCAGCGAATAAATATCTCCCTTGCTGCTTTTGGGTCAACATTTTCATACGGAATTTTTCTTTTAGGCTGTAAGGTCAACCCATAAAGTAGAACTCGCTCATATATTGCACTACGCCCTGCTTTTTTTTCCCAGTGTGGTTCATAAAAACTGGATTTTACTAAATGTTTAGCACATTGCTCTACCCACAGTGGTTCAATTTTTGCCACTGTCCGTGCATAGACCTTTGATGTTTCAACTTGCTCAGCAGCCATAATCCATTTTGGTTTAGTTTTATATTGCCCTGACCCTGGAAAAATAAAAAACTTGAGGTTTCTAGCACCTAAATATTCATATTGCTCATGCCGAAAGCCAATATTGGATAATAAGCCCGTTAGCAGGGCACAGTGGATTGCTTCATACCCTGCTTCACTGGTATTTGGTTTTAGTTTTAGCTCGCCCTTAATCACTTGCATAATTTGTGCGTGTATATCAAACCACTCTCTCATACGAATATAAGATAAAAAATTCTCTTTACAATATTTTCTTATTTTATTGTTTGATAAAGCCTTTTTTTGAATTTCAAAGACATTCCAAATATTTAGAATGGTTAAAAAATCTGAATTATCAATTTTAAACTCTGCGTGTTTGCTATCCGCTTGCTGCATTTTATCCGCTGGTTTTTCACGGGGATCTTGTATGCTTAATGCTGAAACTATAATAGAAACTTCAGCTAAACAATTTAATTTATTTGCCGCCAGAAGCATTCTTGCTAACTTAGGATCTGTAGGAATTTTTGCTAGTTGCCGCCCCATCGCGGTAATTTTACCTTCCTTGTCCAATGCATTCACTTCATGTAAAGAATTTTTACCATCCCGAATCATTTTATCTTCAGGTGGTTCAAGGAATGGAAAGTCCTCTATATCACCTAGTTTTAATGATGTCATTTGTAAAATAACTGACGACAAATTAGTCCGTAAAATTTCTGGTTCAGTAAATTCTGGTCGGGATAAATAATCCTGTTCTGAATATAAACGAATACAAATTCCTTCTGCAACTCTTCCGCAACGCCCTGCCCTTTGATTTGCACTGGCTTGAGAAATTTTTTCTATTGGTAACCTTTGAATTTTACTGCGATGACTGTAACGACTAATCCGAGCATGACCAGTATCAATTACACTTCTGATCCCAGGAACAGTTAAGGAGGTTTCCGCAACATTGGTTGCTAAAACGATGCGACGGCTGCCTTTAGGTTTAAAAACCCGTTCCTGTTCGCTGACACTTAACTTTGAATATAAAGGCAAAATTTCACATTTAATCGGATGGTGCTTCTTTAAAGACTCTGTTGTTTCTCTTATTTCTCTTTCTCCATTCAAAAAGATTAAAATATCGCCAGGTAAATCACGATGTAGTTCATCAACTGCATCTAAAATCCCTTGCTGTATATCAGCCGAGGTTTCATCATCCTCTTCTATCAATTCAATCGGCCTATATCGAGTTTCAACAGGAAAAGTACGTCCTGAGACATTAATAATTGGAGCATTATCAAAGTGCTTGGAAAACCGTTCAGGATCAATCGTTGCAGAAGTAATAATTAGCTTTAAATCTGATCGCCTGGGTAACAACCAGCGCATATAGCCTAATAAAAAATCTATGTTTAGGCTACGTTCATGTGCCTCATCTATTATTACAGTATCGTATTGATTTAAATAAGGATCATTTTGTGATTCAGCCAATAAAATACCATCCGTCATCAGTTTAACTAGTGACTTGTCGTGTGTTTTATCGTGAAAACGAACTTTATAGCCAACAGCTTGGCCGACTTTTTGTCCTAGCTCTTCGGCTATTCTGTCAGCTACCGTTCGCGCAGCAATTCGCCTAGGCTGAGTATGACCAATAAAACCACTAACGCCTCGGCCAATCTCTAAACATATTTTAGGTATTTGTGTGGTTTTTCCTGATCCTGTTTCTCCACATAAAATCAATACTTGGTTTTGTTGTATTAATTTAGCAATTTCATCCTTTTTTTCTATAACAGGTAAATCAGGATAATTAATAACAGGAATACTTGTTTTACGCTGAATGCATTTATTGATAGAACGTTCTATTTGAGAATTTAAGGTTGTCAGCTTTTCAGTAGGAAGGTTACCTTTTTTGACTTCACTGCGAAAACGATCTAATAAACGTTTATATCTATGTTTATCAACATTCATGCATGACTGCAATTTTTTTGAAAGTTGTTTAATTAAATCTTGAGTTGGCATTTACTCTGAACAAATTTTAATATTATACTTTAATTATGAACGTTTCCGAACAAACCATAATTTGCTATCCATTATATGTATGGTATTAAGGAACAAGCTTAAATACAAATACACTAGACAACTTGATTGAAATTACTAGCTTTTATACAACATCACCTTAGCTATAAGACAATTGTTTCTGATATCAGAGTACCCAAAATTTCTTAAATTCATTTCAATTTTTTATTTATTAGTTTAAAATTACAAACATAATGTTATATATTGAAAATTGAACTAACTGTTTAAAACTACAAGTATTTTTCTTTGTAAAACTATGGATCACTATAAAAAATAAAAATGCAAAACTTGATAACCATAGATAGCTTAATAATTATAGAATCATTTTTTATCACATTTTTTTTATTGCTAATTCTGCCTCCTGTAGCAAAAAAAATTGGTCACACTGATTCGCCAAGCTCCAGAAAAAAACACGCGGGTGAAGTCCCTCTAGTTGGTGGACTTAGTATATTCCTCTGCTTATTAATTTTATATTATTGGCTTCCCATTAAAAACCATGCCTATATAGTTGCTGCATCACTGTTAGTTATTTGCGGAACTATAGATGACAACAAGGAACTTAGCGCAAGAGTACGAATATTTATTGAGATAATAGCTGCAGTTATCATGATTAAATGGGGTGGCATCGAAATCAATAACTTAGGAAACCTCTTTGGCTTTGGTAATGTTCCACTAGGTAATTTCTCATCATTTTTTACTGTCTTTGCAATAATTGGAGGAATCAATGCCTTTAATATGCTTGATGGTATTGATGGTTTAGCAGGCTCGCTAGCTTTATTAGTGTTTATTCTTATTTTCATTATTGCTTTAAACACACCAGAAATAATTACCTTATGTTTGCTGTTTATCTCCGCAATTACTGCCTTTTTATTATTCAATCTACGTATTTTTGGTCGTAAAAAAGCATCTATCTTTCTTGGTGACACCGGCAGTATGCTTTTTGGCTTCACTATCTCTTGTCTACTTATTGAAGCTTCACAAGTTGAAAAAAACATTATCTCCCCAATCACTGTGCTTTGGATTTTAGCCGTTCCGCTTTTTGATTCTATTTCGATTATGCTCCGCCGCATTCGAAAAGGCCAATCACCATTTTCGCCAGATAGGGAGCACTTTCATCATATCCTCTTACTTGCTGGATATTCCGTAAATCAAACTGTTGGTATTATTCTTTTAATTGCATTTACTGCTGGATCTTTTGGAATATTAGGCGATAGGTTATTTTACTTACCAGAATGGCTAATGTTTTACATTTTCATAAGCCTATTCTACCTCTACTATTGGGGAATGACTCATTCATGGAAGTTAATGAAACTTGCGCGCTATCTTCGCGAACACAATCAAGATAGAAGAAAGGTCAAAAGAAGACAAAAAACCTTATCTTATGTTGGTAAAAATCGCCGAACTTTATTAGATAGGCGCAGTGGAAAAGAAAGACGTTATCATGATATAAAAAAAGAAATATATAGAGAAAGAAGAAATTAAACCCGACCAGTTTTTTATAACACTTTTTTATAACACTAAAGAATATATTTCCGTTAGAGACCGGATTGTAGAACGGCATAAAGCAATATTGCTTTAAATATTCTGTTTACTATGCTTTGCGCGGTCACGGATGCGGTTTTCTATCGGTTGATTTTTGTCGATAGCAAGGCGCTGAAATGGGCGCATAGCCTGGCT
>CAZHUE010000097.1:0-9774 GCA_964535875.1 uncultured Methylomarinum sp.
ACTATAATCGGGCTTTTTTTACAAAACTCTCTAAAATCACCAAACAGGCCTGGCGATTCTTAAAAAACAACTTTCTTAAACAAAGCTCCCTATGGCTCTTTGAGTGTAAACTTCGGCCTGTTTTAAGGGCGTATTTGTGACTACGGGCGGACACCATTACACTAAATCATACTTTGCCAACCGTCTGGCGAGCCAAACACAGCATAATCCTAGAATAATCAGTTGAATCACGGATTCTAGCATAAGCTATTGATCCCACAGCACTTCAAAAAAATACCCACTTAACCGAATGGGTTAAGCTAAGGTTTTTTCAAAGTAATGTAAAACCAATAGCTCGCACTATAATTCCGTGCCCAACTGATTTTTCTAGGATAATGATTCAACCCCTGCGGGGAAATAACCATAATTTGAAATAAATTTTAGAAAACACAAAAACCGGATACTTCTACTTTGCAGAAAAGCGGACATTTCTACTTGGGATTGACACCCTATATTTACTTAATTTTCTGTCTTTTTAATAAGTTTCTACGGATATTAATGTAAAACATTGCCTGGTTTGTTGTTGGATTGCTAAAGAGACGGCAGTCCAACTTAAAAAGAGTTTGTTATAGTTTTGATTTCACAATTTGATAAGTTTTTTCAGCTTCAATATCTGCTCCGCTGATAACTTGTTCTAATTCTGTCAGCTTTTCTGTGACAAACTTTTTATCTTTAATACTGCCAGTATTAATATAAACATTTAGAGCTGCACTTTTTAATGCACTATAACCTGCCATTGCAGCAACGCCAGCATCACTAATAACACCTATATTTCCTTTTTCAGCTGCGACTCTGCTTAATTTAATTGCTAGTGCACTGGCTTTAGCACACTCTAATGGGACTTGAGTCGCTTCTTTTAAAGCGGCTTGTAATTTTTCACTTCTAGTTGCTTTTTCCTGATCTGTTTCTTTAGCTAAGCCATAGCATGCCATTAATGTATCAAATACATCAACATCCAGCTTAATCATTCCAGTTAGCTGCTGTCGTAATGCTTCTGATTGTTTTAACAAAGCTTTCATTTCCTCTTCTACTTCAGCATATTTTGGCTTTCCAATAGTTAAATTACAGACCATACTGGTGAGTGCTGCTGATTGTGCTCCAATCACTGCCGCAGCACTTCCTCCACCCGGCGTTGCCTGTTTGCCTGCTAGTTCATCAAGGAAAATTTCGATTGATTTTTCTTTTATTTCTGTCACTTAAATTTGTACTCCACGTGTATTTATTAATTCAGTTAAGCTTTGTTAAGAATAAGATGCCTAATAGAATATTGTTTAAGCCTATGTATAATATATATATTCCTAATTTTTTTGGTGCAAAATATTTAATCCTGTTTTTAAAATAAGCCTCACTCTTCAATATCAGTATGATAAGGTATTCTTTAGTTTTAGCCAGTCTTTTGCGTTATACCTATACCATTTGTTTTTTTATCAAAAAAATATTTTATCGGAGATTTATATGAAATTAAATCAAGCAGCACTGCTTTTTACTCTATGTTTAGCCCTTTTATTTGGTTGCAGTTATGTACCAGAAAAAAGTCAGCAAGTAGTAGAAAAAAAGCAAAAAACCGATAGTAAAATAGAAACCTATGCTTATTCAGGAGTTTTTGGACTGATACAAGAAAAGTATGGTAATCGTCTTGTTTTTGTAACAACGACTAAATCAAAAAAGAAAAAACTATATCAACTAATCGTATCTGATGCCGATAGTAATAACCCTAAAATAATTACCTCTTCATATGAGCCTATAATGTCTCCAGCTTGGTCGCCGGATGGAAAAAAGATTGCGTATGTTTCATTTGAAAACAAATATGCTGGAATTTATATTCAAACACTGACAACTGGAAAAAGGATAAAGGTTGCTTTTTTTAAGGGTATCAATGGCGCCCCTTCTTTTTCACCAGATGGTTCCCGATTGGCTCTTACGCTTTCTAAAGATGGAAGCCCTGATATCTATGTTTTGAATCTCGCTGACCAATCATTAAAAAAAGTGACAAAAAGTAACAGTATTGCGACTGAACCAACTTGGTCACCTGATGGTTCAACGATCGTGTATACCTCAGACATAAATGGAACACCTCAGTTATATAAAGTTCCCAGTATAGGAGGAAAATCAAGTCGTTTAACTTTTCAAGGCAAATATAATGCTGGAGCTGAATTCTCTGCTGATGGAAAAAAAATAACACTGGTGCATGCAGACAAGAGGGGTTATAAAATAGCAATTTTGGATTTAGCTAGTGGCACTATAAACCCATTAACATCAGGTAACAAAGATGAATCGCCAAGTTTTTCACCCAATAGCGAGATGATTTTATATGTCTCTAGAAAAGGGAATCAAAGTGTACTTTCAACGGTTTCTGTAGATGGGAAAACCCATCAAGACCTTGCTTATAATAAAAGTGCTGATATTCGAGAACCTACTTGGTCGCCTTAAATATACATCTTTTCTTGATCAGAGGATGAAGGCTTTCTGCCCGCAATGCTAAAAAATAACACATCACCACCTACGGTGATTAACCTAAATAGAATTGCAATTAATACTCCGGTACTACCCAGTAAAATTTTATCCAAAGAAACGACTAATATAGTCTCTCTAATCCCTATACCCGATGGCGCACCAGGAGTTATAAAGCCGACTAACCAAGAGACTGAAAAGGTGGCTATAATTGCAGCTATCTCATAAAGACTCAGATCACCATGTTGTTGATAAACGAGAGCTACAAGTATTGTTCCTGCAATGATAAAAAATAATATATATTCTAAATAAACTATAAAAAAACTCCAAAGTAAAGTGGGGTTATAAATGTACTTTCGACTTTTTGGAATTAATTTAACAATAATAAAACGGAATATAGGTATAAGTGAAAAAATGAGACACAAGGCAAATATTCCATTATATAGCTGGTGTTGATTAATGTAATTCCCCCATAATCCAAAAACGGCACTTCCTATGACAGTTAATGTACAAGAAGCCATGACCAGACCAACTATTTCTGTAAAACTCGCAACTGCAAGTGGCTTATGTCCTACACCTAAACGACGAGTTAAAATGTGTCGTCCAGCAATTTGCATCACATTTCCGGGTATATATTTTGCTATCTGGCTACGAGCATAAATAGACTTGATACCTTGGGCAGATAAAGGATTAGTACAAAGTGAGGTCAGTATTTTATGCCATGCGGCGGAAAGTAAATAACAGGCACTGCCGTAACTTATCGTTCCTAGTAATAAAACACCAATAGATTCTGCTGTAAATTGATATGAGTCGACTTTTTGCCAGTTCTCGACTAATTGTTGTCCAACAAAAAAAAGAGAAATTATTGCAATAACCGAGCCCAGATAAGTGAGCAATTTTTTTAGCAAAGTATCAACTATTTTGTTTGGACTTTACCAGTAAAACTGTCCACGGCAATGGCGCTTTCACGCTAACAATTTCAAATTGTTGTTCAACAAATTGAATAAAGCCTTTTTGTGACCAATGCTTTATATGACCAGGACTATTTCCAAAATCTGTAATATATACGCCACGAATAAAATTTAGTATCCGCCAAATGGGTTCTCTCGGCACACTTATAATTGCATAAGGTGCGGCTTTTTCTGCAAGCCTCTGCAAAGCAATTTCAGGTGTTTCCAGATGTTCTAGCACTTCACAACAAACGACTAGATCAGCCGCTTGTTTTTCTGCTAAATCGTAGATATTAAATTGCTGAAAATCAACTCTTGATGACTCTAGTGTCCTTTTGGCAATATTAACAATGGTTTGAGAAATATCAAATGCTTGAATGGTTGCATCAGAATTTTTTAATAAAATATCTGTTACATGGCCTTCACCACAACCTATTTCCAAAATTGTTTTTGGCTTGGCTTGCTGAACCAAATCAGCAATCCTTTGATCAAATTGGCGTAATAAATATTGAGAAATAGGATTCTTACTTTCATATTTATTAGAGGCTGTACCAACCACTAACCCATCTTCAACAATTGGCGTTTTTGCCATTATTCAAACCCCTGTTTTTTAGAAATTACGTTATCGGTTGGCCCTGAATCATTATGCCGGGTAATCAATTCTGCTAATACACCCAATGAAATCATTTGTATGGAAAGGATGAGGAGCAATATACCAATAAAAAATAGAGGCCGAGTGCCTATAGGGCCTAATCCCATAAACCATAAAACACCCAAGTAGCCCAATATAAGTGAACCACTCAGCCCTGCACCAACCCCTAAGCCTCCAAACAAGTGTCCTGGTTTTGTTAGATAACGGGTTGTTGCTAGCACTGTCAATAAATCTACTAATCCTCGTGTATAACGCTCCCAGCCATATTTTGACACACCAAACTCACGTTTATTATGTTTTACACTGACTTCTGTATTAGAAAACCCCAGTTCTTGTGCCAAAACGGGGATATATCGATGTAATTCACCATAAATTTTAATGCCGTCCAAAACCTCTTTTCTATACGCTTTAAATCCACAATTAAAATCATGCAAAGGAATGCCCGTTAATTTAGCGGTCATTTTATTAAATAATTTTGAAGGTAAGGTTTTGGATAATGGGTCTTGGCGATTACTTTTCCAACCAGAGACTACATCATAGCCTTGTTCAATTTTTTCTAAAAATTTAGGTATTTCACCAGGGTCATCTTGTAAATCAGCATCCATAGTAAAAACAACATCGCCTGAGCAAGTTTTGAAGCCGCAGGAAAGCGCATGGGCTTTTCCAAAATTACGTCGTAATTTTATAGCTTTAACAATTGCAGGATTTTCTTTTACCAAAAGAGACATTTTTTCCCAAGATTTATCAGTACTACCGTCATCGATAAAAATAACCTCGAAATGAATATTGCTATCCACATTTTTTAATGTATTTTTTATACCCGAAAAAAGGGGTTCTAGTGTTTTCTCTTCATCCATGACGGGAATAACAAAACTTAAAAATAAAGAATTTGACTGATTTTTCATTATCTTAAATAGCACCACTTAAAAAGGTTTAGTCTCAATATTATTCATAATCTATTTAGTCTTTTAGTTTAACATTTCTAAAACCAAATGGTTTTATGATAAGCAAAAGGTCTGATTCATAATCATGGATAAAGTTCGACTACTGGTGTTGTGTTGATTCGGCAAACGAGTTTTTAGCATGCCTTTTGTTAGGTTGCCAAAGAGACGGTAGTCTAACTTACCTTTGTAATCAATAAATTAATAATTTGGAAGTGCTTCGATTTTCTCTGCGTAAGAAGTCTTTTGATTAAGTTTGTAATAGCCGGTTAATGGAATCCAATATTGTTCAAATGAACTTAGCATAAATACTTTTATCATTTTATCCGAAGGAACGAACTTCCCGAATCCTCTCCACCCTGTATTAGTAGATGTTATTGCTGGAAATGCCTTTGGTATATCGGGCCTACTAAAGCCATAACTTGAAATCGCTTTAACGACATTTTCATGATTGGTAAAGGCAATACAAACAGGGTTTTGGTTATTATTATTCGACCACCCTTGTAACTCAGTGATCGAATTTTTACCTAAATTTATACTATCAACATGCCCGTAGTACTTTTTATCCACAGGATCATGTATTTTGGTAATTTGACTGCCAATTTTAGGGCAATTGTTGAACACCCCATTAAATGGAATATGCTGATTGGTTTCCAGAACATTTGTTAAAGGCCCCATTATTCTAATAAAACCTCTAGGCAGGATAGTGCTGTCAATTAAATCTACATCAAAGGCATGAGAGTACAAAGCAGCAAGCGTCATCTGTTTAGCTTCTGCACGTTTAAAGAGTGGTGCAGCAATCTGAAAACCGACTCGATAGGTATTAAAAATAAGGAGACTGCTAACAATAATTAAAACGAGAAAAGCATATTTACGATAGCGTTGTTGTATCTGTTGACATAAAATACTCGCGGTCACAATCCAGCACAACCAAAATAGTGAAGGCAATGTGCCATATCGTGAGGCAAAAGCTTGTTCTATACCGAAGCCTGAACGCGCTATTGCCGCCATCGCTGCGTTTCCACAAGCATATATCTGAATAAATACCCACGGAAGTATTGCTTTCCAGTTTGTTTTCTTTTTATAGATAAAAAACAGCATGACTAAGGTGCTGAATAAACCAAAGACACCACTGAGCATAGCGACATCTTTATCTCGGGTTAACAATGCTCCAATAAAGGTAAAAAAGTAGGTGATTAGTATAGTAGCTGACTGATTTAAGGAAGGATGGGCTTTAGGTGTGCTATAAGCTGAAAAATATAAACCTAAAGTAACTACACAAAACAAAACAAAACAAAGTTGGTCTTTTCTTTTAAGTCCTAATAACAAACTGGCTATCATTAAGGTTGGAAAAACTGACAAGCTTGTACTATACGTAGCGATAGCACACAGGCTGAAAATAAAAGTCAGAATAATGAATTTTTTATCTTCAGTAGTAGCATAACGGTTAATTGAGTAGAGAGCACTTAAGACAAAGAAATTTGCAGAGATCCAGGCAACGCCACTCATCCCCATAAACCAGTTATGGGCGGCTGTAGGGCTAAAAACATAGACAGCAATAACAAATAATAAAGCTGTAAAAATAATAGGCTGGTGATTGGGTTTAAAAGGGATCAGCCGATACAACAAAACCACTTGCAATAATGCCATAAACCATGCAAAAAAACTTAAAGCAACATTATTACCCGCCGTGAATAATATATTGAGCCCATATATAATTTTTGGAAAAACCAAATAGTGTTCATTTGCTCGATAAAACCAACTCCCAAAATTTCGGGAAAACCCACCTTCCTTTGAAAGAATCTGTAGAATAAACCCCCAATAGTCATTATCAGCAAGCATCCCTGCATTTAATGCATAGTAAAAAATTAATGATGCAGGAATTGAAACAACAAGAATATGTAGAACGGTGAAATTTATTTTGGTATTCATTTTTTTTTCGTTCAAAAGAAAAGCTATAGTCAAAATAATACTATCAACTATTTTTGATTATTCCCTACGCCAACAAGTTTCACCGCCGGCAATATCTTCAAGAATAATACCCTGCTGTTTTAACAAATCTCTAATCTCATCAGCTTTTGCCCATTCTTTATTTTTTTTTGCCTCACTTCTAACTTGTATTTGTTGATGAATATCATTTTCTGAAAGCCCATTCTCGATCTCTCCTCCCTTCAAAAACACTTCAGGATCATCTTGTAAAATACCTAAAACACCTGCCAATTCAATTAAAGTTGCAGCTAATTGCCCTGCTCTTTCTTTATCAGCTTTTGTGGAATTAAGGTCTCTAGCTAAATCAAACAAGATTGAAAAAGCTACCGGCGTATTAAAATCATCATTCATTGCTTGTTGAAAACGTTGTTTATATTCCTCAACAATAGAACCAGAATTTATATCGACACCTCTTAAAGCAGTGTATAGCCGCGTTAATGCAGAGTTAGCATCGTCTAACTGATCATCAGAATAATTTAAAGGACTACGATAATGGCTAGTTAAAACAAAAAAGCGGATAATTTCCGGACGATATTTTTTTAAAACCTCTCTAACGGTAAAAAAATTGCCCAGGGATTTAGACATTTTTTCTTCATCAACTCTGACAAACCCATTGTGCATCCATAAGTTAACAAATTTATCGCCTGTAGCGCCTTCAGATTGTGCAATTTCATTTTCGTGGTGTGGGAACTGTAAATCCATACCTCCACCATGAATATCAAAATGATTGCCAAGGCAGCAAGTAGACATTGCAGAACATTCAATATGCCAGCCCGGCCTGCCTTGTCCCCAAGGCGAGTTCCATGAAGGTTCTTCAGGTTTTGCCATTTTCCATAACACAAAATCCATTGGGTCTTTTTTAGCTTGATCTACATCAACTCGTTCACCTGCCTGAAGATCTTCTAATTTTTTACCCGATAATTTTCCGTAATTTTCGAATTTAGAAACTGAATAAAATACATCGCCATTTGTCCCAACATAAGCTAACTCTTTGGAAATCAATGTTTTTATCATCGAAATGATATTATCCATTGATTCAGTGGCCTTAGGCTCTATATCCGGTGGAAGAACTGATAATGCACGTTCATCCTCATGCATTGCATCAATGAATCGTTCTGTCAATTTCTGAAAATCTTCTTTATTTTCATTGGCTCTTTGAATAATCTTGTCATCAATATCCGTTATATTTCTAACATAAGTTAAATCATAACCAGAGTATCGAAAATAACGCGCGACTGTATCAAACACAACCATAACGCGCGCATGTCCAATATGGCAATAATCATAAACAGTCATTCCACAAACATAAAGCCCAACCTTATTTTTAGTCCGAGGTTTAAAGACTTCTTTGCTTCGCGTTAGGGTGTTATATATTTTAAGCATCACTAATTATTTATACCAAATGTACATTAACCGACCAATTTACCAAGATCAAGGCTTCTCTTTCAAGTAAAAAACGCATAAAATTAGTTCTTTACATCTACTATATAAAATATTATGCCTAAATTTTTTCTTTTCTTCATCCTTTTTTTAACTACAACCTTATCATTTGCAACGGAAAATAAAATGTCAGAAACAGAAACAGAAACAGAAACAAAAGTAAAACTAAGTACGACTCTTGGCGATATTGTTATTCAACTTAATGCTGAAAAAGCACCAATCTCAGCGGCTAATTTTTTAACCTATGTAAAAGAAGGTTTTTACGATGGAACTATTTTTCATCGAGTTATACCTGATTTTATGGCTCAAGGTGGTGGTTTTGATACGGAATTTAAACAAAAAGAAGTTCATGCCCCCATTAAAAATGAAGCAGATAATGGTTTAAAAAACCTGAAAGGAACTTTGGCAATGGCACGCACATCAGACCCAGACTCAGCAACAGCCCAGTTTTTTATTAATTACAAAGACAGCTCATTCCTCGATCATACAAGCCCCACTCCTCAAGGTTGGGGTTATGCAGTATTCGGAAAAGTTGTAGAAGGAATGGATATTGTTGATGCAATGGCAAAACAAGCCACTGGAAACCGTGGAGGGCATCAGGATGTTCCAAAAGAAAACATAATTATTAATAAAGCTGAAGTTGTTAAATAGATTATTTCTGGGGGTAATCTTTAATGATTGCCCCATTGTTTCATATTTACTTATTATTTTTCAGTAACAAGAATTTATTAATTTATCCTTTTATCGTGTCACCTTTTATCTGATAAGTTAATACTGAAAGCATTTATCTTCTTATACACTAAATAACTAGTCTTAATTGAAATTTGTATTTTACGGCTCTATTTAACCTGATTTTTACTAGTCATTATCAGTTTATCTGCCTTCTCTATCATTTCTATCCAATGCTTGAACAATGTTGAGGCATTTTAACTTTATTCCTTGACCTGCCCATTGTGTTTGTAAATTGACTAAAAATATTCAGCCTTTATTAGAGATAAATTGATAGAATTGTAAATTTTTTTAATTAAACAGAGTGATTATGAGTAAAAGCTTTACATTACCAAAAGAAGGGATAAAAGGTCTAAAAGAAAATTGGCGTAATGACTTACAAGCAGGCTTTTTTGTCTTTCTTATTGCCTTACCTCTATGCTTGGGTATCTCTATTGGTTCTGGCTTTCCTCCTTCAGCAGGTATTATTACTGCGATTGTTGGTGGGCTTTTGGTTTCTCGTGTAAGTGGTTCGTATATTGTCATAAACCTAGAATAATCAGTTGAGCATGGGATTTTTGGGAAACCTGGGCAAAAAAGACAA
>CAZHUE010000098.1:0-9704 GCA_964535875.1 uncultured Methylomarinum sp.
TTTGTTATTACACTTTGTTATTACACTTTACTATTACACTTTGTTATTACACTTTGCTATTACACTTTGTTATTACACTTTGATATTACACTTTGATATTAAACTTTTTTATTACACTTTGCTATAAAAATTTTTTATAAAAACTAGAATGCGCGTGAAAAAAAAATAGTGCAAGTAAGTCAAAGGGCTATTGTCCAAAATTTTTTTCAAAGAAAGTTACATGCGACATTGCCATTAGATGCTGATTTTTTTGAAGAAAAACAGTTCTCATTTCAAGGTAATGCACAACAATTACAATTTGTTGCAGCAATGCCTGCAAGTGTTGGAAAGTTAGGAATACAACTTTTTACCTTGAGCCTGCAACCTGGAGAAAATGATCAGGGGGCTGAGTTAAAAGTTAATATTAGACCGTTTTTCCCAAAAAGTGAAAGTGAAGAATGGGATGATGAAAGCGTTGTTATCCTTAAACATATACAAGAACTTCGTTTTTCATATTTCGGTGCTGATGAAGAAGTCTCTGATGAGTCAGCATGGCAGGATGAGTGGCTGGATAAACAGGTTTTACCAAAAATGGTCAGCGTTGATATAGAGTTAACAAATGGAGAGGTTTGGCCTCAAGTTGTTACAGCACTAAGAATTGAATCTGCAGGTAAAAATGGAGCTGGTGGACAGCGCAGCCCATTTGACATTATGGACGGAAAATTTACTCCTCAATGAAAAAAGACAAAGGATTAGCACTTATTATAGTGTTATGGGTGATTTCGTTGCTGATTATAATGTCGAGTAGTTTCTCTTTAACCATACAAAGAGAAGCGGTAATTTTTTCGGGCATTAAGGAAAAGGCAGAAGCATCAGCTATTGCTGATGCTGGTATTTATTATGCAATAGCAAAGCTATTACATAATGATAATGAGCAACAATGGCAAGCGTTTAATAGTTTATATGAAATAAACTTTGTAGGAAAAAAGGTTCGTATTAAAATATCAGATGAATCAGGAAAAATTGCTATCAATTTTGTGGATAAAGAACAGTTATTGAGATTATTTGGTTCTATTGATGTTGAAGAATATTTGGCAGAAAGCCTTAGTGATGCTATCTTGGATTGGCGAGATAATGATGATATAGAAAGAGATAATGGTGCAGAAAAACAACAGTATGAGGAAGCAGGACTAAAATATGAACCACGTAATGCAGCTTTTTCAAATATAGAAGAGATGCAAATGGTTTTGGGTATGACTGCTACAATATATAAAAAGATTGAAAATATGATAAGCATTTATGCACAAAACCCTAAAGTAAATTCGACGACTGCATCAAGAGAGGTATTGTTAACATTGCCTGACACGGAAAAGGAAATGGTTGATGAATACATACAACAAAGAGCAGATAATGAACGGAACTCTGAAGACGTGAGCCAGCCAGACTGGTATCAGGGTAGCACAGATAAAAGTGATACATATATGATTATTGCGGAGACTATGATAGATGAAAATATCACACAACAAATAATGGCAGTTGTCAAAAAAGGTAGTTCAAAAATTAATATGCCGTATACAATTTTAAAGTGGTCTAAGGATTATCAGCTTCCATCACTCTTTTTATCTGAAAATGATGAACGGGTCATAAATTAAAATGATAAATTTAAATAGTGATATTGATGTATCGCGTTTTTTTTCTTGGTGGGGACAAGAATTAAGTTTTTTGTTACCTGAAAAAATTCGAGAATCCATTGGTAGCGGAAGAGGAATTCTTGTTGTTGAGGTTAATATAGAAAAAACCAAGGTAACTTATGTTAATTTAGATCAAAAAACAGTTCTAGGTGAATATGTCCGCAATGCTTTAGCAAAACAAGAGCTAAAAGAAAAAATTGAAAACGATCCGCGATATAAAGATGCAGACATAGTATTGAGAATTCCTGAAAGCTTATCAATTAAAAAGGATTTGTTTTTACCCGCAGCAACTGAAACAAACATGCAGCAAGTGCTGACATATGAACTTGATAAATATACGCCTTTTAATAAAGATCAGGTTTATTTCGACACGATTAAATTTGAGAAAGAAAAAAAAACTAATCAAATCCACTTACTTTTAGTCTTGGTAAAAAAACCTACACTGGATAGAATGTATGAAAGTTGTGTGAGTTTAGGTTTAATACCTCATTATTCAGACTCAGCATCTCAACCTGTAATTCCCGAAGAAGTTAGTAGCCAATATAATTTATTACCGGATAATTTATGTCAAAAAAAGAATAAGTTACCTTTTTACGCAATGCTGGGAAGTATGTTGTTAGCACTTGTATTATTTTTTGTGATGTTATTTTACCCGTTATATAAATTAGATAATGGACTGGATAAGCTAAAAAATCATAAACGATTAGCGGAAAAAGAAGCATTTGAGATAGAAAGATCTAAAAAAAGGATAGATTATTTATATCAAGCAACACAAAAAGTTGTCGATAAACAAAATGAGCACCCAGCGATGATTGATGTCATTAATTCAGCAACCAAGGCTTTTAAAGATGATACATGGGTTTCTCAATTTCGTTACGTAAATAAATCATTACAACTGACCGGGCAGTCTTCTAGTGCGTCAGGGTTAATCGAATCTTTAGAGAAAACAAGTATATTTAATAATGCAAAATTTATTTCGCCTGTAACAAAAGATAATAGAACAGGGATGGAAAGATTTAAGATCTCAACTGAAGTCGCAAAAAAACAACGTAATGCAGAAGCTAAATAAAACACAAGAAAGATGGTTAGCAGTAGGTTTATTGCTGGGCATAATTATAATTTTAAGTGCGACTGTTTTTATACCTTGGTATAACACTTTAAATAAAACTTTAGAGAAAATTGGTGATCAGGTTTATCAGATCCAACGATATCAACGAGTGATAGCAAGCCGTGATGAGGTCTTGAGTGAAGTTGAGAAAGGACGTAAAAAAATAAATGCATTAGGTTATTTTTATACACAAGAGACATACTCGCTTGCAGCCGCTGAATTGCAAAAAAGAATTAAAGAAATAGCAGAACGAGCAGGAGGCGATATTAGTAGTACGCAAGTTCTACCGCATAAAGAACAGGAGGAGTTGGTTCGTATTGCTGTTAAAGTTCGCTTAATTGGTGATATGGATATGCTCAGAGTTCTATTATTCGAAATACAGGCTGAAAAACCACTGATGAGTATAGAAAATATAACTATAATACCAAAACGTGGAAGGCGTGATAGAAAAACAAGGAAAATAGAAGAGACAGGCTTAGTGACGATAACCATGGAGGTATCTAGCTATATGAGGAAAAAGAGTGATGAATCAGAGTAAAGGCGAGTCTTTGGTTACCTATTTTTTTATTGCCTGTAGTGTGATAATAATTTTTTTAATGATTATTCAGTATGTAATCGGTGCAAATTATCGTACGGATCTTATTGAAAAATTAAGCCTTTCAAAAAGTACTGGATTTACAATGCCAGAGATTCCAGATTATCAATTTAGTCAAAAATCAATTGGTGATTTCGATGATATTGTTCAAAGACCCTTGTTTTTTAAAGTACGTAAACCAATTACTCCACAAGTTGAGGATGACCCTACTGAAGTAAGTGTAGCTTCGGAAGAACTTGATTTTATTTTGACTGGGGTTATCAATGTGCCCAGTGGTATTTATTGTTTGCTTCAGAACCCACGAGCTAAAGATAAGAAAGATAAGTTTTTACGTCTAGAGCAAGGTGAGGTAGTTGATGGCTGGACTATTAGCGAAATACATCCAGATCGAATTGTTGTCGAGGCAGATGATGGAAAGAGAGAAGAAATTAAATTGGCAAAACCTCGATTAAAAAGAAAGCCAGTAAAAGCATCCAAAGCTGGAAGAAAAAATCGTAAGCCTAGAATAAAGCCACGGAAAGTAACAAGAAACCCTTTTAAACAATAAAGAAAGCAATAATGAAATCGTATAAAAATTTCACCAGTCTCCTCGGTTTGATAATGGTTAGTAGTATTTCATTGACTGCTTGTGACCCTCTTACCGCAAAATTAGGGCCAAAACTGGGTATGAAAATACCAATTGAAGCAAGGCCAGATAAAGATTATGTTAAGCCAGAAAATGATGGTGAGACAGAAGAAGAGCCTAAATTTTCGCAATTAGATAATAGTGAAAAATCGAAAACTGAAAAAACAGAAATTAAGGCTCAGAAATTTATTGGCAATGGACGTTTTATATCTCAACCAAAAGATGTTGTCTCTACTAAATTAGGAAAGGGAGGTAAATATTCCTTAAATTTCGATGCAGCTGATTTGGGTGAGGTCACAAAGATTATTCTTACGGACATGCTACAAAAAAATTATGTGATGAGTCCAAAAGTAGGTGGAACAGTTACCTTGCAAACCACTGAACCTTTGCATAAAGAAGAGTTGCTTCCTACTTTGGAAATGTTATTGCGCATTAATGGTGCAGTATTAATTAAGCGCGGAGGAGTCTTACGTATTGAAGCTGATGGAGATAGTGTACAGATAGCAAATGTTTCAAGTGTTAATGGTAAAAATATAAAAGCTGGATACCGAATAAAAGTGATTCCACTGAAGTATGTGGGTGCTGCAGATATGGCGGAAGTTATTACACCAATAGTACCTAATAAAGCGATTGTTAAAGTAGATACGGCACGTAATATTTTGCTGGTTGCTGGTACACATGATGAGTTAAAGAAGATACTCGGTCTTATTAGAACATTTGATGTTAATTTTATAGCAGGCATGTCTTTTGGACTGTTCCCTTTAGAAAATACGGAGGTGACTAATACCCTTGCAGAAATTGAAGAAATATTTAATAAAGGCGAAAAAAACCCCCTTTCAGGGATGATCCGCTTTGTTAGTATTAAGCATCTTAATGCTATTTTGGTGATTACCAAGCAAAGAGCATACTTGAGAGAAGCTGAAAACTGGATTGTAAGATTAGATAAAGCAAATGAAGGTATAGGTGAAGGCGGTGTTATTGTTTATAAAGTTCAGCATGTTGATGCTATTGAGCTTGCTTCAACACTTTCTCAAGTCGTTAGTGGCATAGCTACTTCTTCTACTAAACCTGCATCTGTTGCACCAGGGCAAAAACTTGGGTCGCTTTCAAATAAAAGCAGAGATAAATCTAGAACTAGGGATAACTCTAGAGCTTCTAGAAGTTCTAGAAGCTCAAAAGGTTCTGGTCAAGGAATTTCAGCATTGGAAGGTGTTAATATTATTGCTGATGAATCGAATAATGCATTAGTTATTACAGCACAACCACAACAATATCGAATGCTGAAAAAAATAATTAAGCAGTTGGATGTTATGCCTCTTCAAGTGCTGATTGATGCAATGATTGTTTCTGTAACGCTAGATGATAACTTGGAGCATGGAGTCCAGTGGAGATTTAGAAATGGATTCGGGGGTGGTTTTGATGGTCTTGGGAATAGTAGTGGAGGAAAAAACTTATTCCTTGACAAGGCTGCAGATTTTGTTGCCCAAGGCTTTACTTATGGTTTGGTTGGTAGTGATACAGGAGTTAACGTCGCATTAAATGCTTTTGCTAAAGATGAGAAAATAAATGTGCTTTCTACACCCTCTGTTATGGTGTTAAATAATCATGAAGCAAATATTATAGTGGGAAATGAAATCCCAGTTAGAACGGGAGAGTTTACTAACACAAGTGGGGGAACACAGAATAGCCTAACAAATTCTTCTATTCAAATGGTTGAAACTGGGGTTAGCTTAAATGTAAAGCCTAGAGTCAATGCAAATGGTGTTATAATTTTAGAAATTGAACAAAAAGTTAATAACGCATTAGAGCCGGATACAAGAGTTTCGGGGTCAACTATTGATTCACCAACTATTTTAAAGAGGGAAATAACAAGTAGTGTTGCTGTTGTTGACGGAGAAAGTGTCATTTTAGGTGGATTGATCTCTGAAACACACAATTTTTCAAATTCAGGAATACCTTTCATAAAAGACATTCCATATTTGGGTTGGTTATTTGGATCGGAAAAGAAAATTGTAAAGAAGGAAGAATTAATTGTCATTATTACACCTCGCGTAGTAGAAAATAAATTTGATGCAAGAAAAGTAACTGATGAGTTTAAAAGAAAACTTTCAGGCATTTTTTATGATGAAGATGGACATGAAGCTGAATGGAATGAAATCAATAGAGATTATTCTGGTCGTGAAATAGAAGAAGGTAAGGGTGGTGGCGTTCGTAAATCAAATGAAAATTACGACCATTCTGAAAAAGAAAGAATGGAAAAGAGACCGGCAACTATTTATCCTTAAGTTTTTGTCTTATTAATTCGATGACATATTTTAGAAGTCGGTTGGGTTGCTGTCTTTCTGGCAACCCAACAACGAGTTCTATAAATGTATTGTCAGTCAAACTATAATGCTTTTTTATGCTAAAAAAATAAAAGGGTTGTTGCTGATAATACAAATTCAGCATAATAGAATAACAGGAAAATTTAATTTATAAGATTTTCCTGTTCCAATATTTCCTCAATATCCATCCATTCCATTTCAGCTTGTTCTAAGGCATTATCAATTTTAACTTTCTTAGCCAGTAATTCTTTTAAATTTTCTTTTTGAGAATCTTGATAAATATCAGAATTTGCTAACTGTTGCTCCAACTCTTTTTGTTCTGCATTATATTTTTCTACAGCTTGTTCCGCTTTTTTGAGTTTGTTAAGTAAGGGCTTTAATTGTCTACGTCGTTCTGCATCTTGCTTTCGTTGCTCTTTTCTGGAAACGCCTGAATCAATTGTTTCGCTATTGTTTGCAGTCTCGCTTAAAGACTTTTTTTGTTCTGACAACCAGTTTCGATAATCATCTAAATCTCCATCAAAAGGCTTTGCAACACCATCGGCCACAATAATAAATTGGTCAGTGACAGAGCGTAATAAATGTCTATCATGAGATACCAGCAAGATAGCACCTTCATAATCTTGCAATGCCATACTCAACGCATGTCGCATTTCCAGATCTAAATGATTGGTAGGCTCATCTAGAAGTAATAAATTAGGGTTTTGGTAAACTAAAAGAGCGAGAACTAAACGAGCTTTTTCACCACCCGAAAAAGGTTTGACTATTTCTTTAACTTTATCGCCTTTAAAATCAAACCCACCAAGGAAATTTCGTAAATCTTTTTCTGTCGCTTGTTTGTCTAGTTGTTGTAAATGCCATAATGGGCTTTCATCCAGCCTTAGTTGTTCTAATTGGTGTTGGGCAAAATAACCAACGTTTAAGGCATCTGCTAGTTGTACTTTACCGTTTAAGGGCTGCATATCCGAGGCAAGTACTTTAATTAAACTGGATTTACCAGCACCATTTGGCCCTAAAAGACCAATTCTGTCCCCTGGAGTAATTGATAAGCTAATCTTATTGATTACAATTTTATTGCCATAACCAATATCAGCTTCCTCAATTTGAAGAAGAGGGTTGGGCATTTTATCAGGAACAGGAAAGCTGAAATTGAAAGGGGAGTCAATATGTGCAGAAGAAATTATTTCCATGCGTTCCAGAGCTTTGACCCTGCTTTGAGCTTGTCTGGCCTTGGTAGCTTTGGCTTTAAAACGGCTAATAAAGCTTTGAATGTGTTCAATTTCCTTCTGTTGCTTTATAAAAGCCGATTGTTGTTGAGAGAGTTTTTCTGCACGCCTTTTTTCAAAGGCAGAATAATTTCCTGTATAAATTTCTGCCTTATTTTGTTCAATATGAATTATATGATCAGTTATAGAATCAAGAAAATCCCTATCATGGGAGATTAATAGTAAAGTGCCTGGGTACCGGCATAACCAATCCTGAAGCCAGATAACTGCATCTAGATCTAAATGATTCGTTGGCTCATCTAATAATAATACATCTGAACGGCACATCAATGCTTGAGCTAAATTTAGACGCATACGCCAGCCACCGGAAAAAGATTTAACTGGATCTTTTTCTTGTCCCGATAAAAAACCTAAGCCATTCATCAATCTGGACGCTCGTGCTTGAGCGGTATACCCATCAATATGTTCTAATCTACCGTGTAATTCAGCAAGTTTCAAACCTTGATTTTTTTGTTCGGCATCTTCAAGTTGCTGCTGTAATTGGCGTAATTCCTTATCGCCATCAATAACATAATCAATTGCAGAACAGCTTTCGGCTGGCATTTCCTGGGCAACATGCGCAATTTCTAAATTAGGCGGCATGGAAAAGTCACCTTCATCTATATGCAATTGATTGAGTAACACCGCAAATAGACTTGATTTTCCCGTACCATTAGCACCTGTTAACCCAGCTTTCTGTCCTTTGTGAATGGTAAAAGAAGCATCGCTAAAAAGTACACGGACTCCTCGGCGGAGTGAAATATTTTTAAAATTTAGCATTTAAGAATAAGTTATACTTTGAAAATTATTTTTTGCAGATCGTCCATAGACAGATTACCTAAGTTACAGTGCGTTAATGAAATTAAAACCAGAAAAACCATTAAACCCCTTATTTAAACCACAAGATAGGTATTACGTGAATGGGCAAGGTGCTTGGTGGTTTTTTACAGTAGATAAAATAAGTGGTCCTTATCAGAGCAAAGGGTTGTGTGTTGAGGCTTGTCAATATTATATTCAGAAAAGAGATGGTGTGTTGTAAAGAAAAATATTTGTAGTAACACTTTTGTTATACTATTAAGGTTAATTAAACAAAGGGCTTATCACTTATACTTCGTCGAGTCATGTGAACTAGCCTTACCATCTTAATTGCTCGAGGTAGACTTCGACTTATTAACTAACGAGTAATAGAGGTATAAAACTGTGCCTTAGAATTTTTTAGCTAAGACGATCAATCATATCTTCTGCCTGCTTAGAAAACTTTTTTAGATCACCACTTTTGACCGTCTCGCTAGGTATGATAATGGCTGAATCCATATCTATAAATATATGAACATAATTTTCAAGATAATCAACCCGAACCATATCTTTCCAGGCTGTTTTGTGTTTTCCCCCGGGAGATTTTTCAGATAAATAATCTTGCTCTATTTTTAAAGTATGTAGACCAAACATCCCGTCATTTTCTTCGCTAGTGTAGCGTTCCAGGAATTGTCTTCGCATATCCATCTTCATTACATAAGGAGAAACGACTCCCCAGGCGATTGCCAATAAAGTGATATACGCCGTTGTTATCATATCCCCATAGTAGGAATAGTAAAACATGCCGATAAGGAGCATGATGCCAGGGACTAGCACTTTACTTTTTCTGATATTTTGTTGCAGTTCGTGATTATTTTTTAATCTTAATTCATTAAAATGAATTAAATCTTCTTCTCTAAATTCGTATTCTAGTTCAAACATTTTTTTATTCTAAAGTGATTGTTTAAGATAATTGATTTAAGGGCAACTCTATTAATTGATGAATGGAGGTCTCCTTAATATTATTTAACTTTTAGGTGATTTTATGTGTATCATTTTATATCAGAATACTAGTATAAGTTATTTTTTAGCATAGATTATAAAACTGTAATATGATGCGAAGATTAAATCGACCAAAAGGGATAAGATCATGCGTTATATTTATATTTTAAGCTTGGTACTCATTTCAGATGTTTCAATTGCTGCTGATCAAAATCAAGGTCTTGTTGAGGCGGTTCCAGAGCCACCTGAATTACCTATGCCCGTGCAAAGTGGTGAAACATTAGAGCCTGATATTACCATTATTCGGAAAGGTAAAAAAA
>CAZHUE010000099.1:0-9688 GCA_964535875.1 uncultured Methylomarinum sp.
ATACCTCTTGTTTATGTTATGGGGATAACACTACAAGAGGTATCATGAGTAGACCAACAGGGCAAACGGCATAGCCATCTGCCCAAGCCAGCGCCTAAGACGGTGGATATACAAAACTGATTATATTTAAAAATGCAGTTACACAGAATTATCTATAGTCTCAAACTATATGAATATGCATGATTTAATCTATTTATAAGGTATTTAAACTTAACCTAAAGCGTCTTTGCTTCTCTAATAAAACGAGCCATTTGTTTAAAATCAGGGAGTGGTGTAGATTCTGGGATTAAAAGTTCACGTTGGTTAACATTCTGCATCTCATCAGCTAATGACTGAGGATCAACTTCAGCAAGTGCTTCAGTTGATTTAATACCACACGCCTCAATCAGTTTAGCAAGTTTCCCATTAATATCGGGAATGCGCATAATATCCGCTAAACTAATCCATTGTTTTACTGCTGATTCTAAAGCCTCTGTCGAATTTATAATTCGTTGTAAACCATGTTTACTTGAACACTTTTCTATCAAATCTTTAGTTGTCTTGATCCCATTCTTATGAAGAACCCTCACCATTCCTTTCTCAAGCCCTTCAATTTTTTCGATTTTATGAGAAATTGAGGGTGCTATAGTAACGGGTTCAAGATCAACATCTTCATCTAAAAAGGATGTATCAACCGGGCTATTTTGATCCTTATATTTAAGGTTATCCTCATCCTCATCAGACCCTAACCCCCTAAGCAACCAGCCTATAACAAAACCTATCATCACCGCGATTAACAAGCAAATGATTATTTGAGTGATTAAGTATCCCATTACTATTCTCCTTCTCGTAAATATTTGAATTCTATCCGCCGATTTTGGGCTTGACCTTTTTCTGTACTATTATCAGACAATGGCCTACTTTCACCGTACCCTTGTACAACCAACCTATCTATTCCTATTCCACTTTTTACCAGACTGTTAATAATAGTCTGCGCACGTTGTTTACTTAAAAGGTAATTATGTGCGTCATTTCCACGAGAATCGGTATGCCCCCCAACTTCTATTATTGAATTGGGACAAACCTTAGCATATTTTACTAACTTATCTATAACTGTACTTGCTAGTGATTCAATAGTGGCACTGTCTGTAGAAAAATTGATGATATTGGGTGAGACAAGTTTATTAAATTGTTTAGCACAAGAAGATGACTGAGATATTTTAGGACTTTTTAGATCATCATTTTTGGCTTCTAGCTGTTTTTGTGGTGATTCCAAATTTAAATTAAAGGTAAACTGTTCAGGTAACTCATTTTTTAAATCGCTCTCAATTTTTTGTTTTGCATAATTATCAACACCTTGCCCTATTATTTTTACTTGTTTATCAGTAATAGCAACAGCGCCATCACTCAGTAAAACTAAGCTTTTTAATGCACTAGAGACAGCTTGATACCACCCCTTTGGGGCACCTGTTTTTATAATTAAAAGATCAGTTACATTGGCAGCACCAAATTTTTCTTTAGCTAATCTTAACAATTCTTTTCGTTGCTGCTGATTAGGAACAGACCCGCTTAATATTATTCCAGTTGCACTTTTTGAAAATTCACTTTGGTAAGGCGTTTTTTGAGGCAAAGAGGTAGGTGAGGATGTAAAGGAAACAGTGCTTTGATTATCTACCTTTAAAACACCGTACACTGAGCTAGCCACATCAGTTGCCTTTTTACGCATTGCTTGCGTAGGTGCTATACCTGTTAATATAACATTACGGCCATTAGTTCTGACAGTTGCCCAGGCTGTTGAGGAATTATTTGATAAAATCGTCGATGTTCGAGTTTGGATGTCAGCTTGAATTGCAGGCGCATTATTATTGATACAAACAAAAATAAATACGGCTAAAGCGAGAACCCCTAAAAATAGTATGACAGCTCGACTCATGATTCCTCCCTATATGATTTGATATGTTATTCAAGCAATATGAACGGGCAATTACACGACATAAAAAACCAATTTATTATTATGTTTATAAAGATTATAGCTTGTTGCCTATTTAACAGCAATTAAGCATCCATCAAATTTTGTCAAAAGTTATTTATCCTATTAAAATGTAAATGATACAGTGTAAATAATTTTTAACCCCAAAATAACACTTAATGTCTTTAATCTCATCCTTTTATCAACAATCTCTTGATTCTCCAGATGCTATTGCTTTTATTGAAGGCGATCAGCAACTTAGTTATCAGCAAATTCAGCATTTAATTAGTCAAACTAGTACTTTACTTTTATCTAAAAAAAAAGACTATCAACGTATAGTCATTGCTTTAGATCGAGGGATTGATGCAGCGGTAGCACTTTTAGCTACACTAAATATTGGTGCTTGTTATATCCCTATTGATCTAAAAAACCCAAAACATCGTTTAAATTATATTATTAACGATGCGGATAGCCAATGCGTCATCGGTAAAGGGCCTTGTCCTGAGTGGCTTGAAAAATCTCACTTATGGCTAGATATGGATCAGCACGTTTCTATAATAAACTATCAACCGGAAAAACTCTCGCCCGAATCATTAGCAGCAATACTGTACACTTCTGGATCTACAGGAAACCCAAAAGGTGTAGCTCTTAGCCATAGAGCCATGAAAAATTTTTCTGACTGGGCCTGCAATACCTTTAAAGTAAACCATAAAGATCAGATCGCCTCATTAACCCCTTTTTATTTTGACCTATCGGTATTTGATTTATTCTGTAGCCTCAGTTCTGGTGCAACAATACATTTTGTTCCAGCCTCATTAACGTTTTCACCTAGTCGATTAACGACCTGGCTTAGTAAAAACCAAATTACTCTTTGGTATACCGTGCCTTCAATACTTAGCTTTATTGCTTTAAAAGGAGCACTTGCCAACACTCCCCTCCCCTATTTAAGAACTATTTTATTTGCTGGTGAAGTTTTTCCGACCGCCCAATTATTAAATCTTTGTGATCAGCTCCCTGATGTTACATTTTATAACCTATATGGCCCTACTGAAACCAACGTCTGTTGTTATTGGAAAGTAGATAGAAACAGATTAGCTAATGACAAGCCCATTCCCATTGGACACCCTGCTTGCAATTCAAAATTGTCACTTAGCCCTGTCAATGAAGAATTAAAAGTACAGAGTAAAAATATTCTATCTGGCTATTGGCAAAAAGGTAGACTAATTTCTGCATTATCAAGTGATAATTATTATCTCACTGGAGATAAAGTATCACTAAATGAATATGGCGAATATTGCTATCATGGCCGTCTTGATCGAATGTTAAAATGTTCAGGTTATCGAGTGGAACCAGCAGAAATAGAACAAGCATTATTACAGAACCCACAGGTAGATAATTGTGCCGTAATAGGAATTAAAGATAGCACTAGCGGACAACGACCAGCCGTAGCCATTGTATTAACAAATGATGGTAATCTTGCTGGCATAATTAAACAGCTTAAAAAAAAACTACCTGCTTATATGCAACCAAATAAATATATTATTCTTGAATCTTTGCCTTACTTAACAAATGGAAAAACAGATTATCAAACGCTAAAGAAACTAATTGAAAAAAAATGAACCAACTCCCTCCGAGAGGCGATATTCAAGCATCAAAACAACGTTTTATTTATTGTGCTCAAAAAGGCATTTTAAAACATGCAATCAGTGTATCTGATGGAGGTCATGGAGATAATTTTTCTACCCTGGTGACAGCCCATGAAACATTGGGTAAATCTAGTTTAGATAGTGGCTTATTACTTTCTATTAATGCCCATCTTTGGGGAGCTATTTTCCCACTACTTAATTACGGAAACGAAACACAAAAACAAGATTATTTAGCCAAACTATTATCAGGCGAATTTATTGCTGGTCACGCTATCACTGAGCCGCAAGCCGGGTCAGATCTTAATGGTTTATTAATGACAGCAGAATCAACCTCGAAAGGCTTGCGGCTTAACGGTAATAAACGTTTTATTACTAACACACCTATTGCAGATTTATTAATTGTTTATGCCCGATTAGAAAACAAACTGTCCGCATTTATTGTGCATAAAGATGACTTAGGTGCCGATTTCCTCAACCAACCAAATGTAACTGGCTGTCAAACTGCAACTATGGGTGACCTAGTTCTAAAAGACTGTTTAATTCCACAGTCTAGACAACTTGGTAAAACGGGAGCTGGTAACATTATGATACAACAGGCATTAGAATTAGAACGAGCCTTTATTTTTTCTGGTCTTTGCGGGGTAATGGACTGGCAACTGCAATCGGTGGTTCAATTTAGTCGGCAACGTCAAATTAATGGTTTTCACTTAGGAAAAAATCAGGCGATTAGCCATAAAATTGCTGAAATGAAGCTAAGATTAGACAGCATTAGATTATGGGTAAATGAATGCGCCAGATTAAAAGACAATAATAAACGCATCACATTGGTAAGTGCTCAAACCAAATTATTTGCCGCTGAAGCATTTTTACAATCAAGTCTGGATGCCGTTCATATCCTTGGTAGTCATAGCTTAATTGAGAATAGTAAAATGGTGGAACTGGTTAACGATGCCTTAGCAAGCCGGTTGTTCTCAGGTTCATCAGAAATTCAAAAAAACATTATTGCTGCTTTATTAGGTACAGGTGAAGGTTACAAATAAACTTTATAAGGCATTTGAACTAGCTTTATACACATTTTCTACCTTTCGCAAGCTATTTAGCATAAAAAAATCAGACCCACATCACATTTATTCACAATTCCCTTTCTTTAACTATCATAACTCTAAAATATTAAAAAAATTAGTCTTGAAATTATCTAACCCTTTAATAAATACATATATGCAATTGATTTATATATATTTATTATTTTATGTGTAAATTTTATACAAAATAAGTAACCTACCCATTACATAAGGGTTAAGACAATATTTATTCAACTAACACACAGAGTTATCCACAGAAATTGTGAACAACTTAACAATTATTTTTTATAAACGATTTTGTACTTTTTTGTAAACTTTTAATGATTAAAAGTCGAAGGGGAAATCCAATAATATCCAACCCTAATACTTTCCTCGTTATTTAGAAAACCGTATATAGTGCCGCATTGGCGACCCAGTCTGCCAAGTAAATGCCTCAGTATAATAATGCATCAATGACAAGTACCCTACTAGCCCTAACGTGATTGCTTTGCGTATTTCCGTATCAAAGAAAAAACGAGTGATAATATTAATCAACTCATCTCCGTACGCTTGAAGTAAATAAGTCAAAATAAAAGAAAGTAAAGGAAGAACCAGAAATACATGCAAATTACATCGGTCTGCATATTTATAAATTAAATTTTGTGGTCTTTGATGATGTTTATTGTAATCATGAGTGACATAAAAAACGTAAGCTGTTGAATCATGTACCAACCGTGGAATTAGAATGGCTAAAAAGTAGTATTGTTGAGTATAAAAATAAAAACTACTGACAATGAGCATAGTATTTGCCCACAGAAAATACTTTCCAAATCGTGTTGAAATATAGCGTTGACATAAGATGGTACTCAAGACCAATCCAATAGTCAGCACAGCAGCGATTAATTGAACCCAGAAGACTTGATCAGCATCCAGGCTGTTTTTTAAAAAAATACCGATATAAACAAATATCCCGGCACTAACACTTAACCATAGCAGCCAATAAAATGCCCATGTGGGCAAACGAAAAATACCTTTTCCGATACCATGTTGCTGTTTAAACACATGATAAACAGTCCAGCAAGCAGTGCTGATATATAATACTTTATAGGGAATAAAAAGACTTCCTATTCCAAAAACAACAATAATTAAAACTGTCATCACAATAAGTTTTAATTTAAAAAATTGTAGATATTCTTTGTTGCTAGCCAGCATAATAGCACTGGCTATAATATGAGGCGTACCAAAAAGAATCTGAAACAATAGAAAGTGTTTTGGACTACTCGGTAGAATTGATTGTAAATAATTCCCCCAGAAATAATCATCTGCGATATAAACTACAAGACTTAGTGGAATAATTAAATACAATCCAAGTATTAGTTTAAAGGATACAGCAAGTTTATTTTCTGCTACCGGTTCTTGAATAGAAATATTAGATGCGCTCATGACTATTAGCTCTATTTATTGTTATCATCTTTTCCTATACTAACGATTCACTCTCAGCAAGTACAGTTATGACTTTTCAATTACATTCCCGTCTTCAGTTAGACACGATAGAATTAGGATGTTTCACTTTATCAAGGCTACTTTTGATAAACGATAGTCAATATCCCTGGTTTGTATTAGTTCCTGAAAGAGAAGGTAAAACCGAGATATATCAATTATCTGAACAAGACCAGATTTTATTACAGCAAGAATCCAGTCTATTAGCTAAGATATTGGCTAAAATTTATAATGCAGACAAAATGAATATTGCGACCATCGGTAACATAGTTCCTCAGCTTCACATTCATCACATTGTCCGTTATAAAAATGATATTGCTTGGCCTGCCCCCGTTTGGGGAAAATTTAAAGCAATTCCTTATGCCGATACTGAGCTTGAAATAGTGAAAACAAAATTATCAAATTCATTAATAGATCATATAATTTCAGATACAAAAGAATATAACATTCAGTCCTAATTTACTAAAAACTCGGTAAAAAAAACATCCCTAAACCCATCACTATTAGAAAATTCTTCTAGTGCTTTTGTAATGACCTTTTTTGTTTCCTGCCGCAATTCTTCACGCTGTTCCATTGTTTGTAATTCTGCAGCAGAGCGGCCACTATAGCTCATAATTAAATGATGTCTTAGTGCTGGTAAATGTTTTTTTACCTTTTCAATAAACTTATCACCTTCAACCATTAGTTGGACGTTTACAGCAAGATATTTATTTGGCTTGTCTAAATTCACCGTAAACTTTGGTGTCATTTCTATATATTCAATAGTAGGTTCATTCAATTCGTCATCATCACCTGCATATGCAAAATTTGAAGTAAGAAAAAAACTGAATATTAAAATAAAAATCTGCATACGCTACGTTCTCCTGAATCGTTATGTTTTACTTTAGGGTACCTCTTTATTTCTAAGTATAGAGATTTCTCATTAAAATCCTAGGCATGGGATAATATATTCTATATAAATCAACAAAAGACACAGATAACACTACCTATTATGACTAAGCAACCATTTGGCCCAGTAATGATTGACCTTGAAGGTTTAACGCTCATTCAATCTGAAAAAGAAAAAATTAATCATCCGAACACAGGCGCAGTAATTTTATTTTCTCGAAACTATAGTTCTCCTGAGCAAGTAATTCAGCTTATTAAAGATATACGTGATGCTCGTAATGGCGATATTCTCATTGCAGTCGATCAGGAAGGTGGGAGAGTGCAACGATTTCAAACAGGCTTTACTCGCTTGCCTCCAGCTTCAACTTTTGCCAAATCTCCTGATTTAGCTAAATCTGCGGGCTGGCTAATGGCAACTGAATTATTAACGGTTGGAATAGATTTTAGTTTTGCACCTGTACTTGATATTGATTGTGGGATAAGTGAAATTATTGGCAATCGTTCCTTCTCACAAGATCACAAATTAGCCACACAATTAGCCAGTCACTTTAGAAAAGGGATGAATGCAGCTGGGATGGCCGCTACGGGCAAACACTTTCCTGGTCATGGTGCGGTTGCCTTAGATTCGCACTTAACTTTACCCTACGACAGTAGAGATTTACAAACTATTCGTGAAAAAGATTTGCAACCTTTTAAACAATTAATCGCGGAAGGGTTAGAGGCTATAATGCCTGCTCATGTAGTTTATCCACAAATTGATTCACTCCCTGCCGGTTTTTCAAATCAGTGGATTCAAAACGTTTTGCGTGATGAATTAAAATTTAATGGCGCTGTATTCAGTGATGATTTGAGTATGGAAGGTGCAGCATCTATCGGTGATTTTCCTTATCGTGCAAAACTCGCTCTTAAAGCAGGTTGCGATATGGTATTAGTTTGTAACAATTCCACCGCAGCCGATGAAGTTTTAGAAAGTATTCCCGTTACTCAACGCAAAACAAGAGAAAAAAGATTACAAACTATGCGTGGCAAGCCCCAATTTTCCAGAGCCCAACTTGCCGAAAATAATAAATGGCAACAATTATCACAAACAATCAGTCAATATGCCTACACCTAACGAAATACAGCAAATACAAGCATCTGCTGATTGCTTATATACAGAATCAGAAGTTGAATCAGCCATTGATAACATGGCCGAAAAGATTAATCTGTTTTTAAAAAAAACTAATCCGGTTATTCTTTGTGTGATGAATGGCGGCGTGGTTATTACAGGCAAGTTATTAACTAGATTGAACTTCCCATTTACTTTTGATGCTATCAATGCAAGTCGATATTTAAACCGGACTTCAGGTGGCGATATTCAATGGTTACAAAAACCTACTACTGAGATTAATCATAGAACCGTGTTGATTATCGATGATATTCTTGACCAGGGACTGACTTTGGAAGCTATTATTAAATATTGTAAAGACCAAGGTGCAGCACCAGTCTATACCGCTGTTTTAGTCAATAAAAAAACAGCCGATCAAAAACCTGTTATTGCTGACTTTATAGGGTTTGAAGTAGAAAATCGCTATTTATTTGGCTATGGTATGGATTATAAAGGTTACCTTAGAAATGCATCCGCCATCTATGCCTGTCAAGGGGATTAAATATGTCAAAATTAGCCATCATAGGCGGTACTGGTTTAAGCCGATTAAAAGGGTTAAATATTACAGAAACCGAGTCATTAGAAACACCTTTTGGAAGCCCTTCTGCAAATTTTGTTATTGGCAACATTAATGAAACAGACATCGTTTTCCTGGCTCGTCATGGAAATCCTCACACCATTGCTCCTCACAAAATAAATTATCGGGCAAATATCTGGGGACTAAAAAAACTGGGGGTTACTGATATTATTGCCGTAGCAGCTGTTGGTGGGATTACTTCTTTGATGAAGCCAGCTCATATCGTTATTCCCGATCAAATTATTGATTATAGCTATGGGCGAGAACATACTTTTTTTTCAGATGAACTTGATCCAGTCACCCATATTGATTTTACTTTTCCTTATAAACAAAAATTACGTGACGGTTTAATTCAATCTGCAAAAAAACAGAAGCTGTCAATTAACATATCGGGTACCTATGGGTGTACACAAGGCCCTAGACTTGAATCGGCAGCAGAAATTAAGCGGATGGAACAGGATGGCTGTGATTTAGTTGGCATGACAGGCATGCCAGAAGCTGCTTTAGCAAAAGAAATGGGAATTGATTATGTGACTATTGCCGTTGTGGTTAATTGGGCTGCCGGAAAATCAGAAGGTGAGATCACTATGGATGAAATAGAAGTTCACCTAAAAAAAGGAATGAGGAATGCGCTTAATCTTTTAACTTCTTATATCTCAAATTGAATCATTTATTTTTAAGTCTTTGAACAAATATGAAGGATTACTTTTTTCGGCCAATGAATCCTTTCTCTTAAACAAGATTTGTTTAATGTACTTTCCAATATCGGAAAAACTCACTGCATTGAGTTTTCTTAAAAAGAGGGGTGAACTAAAAAAAATAGCTCACCCCTGATTGTGATGTGTCAACACTATTCCGGACACAAGTTAGGGCAATCGCATTAAAACCAGCTTGATATTATAATTCAAATGAGGTATATGT
>CAZHUE010000100.1:0-6767 GCA_964535875.1 uncultured Methylomarinum sp.
TGATGAAAATACTTATTCATTAGGCATAGCAACAGAATTTTAGATTTTAATTTTTCAAACTATAAGGAGTAACCTTATGAAACATAGACTAAAAACTTTAGTCGCAGCCATTGGGCTTGTTACAGCTTCAGCCACAACCTATGCGGTCCCTCAGGAGCCAGGTATAGTGGTGACTAAAGAAGGCACTAAAGTAACCGCTTACTGGAATCCGGTGATAGATGCAAGTGAGTACACCCTGTATTATGCGCCATTTCCGTATAAGGGAGAATCAACCATAGCTAATATTGCTATGGAGGGGGAGACTGATATTACTGTTAATTTACCTGTCGGTGCTTCTTATTACGTTGCGGTTAAAGCAAAGGGTGCAAGTGGAGAAAGTGGGCGGTCAAATGTTGAGCTTTTTACAGTAAAAACACCCGATCCTGCAGATGCTGATGCATCAGTCTCTGAAATTCTATCATCAATAGCCAATAATGTTATTCTGGCGTCCTATGAAGATTTTGCCGATAAAGCCGAAATTATGGAAAGGGCACTGTCTGACTTTAAAGCAACGCCGACAGATGAAAATCTGGAGTTACTTCAGTTTTCCTGGCGTGATACGCGCCGTCCTTGGGAGCAAACTGAAGCCTATTTATTTGGTCCTGTCGATACAAAAGGGATTGACCCGGCCGTTGATAGCTGGCCAGTTAATAGAGTTGACCTTGAAGCAGTATTAAGTAGTGACAATGTTTTGGATGTATCATTTGTCATTGGGTTATCTGATGAGTTGCAAGGCTTTCATACCGTTGAATATCTGATTTTTGGTGCTGATAATGATATAAAGGCTGCGGATATTACAGAGAGAGACAAGGAATATCTTGCCTCGTCTGCAGCATTGCTGGATAAACACATCAATACTTTAGCTGATGCATGGCGATCTTCAGGTGGTAACTTTGTAAAATCTTTAGCTACTGCTGGTGAAGATGGAAACTTGGTGTATCCCTCTGAATCTTCTGCAATAGAAGAGCTGGTAAAAGGCATGATTGGTATTGCTGATGAGGTAGGTAACGGTAAAATTTCCGATCCATTCACTCAATCGAACCATGAATTAGTTGAATCACAGTTCAGCTTTAATTCTCTTTTAGATTTTGAAAACAATATTCGTGGGATTGAAAATATTTATTTAGGGCGTTATTTGCAAGCTGACGGCCCAGGTTTAAATGATTTGGTGCGTCGCAATAATCCGGAATTAGACACAGCAATGCGTGAAAAAATTGATACGGCTATTGATGCGATTCAGGATATACCTTTTCCATTTAGAGATTCTATAACAGATGAAGAGGCGCGTGTATTTATAAGTACTGCGATAGATAAAGTAGTTGAGTTACAAACTCTTCTTGAAAGTGAATTGCTTCCCAATATAACATCTTATCAATAGGGTGTGCATGGTGGGTGGTCGATTATGTCATCCATCAACTACCACTTCTGCCTTATTAGGAATACGCATGATCTAACTTGGGAGCGAGTGTATTATTTATTCAATTTGAAGTCATAGTTACTATGTTGCTATATTATAATATAACTAATGTTGCAACAAGAAGGCAGGCCAAAAGACGAGTCAATTGTTCAAGTCATTTTATGTCCGTTCCCAGTAACTTAAAATAGTAGCTATAAAAAAAATGTCCCGATACTTTTACCCCCTATTAATAATAGGGTTGTCCATACAAAATGCTTTTGCTTCCCCTCCAAAAGCTCCTGTCATTAATATATCCAATGTAGGAAAGCAGATTGCCATTAATTTTGACCCTACCCCTGGTGCTGATGGATACAGACTTTACTATGCAGAATTTCCTTCATTAAGCCTTATTCAGTCAATCGATTTAGGAAATACAACACAATTTAAGGCGATACTGGATGATATAGATTATTATGTTGCAGCTGTTAAATCTTATAATAGCGATGGAGAAAGCAGTTATTCCAATATTGAATTTGCGTCTTTAAACCAAGACCTGCTAGGTGGAGAAACAACACATTTTGCCGAATCTTCCCATGCTTTTTCCGAACCAGCACCCAACCTTGATGAAAGAGGGCTGGAAATCCATCTTGCAGGGGATCGAGAATTTGAACAAACATTCGTCACAGCTCCAGCACCGGTAAACTCAGGATTGGGGCCCTTGTTTAACAACACCTCCTGTATAGCCTGTCATCCAAAAGATGGGCGTGGATCAGCACCCGAAGAAGGCGGAAAACTGGAAACCATGTTCCTGCGTATCAGTGTACCAGGTTCCGATGCTGAAAATTGTGGAAGTCCCAAGCCCGTTCCGGGATTTGGCACACAATTATTTCAAAGAGCAATCTTTGGTGTACAACCGCAAGCCGATGTGACCATTCATTACAAAGAAGAAACGCATCATTTTGCTGATGGAGAAGCTTATTCTCTGCGCACCCCCAGTTTTGATGTTAAGCCTTATATTCCTTTTCCAGCAGATGTTATGTTTTCCCCCAGAGTTGCTCCTCCTGTCTTTGGCAGAGGTTTGATGGATGCAATACCCGAAGAGACGATTCTTGCATTAGCTGATGAGCAGGATGTTGATGGTGATGGGATTTCAGGTAAAGCCAATTTTGTTTGTGACCCTATTACAAAAAAACGAGTTTTAGGTCGAATGGGACTTAAAGCGAATACCTCAGGTAGCTTTGCACAAAATGCGGGCGCTTTCAGTAATGATATTGGAATTTCTTCACCTGTTCACCCTGTTGACTCAGCCGCAGGATTTCCGCAAGCAGACGGTAAAGATGATGATCCGGAAATACCACAACTACGGCTGGATGATGTGACTTTTTACATTCAGACATTAGCTGTACCTGCAATGCGTAATATTGATAGACATTCAGTCAAGCAAGGGAAACTACAGTTTGGACTAGCAGGGTGCGGGAGTTGCCACATTCCTACGCTAAGAACCGGGGTGTTAAGAGAAAGTACTCCTGAAGCTAAAGTCATTGAGTCCGTTTCAAACCAGATTATTCACCCCTACACAGATATGTTACTTCATGATATGGGGGATGGCTTGGCTGATAATCGACCCGATCACCTGGCCGACGGGAAAGAGTGGCGCACACCACCTTTATGGGGGATTGGTCTAACTAACACCGTTCATAACCACACCTTCTTTTTACACGATGGACGCGCTCGTAACTTAATGGAAGCCATTATGTGGCATGATGGAGAGGCTGAAAAATCAAGAGACTATGTTAATCAGCTTAATAAGGAGCAGCGTGGTTTTTTAATTGAATTTTTAAGATCACTATAACTACAAAATTTGTAGGAGCGGTTTTAGCCACGATTTAAAGTGGTTGTGGCTAAAGTCGCTCTTACATACAAATAAACCTCAAACTTAGAATGATGGACACTTTTCTATAAGCAATAACCCTGTCTTTTCGAGAAGGATTAGAGGTTTTTTTAATCGTCACTATCCTACTAAATTTTCTTGATAAACAAACAAAACGCATTTACAACGACAATTCTGGTATTGTGTTCGCAGGCATTCTTACTTCAATCATTTTAGGGTTCCTATTGATGGGCATTTCCTCTTACATATAGGAGAACTAAAAACCACCGCCAAATTATGGGAAAGCGTGGGGTATTCGTGAAGGTCTGTGCTCTGCAAAAAGCTTAGGCTGGTTTCAAAACCTGAATGGATACAGCTCATTATGCAATATAGTTATACATTTTTATTGTTTACTTACTAGTTTAAAAGAAAAATATAATCACGGGAGAAGAAAAAATGTTAAGTAAAAACATGACTAATTTATTAAACCAACAAATAAATCTTGAGTTTTATTCCTCTAACCTCTATTTACAGATGCGCTCGTGGTGTGATGCTAATAGCTTAGAAGGCTGTGCCAAGTTTTTACAACAACATGCAGATGAAGAAATACAACATATGCACCGTTTATTTAACTATGTAAATGAAGCGGGTTCAATGGCTCTTGTTGGTGCTATTGAAGAACCGAAGGCAGCTTACAAAAATATTCAGGACGTTTTCAAGACTACTTATAAGCACGAATGCTTAATCACCAAAGAAATAAATAAGTTGGTTAAAGCAGCGAGTGAAGAATCTGATTTTTCTACTGTCAATTTCTTACAATGGTATGTTGCTGAGCAACATGAAGAAGAGCACTTATTTCAATCTATTACCGATAAAATAAAAATGATTGGAATTGATGGAAAAGGCTTATATTTTATTGATAAAGAAATTGGAGCTATTGCTGATAAGAGAGCTGTTGTATAAAGGATATTTTAATATCGGTAAGTAATGATGGCACGAATTTGATCGGTATCTTCTGATCAATTTTTATCATCAATCACTGCATACATAAGTTCACTACTGAGCTTATCATTCCAATTGTAATTGAGAAAATAATTGATTTCTTCGGTGTGATAATCACTTCTATTAGTGGCTCTAAACTCAGCCCAATTAATGCCTAAACTAAATTTATCCATGAATACGTATTCCAAACCTAAAAGGACACTTTTCGTATCTTTACCTGTTGCGGCATCAAAAGTCAGGTCTTCCAAAGATGTGAAAAAAGGCTCTCCACTAACACTTGTAATGGCATTCACGTAATAAAAGTTTTCCTGATTAGAAAGAATCGTCAGTCAAAATACATTCCATTAAAAAATAAGACCCAATAATTGCCAACCAAAACTATTAAAATGGTTTTAGGTTATGAATTTCGCAAAATTTCACTTCCTTCGTTGGGTAAGTGTTTCACTGTTACATCGCTAAGAATGATTTTTAAAGGATTCTCAACGTTTGGCTGATGATTCCTTCTAATCAAGGAAAGTTTTGTTATATACTTCTCGCGGTCACGAATGCGGATTTTATAGCGAGTTGATTTTTGTCGATAGCAAGGCGCTGAAATGGGCGCATAATTGGTGGCTACGCAACTATTTCGGCAAAAAGCAACCGATAGAAAAACGTATTAGTAACCGCGCGAAGTATAAGCAGATGTTAGAGTAAAATAAAACCCAGGAACTGATGCCATATCACCTAAGGTATGAGCATTAAAATTAACTAGTCTTGCTTCACTACTTTCTTTACCCAATTTATAGAATGCATCTACCTTTTAGGGTAGCGTTGGCTTTGAAATTTTAATTCTACGATCAGTCTCGTATTTAAAGCAATGATCTATTAAAAAAATATTTGCAATTGAGAATCATTCGTATTAAGATATGTATCAAGGTTTTGGAATTTTAACGAATCAATTTATGAAGTCTCATTTTAATGAAGCGAAATGGAACAACAAATTTGATTGGTAAAGAATTTGTGCATTCCATACATGAAAAGAGTGTAAACAGAATAAATGGAAAATATTTTACTAATCCTCGTTATCAGTAAGGTTCTATCTATTCTCCCTCTGTTTTTATCTTTTTAGAGAGGAAACACTACTTAATAGATGGCTAATGCACAATAGAATGTGTATTACAGCAGAAAATAAATAAGCCTATTTTTATCCAAATGCAATTTAAGATATTAACATTGGAAACCTGCTGTTTTACACATTCAATATAAGCAGTTATGAGCTGTTTATCTGGAGTTAGTTTGTACAAGGAAGTACATTTTATTTGTTTTTATTAACATATTTGGGGAATTATAATGGCGACCAGTAAACAAAATGAAGATTCAAAGAAACAAAAAATTGAAACGAATGACCAACAAGAAACTCTAGATAGTTCTGAACGGAAATTATGGATTGAGGAGGCGGCTTATTTTATGGCTGAGGCTAGAGGATTTGTTCCTGGGCACAAAGAAAAGGATTGGGCTTTAGCTGAAAATAATTTTGAGAACTTAGCGGCTTAGAAGCTTAAAAAACTTTAACGTTGATTATAAATATAATTTGAATTATTAGTATAAATTAGTTTATTTGGAGTTTTTATATGTATATAGATCAAGCATTAAAGAGTGAAAACACTTCAATTATAAACCTTCCTGATTTTAGAGAAGGTGCCAACCATAATGGTAAAGAAAAACCTTATAATCGACTAATAAATTTTTTTAGATTAATTAAAATATTGCCGATTAATTTAAGAAGACATGCGGGATTCAGTTTATTTAAAAAAGAACAAAAGTTTGATTTTGTAAATGACAAGAAGGAATCTGATGGTGCTATTCGTTTTGAGATAAGCTCTGAAAAAATGAACGAGCTGTTGCTTCAACGCCAGATTTGTGCCGCTGATATTCGTTGTTTAGATACAAATTCAAAACAATGTTTAAAAAAGCTTTGTCTAAAGACCTGTCTATATAAGCCAAAATATAACGAACCAGCACCTCAACTATTGGGTGATTTTAATAGAGTAGATTCACAGAGAAAATTAGAAAAATATGACTGATCTTCCGAAAATATCAAAAGCTATTGAAGTTATTTCTGTTTCTTACAATAGTTTGTTTTGCTAATTTTAGTGCTACATAGAAGGTTGTTGGCACCTTATCTGTAGTGTTAGGTTGTTTTATAAAATGCTATTAAAAGTGTGAGGACTTTATATTCTTTGTGTAATAGATAATTATCCTCTTATTATAGTTGTCATATTTATCGTCCTTGCACTTTTAATGGCATTTAAAGTTAGACCCTCAGTTTATGCTAGTTGTAGGCAATACTGGTAAAAAAAATGGTTTTATTAGGAGAGAGAGTATGAGTCCCAACCCATATCCGGTCTTTTCGGTTTCACAGTACGATAAACCGGAGCAGATAAAAGTAAAAATAAAACTATTGATACAGCTTTATTTTAA
>CAZHUE010000100.1:6778-9547 GCA_964535875.1 uncultured Methylomarinum sp.
AATCAGTTTGTTGCTGAATCTGTGGCTAAGCATATAGCGGCAATGCTTGCTTGTCCTAAGTATATTAATGATGTTGAGGAACGCTGTTTGTATCGAAAATTAGAGATGCATTGGCGTAGTTTGGCTTGGGTTGGTAATGCCTCAGTTCTTTCCCAAAGAAAGGTCAGGTTAACTCAAGTTAAATCACTCTCTCTACGGCTAGAAATGAAAATGAGTTGGGTCAATCCAGAGTGGAAAATAAAACAAATTCATTCATAGGTTGCGCTATAGAAGAACCCTATAACAAATAAAATAGATATGAAACAATCGATTGATGGTTCTATCATTACAGAAAATGGAGAGGTACCTTTCAACAACTGCTTGTGATGTGAAAGTCTCTTGCTGAACGACATGCAAAACAAAATATAGAAAGTCAGAAAAATAAACCTCAGTACATTGTGTCTCATTAAACCTGAGCAGCTATTAAAATTTTAGACATATATTTATGGAAAATATAAATTATTATATTTTGGCTCGAGCTATTCATGTAATGGGGGTTGTAGTTTGGATTGGGGGCGTTGTTTTTGTTACTACTGTTGTTGTTCCATCTCTTAAAAGAATGACTGATAGAGGCAGCAGATTTGAAATATTTGAAGGTAAATTTACATTTCAAGCAAGGGTCATAACTTTAATGACAGGTTTATCCGGGTATTACATGTAGGAGTATATGAATGCTTGGTATCGGTATCATCAACTGCAATTTTGGCGGATGCATCTGATAACCTTGGTTTGGGGGGCGTTGCAATTCTCTTGTTTGTACTTAAACCTTTAGTTATAAATCAATGGTTCAAACAACAAGCAATAAAAGACAGTGACAACGCTTTTTCCTGGCTTCATAGAATGCATAAGACAGTCCTCACGTTGAGTATATTGGCAGTGCTAGGTGCTGTTGTTGGATCACATGGATTTCAATTTTAACTTCAAACTTAAGAAATGTTAGATTATTGAATCAGAAAGAATGAGAATATTTTATGATGAAAGAGCCTTGTCCAATAGAAATTTTAATTATATCAAATTACTGTCAGTTATCGGTTTGCATGGAATGTAGAATTGTAAATCTTAATATTCCTGGCAGAATTTCATTTCAATTTGAAATACACCAATTTTTTGAGATAGCAGATGCTTTTCACAAAGCATCTCAAATACTCAAAGCGAAATTAAACCCTAAACAAAAGAGCGCAAAGATAGTTGAACTCAATTGTTCGATTAGAGATAAATAATAAACGAATAAAAGTACCTTGGTTCAAGATTATAGTCTACTCAAACCTAACTGTTCACGATCGCTATAAAATTGAAATTATCATTAGATGACAAACTATTATTTCTGAGAAATTAGTATTGAAATGATTTGTAATTAACAAATATAAAACACATGCTAAATAAAATAATTGAAAAAGAAAAAACTAATGCTAGATTTCCTTTTAATATCACAAAATCAATAGAGAATGTGAAATCGCAGATTAAGCAAGACAGGACGAAATTGTGGGAGTTGGATCATATTTATCATTGCGCAGTTATTGGTACTTGCTTGACAATGACAGAAGTAAAAAAATTGCTTCGATCATTTCGAATAGATATTACCAATAGTAATTCCTATGAAATTCATACGACTATTGTTACCTTGATTTCTTATAATGATTTTCCTAGCAAAAAAGTACAAAATTATCTGGATAAAAAATTCAAGGTTGCACTCCAAAAAACCAGGAAAATGGACGCGCGGGAGTTAAAGGAAGAATGGAAAAGAGTGTTTAATAATGGTGACTTAATTGCTACTTTTTGGGCCATTATGTCACACCCTAACACCAATGATGAGATGAAAAAAAACTTCTATGGTGATATTCATATGCTTTCTCATATGTCAGGGGCTTCAAATAGGGCTGATTTGAAACGATTAAAAATACTTGAAAGTGCACAAAAAGAATTTAGTTCAGAAACTCAAATACAGCTGGTAAAGCATCAAAAAATTCAGTTAGAAAATGATCGTTTACAGGTAGAATTACAATTACAGTCTGAAAAAACTAATGATCTTGTTAATCAAGTTACTGCTTTGATAAATGCTAATGAACAATTAACGATTTTAAATAACGTTAAACAATGTGAGCAGTTGAATTTACAAGTAGAAAAATTAAACAATAAAATCAATTTTCAAGATAATGAGATAGATAAGTACCAAAATAGTACTGCCCTATTGGATAAGGTAGTTGCTGAATTGAACCGTCAGGCGAGTATTTATCAAAAGACAATTACGGCATATAAAAGTGAGACAGAACATTTACAAAATCTTTTATGCAAAAATCAGGAAGAGGATGAATGTCAGTTTAAAACGCAGGGACTATGTGGACAATGCATTTTATATGTTGGTGGTAAGTCAAATCTGATCCCTCATTATCGAGAATTAGTAGAAGGAAAGGCCGGTGCTTTTATACATCATGATGGAGGTCTTGAAAAAAATACTCATGATTTATCCGATTCTTTAAATCGTGCAGATTTGGTCGTTTTTCCTAGCGATTGCATTAGCCATGATGCATATTGGAAAATTAAAAGAACGTGCAAAAAACAACAAAAACCCTATAAATATTTACAAAGCTCCGGCGTACATTCTTTATCTAGTATGTTGGATAAAATTGTGGAAAATAATATAATTTAACGTGTTTAATTTAGAGAGACTATAGATAATGAAGTGGCTACACTAAACCGGACACACAATATAAAATAACCTGAAAAAAGGAA
>CAZHUE010000101.1:0-1714 GCA_964535875.1 uncultured Methylomarinum sp.
CTTCTTTAGATATGACAGGTTGCTCAATCACTCTAACCTTACTTGATGATGAGATGATTCAACTGTGGGATGCACCTGTCAATACTGCAAATTTACGCTGGGGCTGCTAAAAACATAACCCTAAAAATAGAAAACGGGGCTGCAACTCTACATACTCCGTTTTACTTTTTTAACCTACCAGCAATTGCACAAATCATTAACTGACTCGTTCTTGCACCTGCATCAATATGACCACGACTTTTTTCTTCCATGTAAGAAGCACGCCCTTTTGTTGCGATCATATCTCGAGTTGATTCCATTCCTTTTTCAGCAGTTTTACAAATATTTTCTAATAGTTTGGTCAATTCTACTGATGCATCAACATCTTTCTTGATACATTCTGCGACTGGGATCAACACATCCAGCATGGTTTTTTCTCCCACATCAGATTTTCCTCTGTTCTTAACCGCTTCAACGCCCTGAGCAAAACTATTTGAAAGTTCTTGCTGATTTAAAACAGTTTTATCACTAATTGCTTTACTCATACAAATAAATAATGTACCAAACAACGAGCCAGAAGCTCCCCCCATTGTTGACAACAATGTCATTCCAATTTTTTGTATAGCTTGAGCCCAGTCTAGCTTTGCTAACCCATCACTTTGCTTTAATAGTGCATCAATCCCTCTTTGTAAATTAGTCACATGATCACCATCACCAATCGCCTGATCTAAAGCTGTGACCTCAACAGCATTTTTTTCTATAACTTCGGCAACTGCTTTTATCAAATCAGGTAATATCTCTGATGTAAATTGCATAATAATGCCTCTATTTAATTATTTATTAAATATACAACTTATCATTCTTTAAGCAATCTGTTAAGTATCGACACAAAATCATTAATCTTGTGATAATATCGAACAAAGTGTTTCGTGTTTTTTTCTTGATCTGCCTTTCGGTGTTAGATCAACGTTTAAAAACATAGTCACCATACTAATAACTATAAGAAAAATGAGGATAATTTTATGGAAATGGTAATCGTAACTGGTTTAATCATAGCTGTACTAGCTTATGTTCTACTGCCTAAAAAAGGGGATATAAATTCGCTAGAAACGACTGACATGGATAGTGATCAAGAATTTGATCGGGAAGAGTACGAAGCGCAACGTAGAAGAGAAGAAATTTATGCTCAGGAAGAACTTGAAATACAGCAACAAAGAGAAGCAAGGGCTGCTCAAGAAGATGTAGCTGACCGTGAAGCCACTGTCTCCCGTATGGAACGCGATTTACAATTTTTACAAGAAGAACTGGATGAACGAACAAACCGTCTTAATCAAGCCGAAATAGACTCCAACGCTTTTCAGCAAGAACTTGAGACTCAAAAAGAGAATATTGTTCAAGAAACAAGAACTGTAAGAGAATCTCAAGAAGGCCACGATCATCGAGAATCACAGCTGATTCGTCAGGAACAACAACTTCAATCCCTTCAGGAAGAACTCGCTACCCAAGAGGAAAAACTAGCTCAGCAAGAACAAGAAACCAGATCAGCTCAGTATGATCTTGAATCAAAAGCTGAAGAGCTAAGTAGGCAAGAATATCAAGTAAAAGCTAGTCAGGAAGAGATTGAATCAAGGCTTGAAGAAGAACGCCTTGAACAAGAAAAAATCGAGCAGGAAAGACTCGAAGAAGAACGCCTTGAACAAGAAAAAATCGAGCAGGAAAGACTCGAAGAAGAACG
>CAZHUE010000101.1:1814-9480 GCA_964535875.1 uncultured Methylomarinum sp.
AAGACTCGAAGAAGAACGGCTTGAACAAGAAAAAATCGAGCAGGAAAGACTCGAAGAAGAACGGCTTGAACAAGAAAAAATCGAGCAGGAAAGACTCGAAAAAGAAAAAGATGCTACGGAACAAGAGCAAGCTGAAGCCGAAACATCAGTACGAGGGGAAGCAGAGAATCCTGAACCACCTATTTCAGAAGACCAAATTAACCTGGTACAATCTACTTGGAAAATGATTGTTCCAGTAAAAGATCAAACTGCAGAATTATTCTATCGTAAATTATTTCAAATGGATCCTGAAATGAAACCGTTATTCAAAGGCGATATGAAAGCTCAAGGTGACAAATTCGTTGCCCCTATAAATCTAGTTGTCAATTCTCTAAACAATCTGGATCATGTCGCGCCTGAATTACAAGATATGAGTAGACGCCAGCTTGATTACGGGGTAAAAACTGAACACTACGATACCGTAGGTAATGCTTTATTATGGACTCTAGAACAAGGGTTGGGCAATGAGTTTACCGATGAGGTTAAAACTGCCTGGACTACTGCCTACGGCATTGTTGCCTCAACTATGGTTGATGCCGCATATTAGTTCTATAAACTCTTCAATATATAGAAAAGGCTTTGCCCCATCGTTGACAAAGCCTTCTCACTCAACTATCCAGTCAAAAAATAGTTCAAAATCTGTTTTACTCTTTCACGATAAAACCCAAGTATAATATGCGCTTTATTACTTATCTTTATCAAAATATCCACCTTTGATAAGCCCTTTAGTTTTCAGTAACACAAGCAAAAAAACGAAACATTCAAACCCTGTGATCTTGTGATATATGATGCATTGAGTCATTTATCAACACGTAAACTACTTATCTCTTTATACCGCCTTGAAAAAGCAGGGATACTAGAAGTATGGAACTCAAATCATTTGCTTAACAAAGTCCCAGGAATTGGTGGCAGTATTAAATTACAAAAAACAAAACTGGATTTAAGTTTTTCTGAAACATTTAAAGATAAAAAAGTATTTGGAGGATATGAAAGACTCATCCTTGAAGCCGTGCGCGGAAACCCTACCTTATTTTTAAGCCGAGAAGAAATTGAACAGGCAGGACATGGATTGATTCAATACGGAAATGCCTGGGAGCACCAAAATGAAGCCCCAAAACCCTATCCTGCAGGCAGCTGGGGGGCCAGTTTCATCGGTTGCCTTGTTAGCACGCGATGGCAGAGTCTGGGAAGAATAAACGCCTCAAAAATATAAATATTGATATTCATTTGTCGATAGGTAAATTAAACAAGGAAACCTTATGCATCCAATTGTTGAAAGAGTAACACAAGACATTATTGAACGTAGCCAAGAGTCCAGATCAGCTTATTTGAAATACATTGACGGCCTTTCCAAAGACGGCCCTAATCGTTCTAAGCTTGCCTGTGGCAATTTAGCACACGGCTTTGCAGCTTGTAGCCCTGCTGAAAAAAGTGATTTAACCGGTGAGATAAAAGCAAATATTGCCATCATTTCTTCTTACAATGACATGCTTTCAGCTCATGAACCCTATCGAGAAGCACCGGATTTAATAAAAGCAGCCATTAGAGAAGCCGGTGGGGTTGCTCAATTCGCTGGTGGTGTACCAGCCATGTGTGATGGAATAACACAAGGACAAGCTGGTATGGAAATGTCCTTATTCAGCCGTGATTTAATCGCCATGAGTACTGCAATCGGCATGAGTCACAATATGTTTGACGGTGCGTTATATTTAGGTGTCTGTGACAAAATTGTTCCCGGCCTACTCATTGGTGCATTAAGTTTTGGTCATTTACCTGCTATTTTTATCCCTGCGGGGCCAATGCCTAGTGGTATCACCAACAAAGAAAAAGCACGTGCTCGCCAAGCCTTTGCCGTTGGAAAAATTGGACGCAAAGAGTTATTGGAGTCAGAATCGGCATCCTATCATTCAGCAGGAACTTGCACATTTTATGGTACGGCTAATAGCAACCAAATGATGATGGAAATTATGGGACTGCATTTACCGGGCAGCTCTTTTGTCAATCCATACACACCTTTGCGTGATGAGTTAACGCGCAAGGCGGCAAGACAAGTCTTAAAATTTACTGCCTTAGGTGATGATTATCGCCCTGTTGCTCATGCAATTGATGAAAAAGCCATTGTCAATGCTGTTATAGGTCTTTTAGCAACCGGTGGTTCCACAAATCACACAATGCACTTAATTGCCATTGCCCGTGCTTCTGGCATTACTTTAAATTGGGATGATTTTGACAATCTTTCAAAAGCAATTCCTCAGTTAACAAAAATTTATCCAAATGGCCCTGCTGACGTAAATCACTTCCATGCGGCAGGAGGTATGGGTGTCCTAATTGCTGAGTTATTAAAACACGGTTTATTACACGAGGATATTTTGACGGTTGCAGACAGCAAAGGGATGAATAATTACACTCAAGAACCCAAGCTAAATAATGGCGAGTTAACATGGGAAGCTTGCCCAGAAACTTCGTTAGATACAGAAGTTTTGAGCACAGTAGATAACCCTTTCTCAAAAGAAGGTGGCTTGCACGTTATGAGGGGTAACTTGGGACGCGGCGTTTCCAAACTCTCTGCCGTAGCAAAAAAACATCAAATTGTTGAAGCACCTGCTGTTGTATTTGATGATCAGGAAGACTTTATTACTGCGTTTCAACACGGTAAGTTAGAAAAAGACTTTATTGCAGTCATTCGTTTTCAAGGACCAAGAGCCAATGGAATGCCTGAATTACATAAGCTCACACCTCCATTAGGTGTTTTACAGGATAAAGGTTTTAAAGTCGCATTAGTAACAGATGGAAGAATGTCTGGAGCATCAGGAAAGGTTCCGTCCGCTATCCATTTATGCCCAGAATGTGAAATGGGAGGTCCTCTAGCTAAAGTTCTGGATGATGATATTATTTCTTTGAACTTACAAACAGGAGTTGTCAACGTACTTGTTGATGCCGCAGAGTTTAATGCTCGTACTCCCATCCCAAATCGTGCTAACAACCACCATTATGGTATGGGACGTGAAATGTTTGGCGGTTTTCGTTTAGGTGCATCAACTGCTGAGACAGGAGCTTCTAATTTATTCCCTGTTGATTAAACATTTCGGATAACATTAATCTAACCTGACCAACCCAACAACTCTTATTGAGACCTATAATGACTGCTATTAAAGACATAATGAACACATCACCGGTGATTCCGGTTATGGTTATTAACAAATTAGAACATGCCGTACCATTAGCTAACGCCCTAGTTGAAGGTGGTTTAAAAGTTTTAGAAATTACGCTACGCACGCCCGTAGCTTTAGACGCTATAAAAAAAATTAAAGCAGAAGTCCCTAACGCCATCGTTGGCGCAGGGACTGTAATTAATTTAGAAACTTTAAATCAAGCTATAGATGCAGGTTCTGAATTTATAGTTAGCCCAGGAGTAACAGATGAGTTGATAGATGCAGCGTTAAAATCTGGCACGCCTATTCTTCCTGGTATCATCACACCAAGCGAAGTAATGAACTTGCTGGAAAAAGGCATCACTGAAATGAAATTTTTTCCTGCCGAAGCTGCTGGCGGCATTCCGATGGTAAAATCTATTGGCGGCCCACTGCCACAAGTAACTTTTTGCCCAACTGGAGGCGTTAGCCCTAAAAATGCTGCTGATTATCTGGCATTAAAAAATGTAGCTTGTGTTGGTGGCTCCTGGATGGCACCGGCTAATCTTGTTGATGAAGAAAACTGGGATGAGATTAAACGATTGACAGTCGAAGCGTTAAATATTACAAAATAAATAGAGAAGTATGCTGGGCTAACGGCTCTATCGTCAACCCAAAGCTAGACTGAGCTTGATGTGCATTGTTATATTGCTTTACCTGGGTATTTGCCATAATTGCATGAGGTTGGAGCAACATAATATTGTATTATTTTCCTTAATGTTGGGTTGCCAAAAAGACGGCAGCCCAACCTACGATTTTCCCTATAGATATAAACTTTTTTTAAATCAGAAAAACCCTAATGGATTAATATCATAGCTAACCAACATATTTTTTGTTTGCTGATAGTGATCTAACATCATTTTATGGTTTTCACGACCCACACCTGATTTTTTATAACCGCCAAACGCAGCATGAGCAGGATAATGATGATAGCAATTTGTCCATACTCTCCCTGCTTGAATACGACGCCCCATGCGATAAGATCGGTTCATATCTCGAGTCCAAAGTCCTGCACCTAAGCCAAATTCACTATCGTTAGCAATTTCTAAAGCTTCTGCTTCATCTTTAAAGGTAGTGGCTGAAATCACAGGGCCAAATATTTCTTCCTGAAAAATCCGCATTTTATTATCACCTTTCATCACCGTAGGTTGAATGTAGTATCCTTCACCAAATTCATCTTTTAATGACTCTACTTCCCCGCCAATTAATACTTCAGCCCCTTCCTTTTTACCAATTTCAATATATTCCATAATTTTATCGAATTGTTGTTTTGAAGCTTGGGCACCAACCATTGTCTCAGTATCTAAAGGGTTTCCACGTTTAATTTGACTGGCTCTTTCAATTACTTTTGCCATAAATTCATCGTAGATTGATTCTTGAATTAATAATCTTGACGGACAGGTGCAAACTTCACCTTGATTAAAAAAAGCTAGTACCGCTCCCTCTATACATTTACTAATAAATTCTTCTTCCTGTTCCATCACATCCTCAAAGAAAATATTAGGTGATTTACCGCCCAGTTCTACCGTTGATGGAATAATATTTTCAGCTGCACACTTCATAATATGAGATCCAACAGGTGTTGATCCTGTGAAAGCAATTTTTGCAATTCGTGTACTGGTTGCTAAAGCTTGTCCCGCCTCTTTGCCGTAACCATTAACCACATTTAAAACACCAGCGGGCAACAAATCACCAATGATTTCCATCAAAATTAATATAGATGCTGGTGTTTGTTCAGCTGGCTTCATCACAACACAGTTACCTGTCGCTAATGCTGGAGCTAATTTCCAGCAAGCCATTAATAATGGAAAATTCCATGGAATAATTTGCCCAACCACGCCTAAAGGTTCATAAAAATGGTAAGCAACTGTATTTTCGTCAATTTCCCCTATAGAACCTTCTTGAGCACGAATACATCCGGCAAAATAACGAAAATGATCAACGGCAAGCGGCACGTCAGCTGCCAAGGTTTCACGAATCGCTTTACCATTATCCCATGCTTCAGCAACGGCTAATTTTTCCAGGTTCTCTTCGATACCATCAGCAATTTTTAATAAGATATTGGATCTTGCTGTTACCGATGTTTTTCCCCATTCATCTTTTACTGAATGAGCAGCATCTAATGCTAACTCAATATCTTTATAGGTTGACCTTGGGATTTCACAAAAAACCTTACCAGTAACAGGGCTTATATTTCCAAAATATTCACCATCCACTGGTGCCACCCAGTTACCACCAATGAAATTTTCGTAACGGGTTTTGAAGCTTACTTTACTATCAGGTTGGTTGGGTGCTGCATAAATCATTTGTTTAACTCCCATTAAAATGTTTAGGACTGAAGAATTAATAGCTCTAGAAAGTTATTAAATCTTCAGTCCTTATTCAAAAAAATGCTTCTGTAAGCAGAAGCTTTAAAATATTTTTATACAATTAAACTTGTATTCCTTTAAAAAGGTACATCATCAAAATCATCCAGACTACCAGGTTGAGAAGTCTGTTGATTATTTTGCTGTTGAGGTTGTTGGCTTTGCTCATTACGTTTACCCACTAAATCAACAATATTTGCATTGAGCTCTAAACTGGTTTTTGTAGTGCCATCATTTGCCTGATATTCACGTTGCGTCAATTCACCAGATACAAAAACCTGTTGTCCTTTTTTAAGATAATTTTGTAACGACCCTTCAGCACGCTTCCCCCATAAAGCAACTCTAATCCATAAAGTTTGCTGCCTATCGCCAAATCCAATATTATTAGCAACGGTAAAATTAAGGACTGATTGACCAGAAGGTGTAACTCTAACCTCTGCATCTCGACCAACTGCTCCGGTAAAACTAAATACATTACTCATTAATAAATTATTTCCCTGAATAAATTATAAATTTTATATGTCTTAAGAAAACATATTTTTAACAGAATCCGTTAGATTATCCCATCCTTCTTCAAGTGAGTTGCCCGCTTCATCCCACCCTGCCTCTAAAGAATCTTTTAGGTCATCCCATTTATCATCTGTAGCATCAGCAATTTCCTTAGCTTTTTCTATTGCCTGGTCTAACTTTGGCTCCAGACTGCTAATCGCTTCTTTAATATCATCAATAGCTTCATTAGACTCATCCAAGGCTGTTTCTTTTAATTTTTCCAATTTACCCTGCTGGGCATCTATTGTTGCCTGAACTTTTTCTAACAATTCATTTTTTGTGCTCATCTTTTCACCTCTCTTTATATTAAAAAAAATTATTCTTTTAACTTAATAACTAAACGACTATCTTCTACTTGTATATTATCAACTCCATCTGCGAATGCTTTCCAAAAGCCCTCATCTTGACCAAACTCATTAATAAGGTCAACATTCTTCATCCCTCCCAACCAAGCGTTTGGAACTGGGACTCCCATAACACTTACCCCTCGCAATTTGACAATGGGGCGTTCATTTGCAAAAGAAAGTTCTATACCCGCAGAAATTTTAAGTGTTTTACCACCTAACACAGGAAAATCCTCATCCATAGGAACTAAAAGTTTTCCACTAGCCAAGTTTTCTGATAGATCTATTGCTAATTTATTAGCCAAGTCGGTATTTTTTGCTAATAATGCATTTAGCTCACGCTCACTCAGGATAATGTCTCTTTCAGCACCTTTTTCAGAATATTGTTCTGGTTCCAACTTCTCACTACTAGTAGCATTTGAATTAGTATTATTAATCCAGCTAAATTGATCTAATTTTTTATTAAGTTTATTATCTTCTCTCTGACTAAGCACTACAGGGTCAAATTTTTTCGGAAAAATATAATAACTAACAAACCATAACGTGATTCCAACAGACAAAAGGACAGTAAGCAAAATACCACCAATAATCATTGGGATTCTATTTTCTTTTTCCTGCTCTTTGTTTTCAGGGATTACTTGATTCATCAATAATGACCTTATATGCAAGAGTTAAACTATGATAATGACACAACTTTTCTTGTTTAACAACTGCAATATATATGGAATTAATCTTTATTTTTTTAGGGAAAATTTAAAAAATATTAGTGGTATGAAATGATAACTCGCTTAATAACCGATTAATTAAAGTAATAACTACTTTAATTAATCTTCTTATTCCAATCTACATGCGAAACTAACCCTTCAGCCTAGAATAATCAGTTGAATCACGGATTCTAGCATAAGCTATTGATCCCACAGCACTTCAAAAAAATACCTGCTTAACCGAATGGGTTAAGCAGGTATTTTTTCAAAGTACTGTAAAACCAATAGCTCTCACTATAATTCCGCGCCCAACTGATTTTTCTAGGTTCAGCAAGCGCGCCACTGCGCAGCGAATAGTAAGCCCCGGTTCGTCCTGCGTCCGCCTCAACTCCGCACAAAAGCCGCTCCGTTAAGGCTACCTCACTGACTTGACGGCTGTCGGTAAAAAATTTTAGCCTCCCTCGCGTGCTATC
>CAZHUE010000102.1:0-9466 GCA_964535875.1 uncultured Methylomarinum sp.
AAAAACTTTGTTAATAAAAATCTTGTTTTCTTGTGAAATTGAAATCACATCATTGAGACCCTATTGATTATTCTATCTTCGCCAAAGTCAAGCTATTTTAAACCCGATTGCCCTGCATTATAACCATAAGATTAGCCATACTAATTCTAGTTTTGATAAAATCTTCACTTTTTTTTATTTTTACTAGACTACTTTATTAAATAAGAGGAATAGAGGTGTCTTACCGCTTTTTTTTCTTTAAAGCCGGTTTTAATGGCTTTTCTTGTTCCATATTAACGCCTTCCAACAAAATAGTTAGTTCCTTGTTATTTAGCTCATAACAATCTCTGGCTCTAACATTGGTGGGTAATACTGCCGGGCCATACCTTACTCTCATTAATCGACTGACTGTCACTCCCTGAGATTCCCATAGCCGCCTAACCAAGCGGTTTCGACCTTCTTTTACAACCACATGGAACCATTTGTTAGCACCTTCACCTGAAAAAAATTGTATGTCATTAAAATGGGCCTCACCATCTTCTAGCTCAACACCTTCTTTTAACAGTTTAATCATTTCATCAGGTACTTCACCCAAAATACGAACGGCATATTCTCTGTCTAGTTCAGTAGAAGGATGCATTAATCGATTAGCTAACTCTCCATTATTAGTCAGTAGTAGTAATCCAGAGGTGTTAATATCCAGTCTGCCAACTGAGATCCACCGCCCAATATCTAACTTTGGTAATCTGGAAAAAACAACAGGGCGACCTTGAGGGTCTCTACGAGTGACAACCTCCCCTGTCGGTTTGTTATAAACTAAAACTCGTGTGGGCTGCTGAATATATTTTTCCCAATTAACAACTCGACCATTAATTTGAACTTGATCGCCTGATTTAAGGTGAAGCCCCGGCCTAACCTTTAAACCATTAACGTTTACACGGCCTTCTTCTATCCAACGCTCTATTTCTCTTCTTGACGCTACACCGCCTCGCGCTAATACTTTTTGAATGCGCTCACCGGTAGAAATATCACTATCTTCAGATACTTTGTCTAGCTTAATGTCGGGTTTCCGAGATTTGCTCGGTGATTGTCTTTTTTTCGCTTGTTTGTTCTTCACTTTTTAGTTCTTCAGTATAGTTTTGGTCGGCTTGTTTGAGAGTATTTGAAATTTTTGAATCTTTGTGTGATAAATCTAGTTCTTTAACTTCATCCAATGTAGGCAGTTTTTCTAATGAAGATAAATTAAAATAATCCAAAAATTGTTTTGTTGTGCCGTATAAAGCGGGCCGACCTGGCACTTCTTTATGTCCAATAATACGAACCCACTCTCTTTCTAAAAGAGTTCGAATAATATTGGAACTGACGCTAACACCTCTTATGTCCTCAATATCACCTCTTGTGACTGGTTGGCGGTATGCAATGATAGCAATTGTTTCTAGTAATGCCCGGGAATATCTGGGGGGTTTATCTTCAAATAGTCGGGATATCCAATAAGAATAGCCATCTTTTACTTGAAAACGATAGCCACTTGCCAATTGTTTTAAACCCACAGGTCTTGAAATATAGTCATTAATAATTGACTCAATAACTGAATTAATTGTCTTAAGCTCTGGCCTTTCAAGCTCAGGGTATAAACTTTGAATTTGCTTGCTTGTCATCGGTTTATCAGCAGAAAACAAAATTGCTTCAACAATCCTTTTCGTATCAAGATCTAATTCTGTGGAATCCGGTGATTTAGTATTTCCTGATGGCTCTCCTTCTTGCAACTGGTTAAGTTGATTTCTCAATGCTGCATCCAATTCAACTTTTAGCTCAGATTCAATAGTTTTCCTTATTCTTGGCTCCAATTCTTCTGTTAAATCGTGTTTTAATTTTTCTTCTATCTCAGCTTCTAATTGTGTCGTTAATTGTTTTTTGACCTTACCTTTTAGCTCTGGCTCCAGAGTCACTCTCAATTTTTCTTCAAGTGCAATAGTTAAGTCAGATTCGAGTTTTGAATTAATATCTTTGATTAACTTTTCTTTTAACTCGATTTCTAAAACAGGTTGCAAGCTTGCTTTTAATTCTTTTTTTAGCTCATCTTTTATTTCTGGTTCCAGAATTGTTCTTAACTCCACCTCAAGCTCTTCTATTAACTCCGCTTCCAATGAGACTCTTAATTCGGGTTCTAATTCATTTCTTATTTCACCTTCTAGCTGTATTTGCAGTTCTCTTTCTAATTCTGTTGTTAAAGTTGTTTTCAATTCTTTTTCAAGTTCAACTTTTAACTTCGGCTCCAGCGTTGTTATTAATTTCTCTCTAAGTTCTTCTATTATTTTAGGCTCAAGATTTGCCTTTATTTCAGGCTCTAATTGTTCCTGTAATTTGCTTTCTAATTCAGGTTTTATATTTTGTTCTAGTTCTTGATTTAAATCTGATTCTAATTTTAAACTTAATTTTTCTTTTACACTTCTTCTGAGCTCTGGTTCAAGCTCCATTGTTATCTTTTCTTCCAAAACCTTTTTCATCTCAGGCTCCAGAACAACTCTTAACTCTTTTTCAAGTGCCACTTTTAATTCGGGTTCTATCGTATTTCTTAAACTTATTTCGAATTCTTCTACTATTTTTGGCTCTAAATCTTTTCTTAATGTGTCTTCTAACTGTGTTTTTAGTCTACTTTCTAAGTCAGGCTTTATCTTTTTTTCTAATTCTTGTTTTAATTCGGCTTCTAAACTAGATCTTATTTCTTTTTCGACACTTTTTCTAAGTTCTGGTTTCAGTTCATTTCTTAACTCTTTTTCTAATTCTGTTTTTATTTTTGGTTCTAAAACAGTTTTTAATTCTATTTCTAATTCGGCTATTATTTCTGGTTCAAGAGCAGCTCTTAACTCAAGTTCCAGCTCTGCTCTTAACTCAGGTTCAAGTTCTGAATTAGATTTTGATTCAGTTTTTTCTTGCAACTCTTCAGTTACTAAGCTTTGATCTAACTCTGATTTCTCCAAATTGCTCAAGCTGGATAATTTCGAGGAGTCCTTCTTTGCTGAGTTCGAGGATTGCAAGAAACGAGACAACCACTCCTCGCTTACCTTCCATTCGGGTAAATAACGCTGAGAAAGGGAGGCTATCTGGCCTGTTAAGTTTTTCCAAAATGGCTGCCATTCGTTCACGGACTGAGAGGGGCTCCTTTGTTATTTTATGGTGACTAAGTTGTTCAACACGATTAAGTACATCTTGAAATGCTAAAAGCATTTCTTTTAAATCTATATCAGGTAATAGTTGGTCAACTTCAATATCTGAAACATCAATACTGGTATCAAAAATATCTCGCTCATACCTGGAAAGCGAGTCAATATCTTCTGCTGCCTTTTTTATACATTCATATTCTTGCAGCTTTCTAATCAGAAAAGCGCGTGGATCATCTTCCTCATCTTCCACTTCTGCTTGTCTGGGCAACAACATTCTAGACTTTATTTCAGCTAATAATGCTGCCATCAGTAAATATTCTGCCGCTAATTCCAATTTTAACTCAGTCATCATATCAATATAATTAATGTATTGAATAGTGATATGAGCAATCGGAATATTTAGAATATCCAGATTTTGCTTTCTAATCAAATATAATAATAAATCTAGTGGTCCTTCAAATGTTTCTAAAAAGACTTCCATTGCACCAGGAGGAATGTACAAATCTTCTGGTAGATCAGTAAATGGAGCTCCCTGTACCAGTGCTATTTGTGGGGCTGTTTCTGCATCAACTTCAATTGTATTTTCAGCCACTTAATTCTTCTAAAGTCCAGCAATAGAAAAAAATAACTTCTGAGCAATAGCCATAGGGTATCCTAATATGAAATTCAAACCACCTGTATAAACTAATACAATCAATAATATAAAGCCATAACGTTCCAGTTGGTTATATTTCCAGGCTAAATTATTAGGTAAAAAACCTGTTACAATTCTACTTCCATCTAGCGGTGGAATCGGTATCATGTTAATAAGGGCTAATACCAGATTAATTGAGATTCCTGCGATTCCTGTATAAATAAGCGGTAAAGAAACAGCCTCTGAATCAATCATAATACCTATTCGAGCTATTAAAGCCCAAGCAACAGCCATTATCAAATTAGAAACTGGTCCTGCTACTGCAACTAAAGCCATATCCTTTTTTGGATTTTTAAAATTTCGAGTATCAACAGGAACAGGTTTTGCCCAACCAAAAATAAAACCTGTTCCAGTGATTAACAATAACCCAGGAATAATAATTGTCCCTAGTATATCAATATGTTTTATTGGATTTAACGTTAAGCGACCCAACATAAAAGCGGTATTGTCCCCCTTTTTTTTTGCTATCCAGCCATGAGCCACTTCATGCACAGTAATTGCAAAAATCACCGGCAAAACCCAAACAGCGACACGTTGAATTGTTGTTAGTTCATTCATCATAATTTTATTAACGCTTCCTTAATTTTATTTTTTCTTGATTTATTGTTGATAATGCAATTTTTGGATTAACAATAGAACCGCCCTAATCTAAGAGCCCCCTAACTTACAACAAAATTTTTTATCCTAACATAGGCGCATTTCCAACGCCTTGTCTTGTTATTTCAATAGTGTTATCAATACAGCTAATCATTGTCGTTTCTTGAGACTCGATAATTCCAAAATCAATGATCAAATCCAGTTCATGCTCCAGTTTTTCTCTTATTTCATAAGGGTCTGTTTCAGCCTCATTGTTATTATCAGGTATTATCAGTGTAGAACTAAAGAGGGGTTCGTTTAACTCATCTAAAACCAGCTGGATAAAAATATTATCCGGAATCCGTATTCCAATGGTTTTTTTCTTTGGATGTTGAAGTCTTTTTGGTACTTCTTTTGTGGCATTTAAAATAAAAGTAAATGGCCCCGGTGTTAATGATTTTATCAGTCTAAAAGCATCATTTCCTATTTTGGTAAAATTTGATATTTGCGTTAAATCTTTACAAAGCAAGGTGAAATTATGCTTATCACTTAATTGACGAATTCGTCGAATATTATCCAAGGCTCGTTTATCGCCAATATGACAGGCAATCGCATAAGATGAATCTGTTGGCAAAACAACGATACCCCCCTGTCTTATAATATCGACCGTTTGATGAACTAACCTTCTTTGTGGGTTATCTGGGTGAACTGAAAAATACTGAGCCATCTGTACATAACATAATGCATGATATTAAACGTTCTATTGTACCTTATCTTTCTGATTCTTTTTTTGCGACTTTATCGCGTAAATAAACCGGCATTGCCTTCTCGACATCGACGGCTTCATTGTTATTAAACCCCAACACACCTAGGGCTGCAATTGCAGATGCTCTCGGCAAATGATCCACTTCAAAATCAATCAGTTGTGCCCCGAGGCAAGTTGCTAATTCTTGTCGATAGACAGCCCAACCAGAACCGATGCCGATGCCTTTTTTGTTTGGAAAAATAATATTTTCAGCTAAGGTAACGGCCTCATCACCTATTAATTGTGCAAAACCTTGTTGATCTTTTTGATAAACTCCCCAGAATATTTCACCCATTCGTGCATCCATTGCTGTAAAAGCACAATCATACCCCCCCTGAAAAAAAAAATGATGAGCTATTGCTGCTAAAGTTGATACCGGAACGACAGGTAAATCTGCACCAAAAGCTATCCCTTGAATAACACCTGTAGAGATCCTTACACCTGTAAATGATCCAGGGCCTCGGCTAAAAGCTAACGCATCTAACTGCTGTGGTTTTAATTCAGCATCAGCCAGTAAAGAATCTATCATTGGAAGGATTAATTTTGTATGTATTCTGGGTGCTATTTCAAATTTTTCCTGAATTTCACCATCTATAAACAAGGCAGCCGAACAAGCTTCTGTGGAGGTTTCCACTGATAATAGTTTCATTCTTGATGTTCCTTTTTCTGGTCATTTTTAGAAGAAATACTTTGTTCATTTAGTTTAAAAAACTCCTCTACTTCTTTAATATCTCTTGAACGAGTCATTGGCGGAATGCTGTCTAAAAACTGTTGTCCATAAGCTCGTTTTAATAGGCGGGGATCGCAGATCATCAATACACCCTTATCATTAACATCACGAATTAACCGGCCAACACCTTGTCGTAAAGCAATAACTGCCGAAGGTAATTGATGTTCAAAAAAAGGGTTTTTCCCTTGTTTTTGTATCGCATCTAAGCGTGCTTTTAAAACAGGTTCGCCAGGCGAGGAAAAAGGTAATTTATCAATAATAACGCAAGATAAAGCATCGCCTCTTACATCTACACCTTCCCAAAAACTGGAGGTAGCCAATAAAATAGCATTACCTCTTTCTTTAAACTGCTCTAATAAAACTGCTTTAGCGCGAGTGCCTTGTACCAGTAAAGGATATTCTATTTTATCCTCTAAAATTGTAGCCGCTATTTTTAATGCTCTATGGCTGGTAAATAGAAAGAAAGCACGTCCTTTACTGGCTTTTAGAACAGGTAATGCAAATTCAATAATTTTTTCTGTGAAATCTGATTCGGTTGGTTTTGGTAAACCTTTTGGGTGATAAAACAAAGATTGAGAAGAAAAATCAAATGGACTTTCCCAGCTTTTGCAAAGCGTTTCAGTTAACCCTAAGCCTTTTGAAAAATGATTAAAATTATTAGCAACACTTAAAGTAGCCGAGGTAAAAATCCAGCTTGCTTTATGTTGCTGCATAAACATTTTAAATTCAGCTGCAATATCTAACGGTGTCTGACTTAAAGTTACAGTTTTACTGTAGGTTTCATACCAACGAATCCATTTTCCGCTATTATTATTAATCATGCCATCAAGCTGAGTTTCTAATTCCTCAACCCGATCAAAACAGGTTTCTAAGCCTTTTGTTCTAACAGATGCTAATTCTAACCGCTCGGAAAGTCTTTTTAATTGTTTATGGACTGTTGTTAAAGCACTGGAAATTTTTGGGTTATTTTCTATCTCTTTCCAATCGCCACGTCGAATTTCCATCCCGAAAGCCAAACGTAAATCTTTAATTTCAAATTTCAAATCTTCGCAAGCGGTTCGAAGATCAGGCATATCCTTAGCATCTTTAAAATATTCGACCAGCGTATCGGATGCTAATTCATTCAGTTGTTTTGCCGTTAAAGAAACGCCTAAAAAATTAGAGGCTATATTAGAAAGCTGGTGGGCTTCATCAATAATTACCACTTCAGCATCTGGTAATAATTCACCAAAACCTGTTTCTCGCAAAGACCAGTCCGCACAAAGTAGATGATGGTTTACAACAATAATATCTGCCTCTTGTGCTTTTTTCCGAGCCTTAACTAAAAAACACTCGGCATAATCAGTACAATCCTGCCCCAGACAATTATCTGCAGTTGATGTAGCTTGTGACCAGATAGGGTCACCTTCTTCTACATCTGAAATTTCAGAAATATCACCGACTAAAGTCTTTTTTGACCATGTTTTTATATGCGATAAGCTGGCAGCATCGTCTTTTTCAAATCCAAAGCTGGAATTTAAAGCATTTTCTAAACGATAAGTGCATAAATAATTAGCTCTGCCTTTTAATAAAGCAGATTTAAAAGGAACATTTATTGCTTTACGAACTAGCGGCAAATCTTTTTTAAACAATTGATCTTGAAGGTTTTTTGTCCCTGTCGAGATAATTGATTTTTTTCTGGACAAAATGGCAGGGACTAAATAGGCAAAAGTTTTTCCAGTTCCAGTCCCTGCTTCTGCTATTAAGTTCTCTTTAGATTCGATTGTTTGAGCAATAGCTTTAGCCATCTCCAGCTGAGATGAACGCGGTAAATAGCCCGAAATGACTTTTGAAATAGAGCCGTCACTGCTAAAAAATGATTCAAGTTTTGTCATTAAATCGGAGGTTTATTACTAAGAACCTGATCAAGAGCTACTGTGCCACTGCCAGTTTCGTTTGAGCGATACTCGTAACAATCCTGAACAGGTTCTAAGGAAAATTGTGAAAATAAATGTTAATTGATTACAAATTTATGAATCAAATATTATTAGCCTTTAACTTAGCCTCTTTAGCACCATGGAAATTTTTCTGTTGTTTTCTAGCTTCACTAATTAAATACCAAGCACGTTTTTTTAAAGCCCTATCATTTGCAGATAATAAAGCTGCTTTTTTTGCGAGGGATTCTGCTAATCTGGACTTGGATTGTTGTAGTCTAACTCTTGCCAGTTTATAGGTTAACAATGGATTCCTGGAATCAATTCTTAACGCTCTTTCAAGCGTTACTACTGCTGATTCTAGATCTCCAGTTCTAGAACTTTTATCAGCTTCAGTTACCAAGGCTAATACAGCAGGTGACAACCTTTTATTAGGGGGGGCTTCTCTCTTTCTATAGCTATGAGATGGTATTTCTTCCCAACTCTTTTTTTCACTTTCTGGTTCGCCAGTCTCTGTCTCTATTGGTGTTAATTCAGGCTCAAAAGGCTGTTCAAAGATCTCACTCTCTTTTTCTACCTGTTTTGTTGCAATTGATGTTTTCTGTTCATAGGGATTCCTTGTTTGTGAAGTTTCATAAACAGGTGCTGGAGAATGTCCTCTACTAAAGTGAGTACATCCCACCATTAAACTGACGACAAAAAAAACAGCAAAGCCTCCCCATCTTGCAATAATTTGATTAAAAAAATTCAATATCATCTTCATCCACTTTTCCTGCTAATTGTATTGCTTCATCAATGCTGTTTCCTTCCAGAATGGCATCAAACATTATTTTTTCTGACTCCATGGTATAGCGACTGCGTATTTCTTCCTGAAAATTCTTCCATTCATTCGGATTATATAATCTCTCGGGACTTTCTACTAGTTTGGTAAGACCTTTTAGACTTTCTGCAACATGCGAAAGAGATTGCTATAATTTGTCATAAAACTGAAAGGCAACGATTGATAACTGTATTTTTTGACTTGTTTCCATACAATACCCTAATGCAGTTTCTCTTTCATCCCTTTTCAACCTGAGCAACTGAAACAGTCAGGAGTCAGACGGTTTCTCTAATCTGACTTCAATCAAAATCAGGTTGTTCTGAATTTGATTTCACCATACTTTATTTTTTCCTAAAACAGAAATTTTTATTAAAAAAATTGCTTGATCTTTTTAAATTACTGAGTATAGACTATCCTATTATACTTTAAACAGAATGCTTTATTATAACAAAAAAACATCCACCTTCTATGATTCACCCCTTGAAGCTAGGGCAATCGGGTTTAAAACTAGTTGAAATAATAATTTAGATGAGGTATTAAATCTATCATTTTGATTTTAAAATGACAGAGCAACCCATAGCCTCAATTATTCACCACTTTTCAAGCATAAAAGACCCGAGAAGAGATAGACACAAAAAACACGCTGAAAATCAGGGAAACGGAGCGATAGCAGAGTGATGATTTTTAGTCCGCGGTAGGCGACAGGGAAATTTTCTGAACCGACGTGTGAGATAGCACGCGAGGGAGGCTAAAATTTTTTACCGACAGCCGTCAAGTCAGTGAGG
>CAZHUE010000103.1:0-9451 GCA_964535875.1 uncultured Methylomarinum sp.
TATTTTCTTAAAAACCAGAGTTCTAACATTATTATTAGATAGAAAAAGTCCATATTAAAACACGGATGTTTTCCATCTATTCCGCAAATAAACAATTTTTACTAAAGTTTATTTTTCAAAAAAGTTTATTTAACAAGTTAATATTACTGAACTTTAGCAAATTAATATTCATCCATCTAGTATTTTTTAAATCTTCTCTACAAAAAAATACGGAATCATTCCACATTTAATACTTGCGCTTAAAATATTGATGAGGTATTTTATACAAGAACAAATAGAGAACAATATGACTAATTCCATCTCATCTCCTTTTCTTGACCAAGTTCGTGGAGCTATTCGCGTCCGTCATTATAGTATCCGTACTGAACAAGCTTATCTTGCGTGGATTAAGCAGTTCATTATTTTTAATAGCAAACGACACCCTGCTGAAATGGGCGATGCAGAGGTGAGTACCTTTCTGACCTATTTAGCTCAACAGCGTAATGTTGCGGGGGCAACTCAAAATCAGGCTTTGAACGCGTTGGTCTTTATGTATCGCCACGTATTAAAGGCTCCCTTGGGCGAGCTACAATCTCTAGTGCGCGCAAAAAAACCTAAACGTTTACCCGTAGTTCTCACTCAAAAAGAAGTCACTCTTTTGTTATCTAATCTTAGTGGTACTCATTGGTTAATTGGTTGTTTATTGTATGGTTCGGGATTAAGGTTAATGGAGTCCGTTCGTATACGGATTAAGGATTTCGATTTTTCTCAAAAAGCGATTTATGTCCGCGATGGAAAAGGTGGAAAAGATCGGGTTGTTACTTTAGCTGATGAATTAATCGAGCCTTTATCCAGGCATTTTGAAACAGTAAAAACTCTTTACGAAAGGGATATTGCCGAAGGCTTTGGAAGGGTTTATCTGCCTTTTGCTCTTGATAAAAAATATCCTAATGCCGCTTTAGAGTGGGGCTGGCAATATGCTTTTCCTGCACGAAAGAGGAGTAAGGATCCACGTAGTGATTTTATTCGTAGGCATCACATCAATGAAAGTAGCGTACAGAAAGCTGTAAAAAAGGCTGTGACAATGGCTAATATTATCAAGCCTGCTAGTTGTCATACTTTACGTCATTCTTTTGCTACTCATTTATTGGAAAATGGTGCGGATATTCGAACTGTCCAAGATCAATTAGGCCATAGTGATATTCGCACAACACAAATTTATACTCATATAATTAAACGAGGAGGATTGGGCGTTAAAAGCCCTTTAAGTTATCTTATTTCTTGAGTAATAAAGCTAAGATTGTCTTCTTAAATAATAATGGCTAAGAGTAGACCTATTAGATCTAAAGACCATAAATTCATAAACAGATGGGAGTATGTTATTTCTCATCTATTCCTGCTTGTTCAGTCAGGCTTTTAGGCAATGTCTTTTTAACTTTTACCCCTAACTCGACAAAATTACTGGCTTGACGAATTAAATTTCCACTGCCTAAAGTCAATTTATTCATAACGCCATCATAGGTTTTATTGACGGTATTAATTTGGTTTCCTAATTTCTCCATATCCTCTGCAAAACCTCTGATTTTGTCATATAATAAACCTGCCTTATCTGCAATTAATTTAGCATTTTCGTTTTGCCTTTCATATCGCCAGATATTTTCTATTGTTTTTAAAGTAGCTAATAAAGTGGTTGGTGTTACGACCACAATTTTATGTTCAAAGGCATCGGTAAATAATTTTTCATCGGCCTGAAATGCAACCATAAATGCAGCTTCTATTGGCATAAAAAGTAAAACAAAATCAAGTGATCTTAATCCTTTTAACCCGGAATAATCTTTGCTGCTTAATCCTTTAATATGATCCCTTACGGCTTTTGTATGTGCTTTTAAAGCATTTATACGTTCTTGCTCATCTTCTGTTGAACAGTATTTTTCATAAGCTATTAAAGAAACTTTTGAATCAACAACAACATCTTTTTCTTCTGGCAACCTGATAATGACATCTGGCTTGAAAAGTTTATTGCTTTCATCTCGTAGTCCACTTTGTGTTTCATATTCTATATTTTTGCGCAACCCTGATTGTTCAAGTACTTTTTCAAGAATCATTTCCCCCCAATTTCCCTGAATTTTCTTATCACCTTTTAATGCCTTGGTAAGATTTAATGCTTCTTTATTCATTTTTTCTGTATCACGACGTAATGAAACTATTTCTTCTCGTAAAGAAATTCGATCTTTAGTCTCATTATCGTAAACGGTATCGACCCTTTTTTTAAAGTCTGTTAATTGCTCTTTTATAGGGTTGACTATATGCTCCATGCTAACTTTGTTTTGCTCTGATAGCTGCTTGCTACGATCTTCGAAGATTTTAGTCGCTAAATTCTCAAATTGAGTTTTTAACTGAACCTCTGCATCTTGAAGTAATTTTATTTTTTCGTTGGCATTTTTCCCCTGCTCTTGCCATCTAATTTGTAACTCTGCATTTTCAGTTTTACTTTCAATTAATTGTTGTTGTAATTGTTGATATTCTAGTACCTTACCTTCAAGTTGTACTAGCTTTTCTTCAGCAACGGCTAATCTCAAAGCAAGTTTCTGGCAACTTTCTGTCTTTTCTTTTAAATTTTCTTCTGTCTCTATTAATTGTAAATGGCTTTTTGTGGCTTGTTGTTTTTTAAAAATCCACAACACAAAAAATATAATTAATAGTACACAGATTGTTGCAAGCACATAATAGATAAAGAATATATTTTGTTCCATTAGAGTGATTGAAATACCTTGCTTGCTGAATCCAGTGTTTTTTCTATATCTTCATTACTGTGGGCAGCGGAGATAAAACCTGTTTCAAATGCAGACGGGGCAAAATAGATGCCTTGTTCTAACATGCCATGAAAAAAACGTTTAAAAGGTGCTTGATTACATTGCATAACCTGAGAGTAAAGACTGATTTTTTCGTCTTCTGTAAAAAACAATCCAAACATACCGCCTACGTTATTAACTGACACGGAAACACCAGCCTGCTCAGCTCGTTGTTTTAATCCTTTGACTAGCTTTTCCGTTTTCTGAGTTAACTGCTCATAAAAACCTGTTTGAGAAATAAGCTCCAGTGTCTTTAACCCCGCAGCCATTGCCATAGGATTTCCTGATAAGGTTCCTGCTTGATAAACTGGACCTAAAGGGGCTAAATGCTCCATTATTTTATGTTTACCACCAAAAGCACCAACCGGCATACCTCCACCGATAATTTTACCTAATGTAGTTAAGTCAGGCATTACTTTATAAAGCCCTTGTGCACCTTGCAAACTGACTCGAAAGCCTGTCATCACTTCATCAAAAATTAAAACACTTCCATGCTCATTACACACTTGGCGTAATGTTTCTAAAAAACCAGGGACTGGTGGTATACAATTCATATTGCCGGCAACTGGCTCAACAATAATACAAGCGATTTGACTTCCCATTTCGGCAAAGGCTTGTTTAACGGATTCGCTATCATTATAAGTTAATGTAATAGTTTCAGCGGCTAACGCTTTAGGGACACCAGGAGAACTTGGCTCACCTAAGGTTAACGCGCCTGACCCAGCTTTAATCAATAAGGAATCTGAATGCCCATGATAACAACCTTCAAACTTAACTATTTTATCGCGCCCAGTATACCCCCGTGCTAATCGTAGAGCACTCATGGTAGCTTCTGTACCAGAACTTACCATGCGTACCCTATCTATTGAAGGAACTATTTCACAAACTTTGGCTGCCATTAAGGTTTCTATTTCAGTTGGTGCGCCAAAGCTTAAACCTTTTTCAGCCGTTCGCTGAACTACTTTAACAACCTCTGGGTGTGCATGCCCCAGGATCATTGGCCCCCATGAACCGACATAATCAATATAGCTTTTATTATCACTATCAAAAATTGTAGATCCACTGGCATGATCTATAAAAACTGGTATACCACCTACACCACTAAATGATCTTACTGGGGAATTAACCCCTCCCGGAATTACTTTTTTTGCATCAGTAAATAAAGTGCTAGCTTGTGTCATAGTATTATTGGTTAGTTAAAGTACAAAATGTGCTACATGCTTATTTTATAATGTAAGCTGCTTTTTGAACATCTTTAACCTAAATAAATCAGTTGGGCGTGGATTTATTGCGAGCTACCTAACTTTATAAACTTGGTGATTATTAATGATTGAAGTTAAAGAAAACTGTCTTTGTGGGAGTGAAATACCATACCCTTTATGCTGCGAGCCTTTTCATGAATATAAAAAAAAGCCTTCTACTGCTGAGCGATTAATGCGTTCGCGTTTTACTCCTTATGCCATGCATAACTCAAGCTACTTATTTGAAACCTGGGTGAAAGCCAAACGACCAAAAGAAATTAATTTTTCTAAAGAAAAAGCAGAATGGACTAAACTTGAAATTATCAATATAAAAAAAGGTGCTGAAAAAGAGAGTAAAGGTATTGTTGAATTTAAAGCTTATTATCTATTAGACAATGAAGAATGTGTGATGCATGAAATAAGCCAATTTCAAAAACATTCAGGTCAATGGTTATATCTGGATGGTTTAGTTAACTCTGTTAGTAAAATAGGCCAGACAGAAAATCAAGGTAGAAATGCACCTTGTTCTTGCGGTAGTGGTAAAAAATTTAAGCGTTGCTGTGGCAAATAAAAATGATTGTTATTTTAAAGCGAATTCCTGAAAATACTCAAAAGGTAGATATTATCGATTACTTAAGCCCTGTGATAAAAGGTAAAGTATTCCAAAAACCCGGGGTTATTGAGCGAGTTCAAATAAAAGCTTTAAAAGATCCTCAAACTCATACTATTGAATTTTACGGCCTCGTAGTGATTGATTCTGATGAGGTTGCAGATAGAGTTATAAAAAAATTCAACAGAAAAGTATTTAAAGGGAAAAATATTGCCGTGACAAAATTTCATACTCGGTCATGGCAAAATGATCGTAGAATTCTGCTAGACCTGCCTGATAAAGATTTTAAATCAAGAAGAGTCGTTGACAGAAGACGTTTTGCATTAAAAGAAAAGAAAACAGAGGCAGTAAGCTATACTAGCCAAGAAAACTTCCACTGGAAGTTATAAGCTTATCCAATAAAGGTGCTAAAGCATTTAACTGTCTATTTTTTTCTAAACGATGACTATAAATAATAGACTTAATTTCTGTTAGTGCTTGATTAAAATCGTCATTCACTATTAAGTAATCAAACTCATTATAGTGGCTCATTTCTTCTACGGCATCGCGCATTCTCCGGTTTATAATTTCTTTACTATCTTGGCCTCTTCCTTCTAACCTTTGTTGTAACACTTTTATAGAAGGCGGCAATATAAAAATAGAAGCACTGGAAGGGAGCATTTTTCTAACTTGTTGAGCACCCTGCCAATCAATTTCTAAAATAACATCTGTGCTTTTATCTAACGAAATTTCTACCGATTTTTTTGCAGTCCCATAATAATTATCAAAGACTTGAGCGTGCTCCAAAAAGGAATAATTTTCTATCTCTTGTTTAAAGCTATCTATTGTTGTAAAAATATAATCTTTACCTTCTATTTCTCCTTCACGCATTTTTCTAGTGGTATGCGAAACTGAGACAATTAACTTTTTAACGTCAGCTATTAGTTGTTTAACTAAACTGGTTTTTCCTGCACCAGATGGAGCAGAAATAATATATAGCTTGCCTTTATCCATCTCCATTCCTTATTCAATATTTTGAATTTGCTCGCGTATTTGTTCAATTAATACTTTGAGATCAATAGAAATTTGTGTCATCTGCTTATCCGCAGATTTTGAACCTAAGGTATTTGCTTCACGATTCATTTCTTGCATCAGAAAATCAAGTCGCCGACCAACAGCCTCGTCCTTAGTTAAAACATTTAACACTTCGTGCCCATGCGTTTTTAATCTATCTAATTCTTCAGCTATATCTAATTTTTGAGCAAAATAGACCATCTCCTGTTCTAGTCGATCTAAATCTGGTTCTGCATTTAATTCAGCCAGCCTGTTTTTTATTTTTTTACGGATTTTCTCCAGCACTTCCGGCAATCTTTTATTAGCTGTATCCACTAAAGCAAGAATATTTTTACATCGTTGTTCTACTAATAAGCTTAGTTGAGAACCTTCCCGTCCTCTGGATTCAATTAATTGTTTTAGTGTATCTTCAACCACGTGAATTACAACCGGATATAAAGTTTCTTTCTTAGTTTCCGGTTCTTGTTGAATACCAGGGAAATTTAAAACATCCATCGCTGAAAAAAATTTCTGTCCGTGCATATGTTCTTCAATTTGAGTTGTTGCTTGTAATAAAGCCTTAACAGCATCTTCATTAATAGTAATTTTTTGCCTATTGTCTGACTGTTTTTTAAACTTTAATGAGCATTCTATTTTTCCACGTTTTATCTGTGAGGCTATTAAAGATCGTACGTCAGTCTCTGCAAACCTTAAGTTTTCAGGTAATTTTACTGAAATATCACAATATCGATGATTTACTGAACGTAATTCACAATTTATGATTAAATTTTCTATTTCTGCTTCACTATTAGCAAATGCAGTCATACTTTTTATCATTTATTATCCTATAATTTAATTATTCAATAATCCGATTTTTATAAACAACTATAATATTGAGTATCTACAATTTTGTGTCACTAAATAAAAAGATAAAGTTAAACAACTTAATTCAGTAAACATAATAAAAAAGATCCTTGACCACAAAATTATACCCTATAGAAAAAAATGGCTGCATATTACGATCCTAAAACCTATCCTAAACAGTGGAATTTTCTTGAACCAGGCACTGTTTTAGACCAGTATATAATCGAACGTAAACTTGCTCATGGAGGCTTTAGTTCAGTTTATCTAGCTAGACAAATGTCCAACCAATCTCAAGTTGCCATCAAAGAATATTTACCACGCAAATTCGCTCATAGAACATGGAATAATGTCATCGTTCCTAATAGTAAAGAAACTGAAATTTTTTTTTTAAAAGGTAGAGCTCTTTTTTTTAAAGAAGCAAAAGCGTTAGCAAAACTTAAGCATCTTAATATTGTTAATGTCATTAATTTTTTTCAAGCGAATGATACGGTCTATATGGTAATGGCTTATGATAAGGGCAGTACCTTAGACAAGGTAATAAAAAATAAAAAATCAAAAGTGACTGAAAAACAGTTAATTAAAATGTTTAATTTATTGCTTGCAGGTATTAGCATGATGCATAAGAAAAATTTTCTTCATCTTGATATAAAGCCAAGTAATATTTTAATTCGACCGAATAGCACACCTGTACTACTGGATTTTGGCGCGATACAAAAATTTACTTCTACGCCTAAAAAAAATGAATCAACAATAATATCTCATGGATTTTCACCAGTAGAACAATACTCTAAAAATTCTCAATTAGGCCCTTGGACTGATATTTACTCAATTGGTGCAACTATGTATTTTTGCCTAAGCGGAAAAGCTCCAGTTTTTGATATTAGAAAAGCGGCTAAAAAAACAATTATTCCAGCAACTAAAGTATTTAACAATAAGTACCCTCACCATTTATTATATGCTATTGACTGGGCAATGAAAGATGACCCTAAAAAAAGACCTCAATCTGTAGAGATTTTTAGGCACGCATTATTAAACACTTGATAACTAGACTTCCTAATTCTTTATTAATACAGGAATTCTACAGCGAGAAAAGTCTCCCTTATGATGATCTTTTCTGCTTGTGTAGATCATTAAAGAATAAATTGATTTAGCAATTTTTCCCAACACCATCATTGCTATCCTAAGCTAAATCGCTAGTTTATATCTATTGCTATTAAATCTTTCAGGACGATTTTAAAATACGATAAAACAGAAAAAACAGGTATACTTGTCGGTTTTTTTCAAAAGAATAACTCAATGAGACCAAGCGGACGAAATCCTGATCAACTAAGAGATGTTAAATTTATCTGTAACTATACCAAACATGCAGAAGGTTCTGTTATGGTGGAATTCGGTGATACAAGAGTTCTTTGTACAGCATCAGTAGAGCAACGGGTTCCTCGTTTTTTAAAAGGTAAGGGGGAAGGCTGGGTAACTGCAGAATATGGTATGTTACCAAGATCTACACATAGCCGTATGGGGCGTGAAGCAAGTAGAGGGAAGCAAGGTGGTCGAACTTTAGAAATACAACGATTAATTGGTCGATCCCTACGTGCAGGGATTGATTTAAAAGCTTTAGGTGAACATACCATTACAATTGATTGTGATGTAATTCAAGCAGATGGAGGGACTCGTACTGCATCTATTACTGGAGGTTTTGTAGCTTTATCCATTGCTATAGAACATATGTTGAAGAAGAAAATGATTAAGAAAAACCCTCTTCATGGTCATATTGCTTCTATTTCAGTAGGTATTTTTAATGGTACGCCTGTACTGGATCTGGATTATGCTGAAGACAGTAATGCTGAAACAGATATGAATGTAGTAATGAACGATGCGGCTGCCTTTATAGAAATACAAGGTACTGCTGAGGGACATGCTTTTAGAAAAGATGAATTAAACGCAATGCTTGAATTAGCAGAACATGGAATAACTCAGTTATTAGAAAAGCAACGAGAAGCTCTCGCGTCAATATAATATAGGGTTGTCGGTTGATGTAAATTAGATTTTTCTAAAATAAATGTAAATTTTTTGCCCATTTAAAATTCAAAATAACCTGTTTTTTTGTTATCCACTTGCTCCCAAAAAAATATGCGAGTATAAATAGACCCAATGTGGTCTTATAGCTTATATAATATTGGAGGTTTCAAATATGAAACTCATTTTTACCTTTATAATCATTTCCCTAACTGTTATCGCCCGGCCTGTACAGGCCGACTTAGTCAGTGATAGCGAGCAAATAATGAATGATGCTCAACAGGTTTACCCTCAATTTTTCCCACTAAGTCAGACAACACAAGTTTTTACTCCTTATCGTTATCGTTTTTATCCTTCAACTGGAATATATTTAGGTATTAATCAAAATGATAGTGGCGTTTATGTGCAAGGTGGTGATTTTGGTAACTCAGCCGTTTACATTGATAATACTATTAATGTTATTGCCCTTCTAAAAAGTCAAATAGGCAGCGGGAACAGTAATGGCCGTAGTGCAATCTGTGATACTCGCAATATACCTACTGGCTTTAGCTATAGACATGAAGGCAACACAACTTTTGTCACTACAAATGGACAATGCCTTGTAACCCTAAGGCAGAAACGAATAATAGCGGCACCCCAATTGCAACAGGTATTCATGTATTAAGCGATGTCACTGTTAATAAACTTGAAATTACCGGCTTCAATGTCCCTGGGTTTGATTCAATTGCTAAAGGGCTAACTAATCAAAAAATATGTATTATCCATGCCCCTACTAATTTTACCAACCAGACTGTTATTTCTGACATATGCATAGATATAACTAACCAACTAGGTGATTTGTCTGCGCTACCTGCTGG
>CAZHUE010000104.1:0-9420 GCA_964535875.1 uncultured Methylomarinum sp.
ATAGGAACAACGGAAATGGGAGAGGCGATTATTGCTGCTTTATAGTTATTATTCGTGTTGTGTTGTACTAGACGCTTAATTATTTATGGCAGATAAAAATCAACAACGTAAAAAAGCATACAAAGCAAGAGATGCCCAGATAGATAAAGAAAAGCTGAGCAAAATTATCTGTCAAGAATTTATCTCAAACTTAGCCTATCTGAAAGCTGATACAGTTATGTGGTATGTGCATTGTCGATCAGAAGTAAGAACTATTGACGCATTGAAAAAGGAGCTGAATGGGGAAAAAAAGATTGTGATTCCCTATTGTACCAAGGACAAAAACCAGCAGAATAAACTAGGGTTGTGGCTACTAGATGATATTACAGAATTAGTACCTGGAACTTGGGGTATTTTAGAGCCTCAACAAGCGCGTTGGGAAGATAAAGAAAAAAATATTTTACCTCAGGAATTAGATTTAATTATGGTTCCAGGTGTTGCATTTGATAATAAAGGCGGGCGCTTAGGTAATGGGGCTGGTTATTATGACCGGTTATTGCAAGATGTTAGGGTAGATACAATGTTAATAGCAGTTTGTTATGAATCACAAATGTGTAACAAAGTCATTATGGCGCAGCATGATGTTTACATCGATGCTGTTTTAACGGAGAAAAATATTTATTATAAAAGCTGAATTCAGGACAATACATAGATGAATTTGAATGTATTAAAGGATAATATAGAAAAAACACCGGCCTATGTATTTGATGAAAGTAACATTGATAATAATTTATCTCAACTGGTAGATCTAAAAAACAAATCAGGATGCCGGGTTTTATATTCAATCAAAGCTTTGCCTCTGGGGCTGGTTATAAACAAGGCAAAAAATTACTTAGATGGTTTGTCTGTCAGTTCTTTGTTTGAAGCTCGTCTGGCAAAAGAAATTTTAGGTGATGTTGGTCATATTCAGATAACAACACCCGGTTTAAGGGATGATGAATTTAATGAGCTAAAAGAGCTTTGTACACATATTAGTTTTAATTCAATTAACCAGTATCAACGGTTTAATAAAAATTTAGCAATGCATACCTCATTTGGGTTTAGAATTAATCCAAAATTGTCATTTGCTACAGATTCGCGATTTAACCCTTGTAGGCAATACTCAAAATTAGGTATTAGTATTGACTCATTAAACTCAATTCCAGCAGGAATAGAAGGGTTACATTTTCACACCGTATTTTCTCATCAAAACTTTTTACCATTAGAGAAAACAGTGGCACTTCTTAAAAAAAAGTTTGCTGGTGAATTGGGTCGATTAAAATGGTTAAATCTGGGGGGTGGTTATCTTTATAATCAAATAGAGAATCAACAGCCTTTTATAAATCTGGTTAAACAACTAAAAACAGAGTTTGATATTGAAGTTTATATAGAGCCAGGGAAGTCGGTTATCAATGATGCGGGCTATTTAGTTTCAACAATTATTGACAGCTTTAGCTCAGATGGAAAAAAAGTATTGGTGCTAGATACTTCGGTAAATCATAACCCTGAAGTATTTGAGTATCAGAAAACTCTTCCTTTATTAGAAGAAGGTGATAATGGAGTATATTCCTATATTCTTGCTGGTTCCAGTTGTTTAGCGGGTGATTTATTTGGTGAATATCAGTTTGAAAAAATAGTTAGGGTTGGGGATAGAGTGGTTTTCTCAAATGTAGGTGCTTATAGTCTAGTAAAAGCTAATCGATTTAATGGTTATAATTTACCTGATATATATTGGATAGATACGGTTGGTAACTACACTCTGATAAAGAGTAGTAGCTATGAAAATTATCAAAAACAATGGGTGAGTTAACGAAGATAGGGTGTCGTTATAAATTAAGGACTGACATCTGTGTGCATAGAATATTCGATAACGTCTAAAAAATTTTGTTTTGAAGCATTTGTAAGCTCATAGCTGCTCAGACAGAATTAATAGAAGTGTCCTTTAAAATTTAAGTTGGGTAAAAAAACTTAAAAACTTCTTCAAATTCTTGATGTGCCCGATCAATAATTTTAGCCATATCTTCTAGTGGAATATCTATGTGACTAATTTCTGCATCACTGAAGGTGAGATCCATTTTGCTGTAGCTATCAGCTAATCGTATGATTGAAGCAATTTTGTGAAATGCCTCAGTATTATCAGGTAAGACATGTAACTCTATGCTTTTTGTAATAATATCGGGTAGTTTCCAAAGTTGTGTTAATGCGGCACCGGTTTGATAATGATTAAACCCAATGATGATTTCTTCAAAATTTATTTCATCTAGATCAGTTGGTTCTTCTTGGGCGTGTAATAATAAATTAACTTCTCCTGCCAGTTCCGGAATGCGACGAAAAAATATTAATTGACCAATATTATGTAGTATTCCACAAATAAAAATAGATTCTGAAAATTCTTTTCCTAGCAAATCATCTATTCCTTTTGCTATAAGCGCACAGCGGAGGCTTCTTGCCCAAAAATCATGCATAGAAATCAAGTCGCTAGGTAGATCAGAGAAGCTCTCTATTACAACAGTACTTAAGACGATACTTTGTAGTTCTTTGCTTCCAATAAGACTAATTGCACGGTCAATAGAAGAGATTTTTGAAGGAAAACCAAAAAATGCACTATTAACTATTTTCAGTAATTTTATTGATAATGCTGGGTCGTTTTCGATAATATAAGCAGCATCAGCCAGTGATTTAGTTGGGTTATCAATAGTTTCTTGTAATTTAAAATAAATATTAGGCGTAGACGCAAGTGCTGAGTCACCTCTTAACAGATCAGAAATTGCAAGATTATGTTGTAAAATAATTGACATATCACAAAAAATTTTGAAAAAAGGTTATAGTTAGTAGCGTTAAAACAGAGCTCAGGGTAGAATACAATATTAAGTTTTGAATTTTAATCTATAAAACCAGTGATGCTCTGAATGTTTAGAAATTTAGAAATTTAGAAATTAGCTTTAACTTTAGTTGGTATTGTAATTAACTTCAAGCTTGACGCTTAATTGTTGTGTTTTTGGGTAAAAATTGGGTAAGTGAAAGCTTGGTGACAATATGGAAATAAGTGAAAATCTAAAAAATAAAATAATTATTGTTGCCGATACAGACTCTAGGTTAGTCATAGATATTGTTGCTTCTCTTAAAAAAGAGGGCTATTTCAATATTAAAATAGCTAAGGATGGCAAGAAAGTTTATGATCACTTGAAGCCTTATTACGAAGAACCTGAGAAAATTGGTTTGATTATCATTGGTGAAAACTTACCTTTATGCAACGTTGATGAGATGTACATAACAATGTCAAATTTTGAAGGGGGCGTTCTTGTTCCTTTTATTATTTTACAATCAGATAAAAGCAATATTGATACTTCTGGGTTTGGAAGTAATAATTCTTATAGTAAAGGATTGGTTCATTCTATAGCTTGCCCTGTTAATTTTCCAGAGTTTTTGCTTGTTGTTGGTTTTCAATTGCTTATGAACTATGAGCGGTTTCTTCGTTATAGACAGGAAGACCGGTTAATCAATGAACTAGCAGAAAGAAAGGTTGTAGATGCAAGGTTAAAATATCTGGTTGTTCATGATGAGTTAACTAGTCTTTTAAATCGTCAAAATTTTGAAAGAAGACTGCGTCTGGTTTTAAAGAGAAATAATAGACTTCATCAAAATGGAGGGTTGTTATTCATAGATGTTGATTTATTTAGTTTAATCAATGAACTTGAAGGTTTCGATGTTGGCGATAGATTGTTGGTTGAAATCGTTGCAATTATTAGTAAATTGACGAATCCAGGGGATTTGTTTGCCCGTATTGGCTCTGATGAATTTTGTCTTTTTCTTGATAACAGATCAGCTGCGGAGATTGAGCGATTTGCTGAGAAGATTAGAAAAGATATTTATGAAGCAAGGCTTTTTATTGGCGATGCTTGTTATTGTACTTCTGTATCGATTGGAATATCAGGGCAAAATACTAGAAAAGCAGTTTATCACCCCGGTGAAATGATTTCTCGAGCAAGACAAGCCTGTATAATCGCTAAGGAAAGTGGTCGTAATATGATCAAGGAATACAGCGAAGATCACGCTCGAGTACAAGAAAGAGCTAGAGATGTATATTGGGTTCCTTTAATTAGGAATGCACTTGTTGAGGGAAAGTTATTTCTCGTTTATCAGCCTATTGTAAATTTGGCGAATGGAGATATTTCTCATTATGAAGCGCTCATTAGAATGAGAGGGCTTGATAATGAAATTATTTCTCCTATTGATTTTATTCCAGTTGCGGAACGAATTGGGTTGATTCACAGAATTGATCTTTGGGTGATAGAGCAGGCAATTGATTTTCTTGCTGCATTGCCCGCAAAAATGTCAAAAATTTCATTAGCAATTAATCTTTCTAGTGTGGCATTTCAAGATAGCTCTTTATTACCTACAATAAAAGAAAAACTTGAGCTTAGCTGGGTAGACGCGGAACGTATTACCTTTGAAATTACTGAAACGGTAGCCGTTGATAAGGTAGAACAAACACGAGAATTAATTACAAAAATTCGGGCGTTAGGCTGTAAGTTTGCATTAGATGATTTTGGTGCCGGTTTTTGTTCTTTTAATTACCTTAAATCTTTCCCTGTAGATTATATAAAAATTGATGGCCAGTTTATCCGAAATTTAGTTGATAATGATACTGATCAAGTGTTAGTTAAATCTATGGTTGAAGTTGCAAAAAAACTTGGAAAGAAAACAATCGCAGAATATGTAGAAACGCCCGGTGCAATAGAAAAACTAAGAGAAATTGGAATAGATTTAGGTCAAGGGTATCTTTTCGGAAAACCACAAATGAAGCTACTTTCCAAGACAAAAATATCGCTTAATGATTTAATTAAACGTAAAGACAAGACTAAAAAGGTATATCCAAAAATTGATACGGGTAAGAAGAATTTTATACGATAATATCTTTTTTATGATTTTGTTATTAGTAAATGCTTATGCCTAAAAAAGGGGGTAAAAGTAGTAGAAAGAAGAAAAAGAGTAAACAGTCTTTTCATTGGTTTAAAAAGAGTGTTTTATTTTTTCTTTTAATATCTGGGTTTGTTTTTCTTTCTTATATAAGTTATCTGGATTATACAGTACGTAAAACATTTAAAGGTAAACCATGGTCAATCCCGGCTAAAGTATATGCCGCCCCTCTTGAAATCTATAGTGGCTATAAAATAAAAATCGATCAGTTTGAAGACCTATTACAACAACTAAACTATAGGCAGGATTATCAGCTTTCATCTGAAGGAAGTTACTACAAAAAAGAACAGCAAATTAGTGTTAAAACTCGAAAATTTACATTCTGGGATAAAAAACAAGAAAGTAAACTATTAAGAATTAAATTTTCCAGAACTGCTATTTCTAAACTTCTTAGTCTAAGCACCTCAAGAGAAATACCTATTGTCAGAATGGATCCAGTGCAAATAGGTAGTTTTTACCCTACTAGAAAAGAAGATCGTATTTTAATAACACTTGAAAATACCCCAGATTCTCTAATACAAGGTTTATTAGCAACAGAAGACCATGATTTTTATAGTCATATTGGTATATCATTTAAAGCAATAGCAAGAGCGATCTGGGTAAATATTCGTGCAGGGTCTGTAGTACAGGGAGGAAGTACGATTACTCAGCAATTGATTAAAAACTTTTATCTTTCACCTGAAAAAAGTCTGTGGCGTAAATTGAAAGAAGCATTTATGGCTATGATTTTAGAATTTAATTATGAGAAAGACGAGATATTACAAGCCTATTTGAATGAGATTTATTTAGGCCAGGATGGTGCTAGTTCAGTACATGGTTTTGGCTTAGCTAGTCAATTTTATTTTGGTCGACCTTTAAAAAACTTACCTTTACATGAAGTTGCCGCTCTTGTTGCCTTGGTACGAGGGCCATCTTATTATGATCTTAGAAAGCATCCAAACCGGGCAATTAAACGCCGAAATTTAGTTTTAGACGAAATGCATGGACAAGGATTTATTACTAAAAAACAAGCGCTAACAGCAAAACGAAATAAACTGGATGTTATTCTACGGCCTCATCGATCAACTAATCGCTATCCGGGCTTTTTAGATTTAGTTCGACGACAATTAAAACAAGAATATAGGGAAGAAGATTTAACAACGGAAGGTTTAAAAATTTTTACCACTATTGATAATCAAGTTCAGAATGTTCTAGAGAAAACAATTGAGCACAAATTAAAGCAGTTAGAAAAAAACCCTAAAAGTGCAAAGTTAGAAACAGCAGTAATTGTCACGAGAAGAGAGGGTGGAGAAATTGTGGCTTTGGCTGGTGGGCGTGACCCAAGAGGCGTTGGTTTTAATAGGGCTTTAGATGCTGTCAGACCTATAGGCTCATTAATAAAACCAGTGGTTTATTTAACAGCACTTGAATACCCAAATAGATATACTATTACGACAAAAGTAAATGATACTAGGATAAAAATTAAGGATAAAAAAGGACAGATATGGAAACCTAGAAACTATGGTAAAAGAGAGCATGGTATTGTGGAATTTCATACAGCGCTTGCTCAATCCTATAACTTAGCAACTGTACATATAGGAATGGATGTAGGGCTTGCCAGAATAGCTAAAACCCTTAGAAGCTTGGGAGTTGGAAGAACTGTGAATTTATACCCATCATTATTATTGGGTGCTTCGCCTTTGACACCATTAGAAGTTACGCAAATGTATCAAACATTGGCGGGTGATGGATTTTCAACCCCCTTACGTTCTATCCGTGCAGTTATTGCAGCAGATGGGGAAAGGTTGCAAAGCTACCCTTATACTGTTCGTCAAGTAGTAGATCCCGCCGCAACTTTTATCACTAACACTATATTACAGGAAGTTATGTTTAAAGGAACGGGGCGATCAGCTTATCGGTATATTCCAAAAGAGTTTGGTTTGGTCGGTAAAACAGGAACAACAAATCAATTAAGGGATAGCTGGTTTGCAGGGTATAGCGGTGATTATCTATCTGTAGCTTGGATAGGTCGTGATGATAATAAACCATCTGGATTAACTGGGGCAAGTGGAGCATTACAAATTTGGACTGATTTGATGGAACAAATCTCCACTCAACCGGTCTATTTAATTCCTCCTGATAATATAGAGATGCATTGGATTGATCCTGCTAATGGTTTACTTGCAAATGAAGAGTGTGTGGGAGCTTCTCTATTTCCTTACATTAAGGGTTCGGAGCCTGAACTAAGTTCACCGTGTCTTGATACGACAATTAATCGAACAAAAACTTGGTTGAATGATTTTTTTGATAATAATTTTTAGTGACTATGTTAAATAAAATAAGAAGCCTATTGTATTTTCTTTTTTTTATATTATTTCTAAATGGAGCAAATGCTGAACTTGCCCCTGTGAAACAATTAAAATCAATTTTATCAAGCACAAAAACCCTAACAGCGGATTTTAGACAAGTTAGCTTAGATCGAAAAGGTCAGCCTATACATACAAGTCATGGTGTTTTTTATCTTAGTAGGCCTGGGAAGTTTCGGTGGGATTATAAAAAACCTTTTATTCAGGAAATTGTATCCGACTCAAATAAAATCTGGTTTTATGATGCAGATTTAGAGCAAGTTACAATAAAAAAGATGGATGACTCCTTGGGTTCCACACCGGCTTTATTGTTGAGTGGAGATATTGCTTTAGAGGAGAATTTTATTATTGAAAAACAAGGAATTGATGAAGGATTACAATGGATAAAATTATCGCCAAAAAAACAAGAAAGTGAGTTTAATTATATTCTTATAGGTCTAAATGATGGTAGTTTAGGTGGTATGGAATTAAGTGATAACTTTGGCCAGCTAACTCGAATTTATTTTTCTAATGTTAAGAAAAACAAGCGGTTGGATGATTCGGTTTTCACTTTTATTGCTCCTAAAGGCGTTGATGTCTTTGAAAAATAGATATATTTAGTGAGATGACAAAACCCTTAGCAGATAGAATGCGACCGGTTTTATTAGCAGACTTTATTGGTCAAAAACACCTTCTCAAACCAGGAAAGCCTCTTTACGAAGCTGTTTCATCAGGGCAGTTACATTCAATGATATTTTGGGGGCCACCAGGTACAGGAAAAACTACGCTGGCAGGCATGATTGCTCATCACTCAGAGGCTGAGTTTATATCAATTTCAGCTGTATTAGCCGGTGTAAAAGAAATTCGATCTGCAGTGTCAGCAGCCAAAAAATTACTGCTGGAACAGAACAAGAGAACCATCTTATTCGTAGATGAAGTGCATCGATTTAATAAGTCGCAACAAGATGCTTTTTTACCCCATGTTGAAGATGGAACTGTCTATTTTATAGGAGCAACAACTGAAAACCCTTCCTTTGCTTTAAACAACGCGTTGTTATCTAGAACGAGAGTTTATGTGCTTAATCCCTTAACAAGTGAAGATCTTGTTGAGGTATTTAATATAGCTATTTCTGATAAAGAAAGAGGGTTAGGTGATGTAAAGATAGCAATAAAAGATAAGCTGAAGCAACAGTTTTCTGAAGTGGCTGATGGGGATGCCAGACGTCTTTTGAATTTATTAGAAATTGCTGTAGAGCTGGCTTTAGCTAACGAGAATCAAACTATCACTGAACAAATTACTCAGGAAGTGCTCTCTGGTGGAGTTCGTCGATTTGATCAGCAAGGTGAAGAGTTTTATAACCAAATTTCAGCATTGCATAAATCTGTACGCGGAAGCTCTCCTGATGCATCGTTGTATTGGCTATGTAGAATGATTGATGGAGGATGTGATTTAGCCTATCTTGCCAGAAGAATTGTTAGAATAGCTTCTGAAGATATTGGTAATGCAGACCCTAGAGCGCTGGAAATTACAATAAATGCATGGGAGGCGCAGGAGCGTTTAGGGAGTCCGGAGGGTGAGTTAGCGTTAGCACAAGCTGTTGTTTATTTGGCTTGTGCGCCAAAAAGTAATGCTGTTTATATGGCTTATAATGCAGCGATGAGTGATATAAAACAAAGTGGAAGTTTTGAAGTGCCAATTCATTTAAGAAATGCACCGACTAAACTTATGAAAGCTCTGGATTATAAAAAAAAATACCGTTATGCACATAATGAACCGGAAGCCTATGCTGCGGGTGAAAATTATTTTCCAGACGAGTTAATAGGGAAAAAATATTATCACCCTGTAAATAGAGGGTTGGAAATTAAGATTTCTGAAAAACTTAGGCATTTAAAGGAATTAGATATAAAGCAAGGTGGGTCGTAAGATAAAATCTAATTTAGGTGCAGCGAAATTAAATCCGGTGGGATGAGTGTCTGTGCCGTAAATTTCTCAACTAGGTGCTTACAGAACTGTAAAGCCCAATATCTCCAGCAAAGAGTGCTGAACTAGGCTGTCGAAAAGCGACTTTTAGAGTGCCTTAGACTTCCCCGTGTTTTG
>CAZHUE010000105.1:0-9405 GCA_964535875.1 uncultured Methylomarinum sp.
AGCATCCGACTCATAATCGGCAGGTCCCCAGTTCGAGTCTGGGAGGGCCCACCATATTCACAAAAGGTCGCAGTTGCGGCCTTATGCGTATCTACTAAGGAATAGAGTTATTCCTAAGGTATTAAGACAAGAGGTATTTATAGTGAGTAATAATTATATTTTTACATCAGAATCGGTTTCAGAAGGTCATCCAGATAAAGTTGCCGATCAACTATCTGATGCAGTTGTGGATGCACTTTTAGCTCAGGATAAGAAATCCAGAATTGCATGCGAAACTATGATTAAAACGGGTATGGTCATATTAGCAGGAGAAGTAACAACTAATGCTTGGGTTGATACAGAGGAATTGGTTAGAAATGTTGTTTGTGAGATTGGGTATGATAACGGTGATGTTGGTTTTGATGGAAAAACATGTGCAGTCATTAACGCAATAGGCAAACAATCTTCTGATATTGCAATGGGAGTTGATGATAGTGAAGATCATGAACAAGGTGCGGGTGATCAAGGCTTGATGTTTGGCTATGCTAGTAATGAGACTGATGTCTTAATGCCCGCGCCAATTACTTATTCACATAGGTTAGTTGAAAGACAAGCTGAAGTCCGAAAAAACAAAACTTTACCTTGGTTACGTCCAGATGCAAAAAGTCAGATAACTTTTCGTTATGAAAATCATAAGCCTATTGCAATTGATGCCGTTGTTTTATCAACACAACATTCTCCGGATATTGGTGGAAAACAATTAGAAGCAGCAGTTATGGATGAAATAATACTGCCTACTTTACCTAAAGAATGGCTGCATTCAGGAACCCAATATTTTATTAATCCGACAGGTCAATTTATTATTGGTGGCCCTGTAGGTGACTGTGGCTTAACCGGACGTAAAATTATTGTTGATACCTATGGTGGAATGGCTCGTCATGGGGGCGGTGCCTTTTCTGGAAAAGACCCTTCTAAAGTAGATAGGTCTGCTGCTTATATGGCGAGATATGTAGCAAAAAATATAGTTGCTGCAGGTTTGGCAGAACGGTGTGAAATACAAGTTTCTTATGCTATTGGTGTTGCAGAACCAACATCAATTAGTGTTGAAACTTTTGGTACAGGAAAAATTAGTGAAGATAAAATGGTTGCCATTATCAGAGATCATTTTGACTTAAGACCGAAAGGATTAATAGCTCAACTAGATTTGTTAAAACCTATTTATCGTAAAACTGCTGCTTATGGCCATTTTGGTCGCACGGAAGATTCTTTTAGTTGGGAAAAAACTGATAAAGTTGATGTATTAAAAGATGCAGCCGGACTTTAAACTAGCACGATTTAACCGCATTTTAAATAAATAGGAAAATAAATGAGTTCACAAGACTACAAAGTAGCAGATATATCTCTTGCAGAATGGGGTCGTAAAGAAACCAGTATTGCTGAAACTGAAATGCCAGGTTTAATGTCATTACGTGAAGAATTTGGAAATAAACAACCTTTAAAAGGTGCTCGCATAGCCGGTTGTTTGCATATGACTATTCAGACAGCGGTATTAATTGAAACCTTAACGGCTTTAGGTGCAGAAGTCAGATGGTCATCTTGTAATATTTTTTCAACTCAAGATCATGCGGCTGCAGCTATGGCTGAGTCAGGCATTCCTGTCTTTGCATGGAAAGGTGAAACTGAAGAAGAAGCAGAGTGGTGTATTGAACAAACTATTATTGGCCCTGATTGTTGGAGGCCTAATATGATACTGGATGATGGCGGTGATTTAACCATCATGATGCATGAAAAATTCCCGGAATTAATGGCAGATGTAAAAGGGCTTTCTGAAGAGACTACTACAGGCGTTCTGCGTTTATATGAAATGGTGGAAAAAGGTACGTTAAAAGCACCAGCCTTTAATGTAAATGATTCAGTGACTAAATCTAAATTTGATAATCTTTACGGCTGTCGTGAATCATTAGTTGACGGAATTAAACGTGCGACTGATGTAATGGTTGCAGGTAAAATTGCTGTTGTTTGTGGTTATGGCGATGTTGGTAAAGGCTGTGCTCAATCACTACGTGGATTAGGTGCAACAGTTTGGATTACTGAAATAGATCCAATTTGTGCTCTACAGGCATCGATGGAAGGGTTCCGTGTTGTAACAATGGAAGACGCTGCCCCGCAAGCTAATATTTTTGTGACGGCAACTGGTAATTTTAATATCATTACTCACGATCATATGGCGGCGATGAAAAATCAGGCGATTGTTTGTAACATCGGTCACTTTGATTCAGAAATAGAAATTTCTTCTCTTCGTAAATACACTTGGGAAAATATCAAACCACAAGTTGACCATATTATTTTTCCTGATGGAAAGAGATTAATTCTTTTAGCAGAAGGTCGTTTAGTAAATTTAGGTTGTGCAACAGGCCACCCTAGTTTTGTGATGTCAAATTCATTCTGCAATCAAGTGCTTGCGCAAATAGAATTATGGAAAAATGCTTCTAATTATGAAAATAAGGTGTATATTTTACCCAAAAAATTAGATGAAAAAGTTGCTCGCTCGCATTTGAAACAACTTGGTGTTAATTTAACTGAGCTAACAACTGAACAAGCCAATTATATAAATGTTCCTGTTGAAGGGCCTTATAAACCAGATCATTATCGCTATTAATTTTTAGTGAGTAGGGCTTGAATAAAGGGGCTTTAGAGTCCCTTTTTTATGCAAAGAAACAATGTATTGAGCGATGCGAATTTCCAGATTATATACAGCTGACAGATTAATTTCTGGTCAAAAAATAGGCCTTCAAGATGATAGTGCACATTATGTACGGACAGTTTTGCGTTTAAAAAAGGATCAATCTATTTCACTTTTTAATAGTCTTGAGGGAGAATTTTTTTGTATATTAGAAGAAGTAAGTCGTAAAAGAGTTATAGTCAATATAATTGAGGCAATCGACAGAAATGTAGAGTCTCCATTGAAGATAACTTTGGGTCTTGGTATATCCCGTGGAGATAGAATGGACTGGGCAGTACAAAAATCCGTAGAGCTTGGTGTAAATAAAATTACACCCTTACTTACTGAACGTTGTGTTGTTAAATTTAAAGGAGATAAAAAGCCACAAAGGTTACAACACTGGAAAAATATAGTACAACATGCAGCAGAACAAAGTAACCGGACAATTTTACCTGAGCTAGTTGAAGTAGACGAAATACAAAAATGGGTTTATAAGCAGAAAGGGTTAAAAATATTTTTAGACCCTTATGCAAAACAATCACTAACTGAATTAAAACCTGATGACTTGCAGGTAACATTATTGACTGGGCCAGAAGGCGGTTTTTCTGATAAAGAAAGAGAAATTGCAATTGAAGCGGGGTTTATGCCCATTCGATTAGGGAAGAGAATCTTACGCACAGAAACAGCTGCATTAGCCGCCCTATCAGCAGTGCAAATACTATGGGGGGATTTCAGTTAATTACATGAATATCATTAAAACAATCTATTATTCTTTAGTTCCTTTATTAATTTTATTATTCTTTGTTTCAGTTTCAATTGTATTAAGTTACGCCATTTTAATGATAGCGGGTGATATTATTTCTATGCGTAAAATAATCAGTAAAGCTTCACAGGTTTTTTTATTGTTAAGTATTTTTCCACTAAGACATTACTTAAAATTAACGTGGGCAGACATAGGATTTTCAACTAGACCTCTGTTTTTCAAACAATTAGGCTATGGCCTAATTCTGGGATTGGTTACATTAATGCCGGTCATGATTACATTATATGTTTTTGATATTAATGTCATTGACCAAACTAAGGAATGGACGACAAGTAAAGTTTTAATACGAGCTTTACTTGCATTGTTATTAGCAACACTCATTTCTTTCGGCGAAGAGCCGATTTTTAGCGGAATATTATTAGCAGGATTGAGGAAAAAAATGATGGTAGGGTTAGCTGCATTTATTAGTGCATTTTATTATGCCGCTTTCCATTTTGTAAAAACTAAAACAGATATTCCGTATGAAGATCTTTCCATTATTAGTGGGTTTCAACTAATGGCAGAAGCCTTTTCAAATGTATTAAATCCAGAAATCACCTCTGCTTTCATTGCTTTATTAGTTGTTGGGTTATTTTTAGCGACAATAAGAACACAAATTCCAAATAGTATTGGCATTTGTATAGGTTGTCACGCCGCTTGGGTATGGCAGATAAAAATAGGCAAAGATTTTTTTAATACTAATTTTAGTTCAGACTATTCCTATTGGGTCAGTAGTTATTACGATGGGGTCGTTGGGTCACTAGTTGCTCTATGGTTGTCGCTAGCGATAGTAAGTTATTTTATTTGGAAAATAATATATAAAAAAGGGATAACATAGGATAGGGCGGAATTTAATTTGTAATATTAATCCCTAAAATTTTCAAATTGTAGTGGAAGCTCAATAGAATCCTCTGATTTAAGCATAGCGATCACTTGTTGTAGATCATCTCTTTTTTTTCCTGTAACTCTCAGTTTTTCGCCTTGAATTGCAGTTTGAACTTTGAGTTTTTTATCTTTAATAATTTTCACAATCTTTTTTGCAATAGGTGTTTCTATACCCTGATTAAGAGTAACCGGCTGTTGAGCAGTTTTACCCGTATCTTGAATATCTCCTGTTTCCATACAAGCAATATCGACACCCCGTTTAGTCATTTTTGAAAACAGGATGGGAAGCATTTGCTGCAACTGAAAAGTTGATGCTGCTTTCATAAGAATACTGTTTTCTTGTAGTTCAAATTGAGCATTAGAGCCTTTAAAATCAAAACGAGTTGTCACTTCTTTATTTGCTTGGTCTACAGCATTATGGACTTCATGAGTGTCGAATTCAGAAACTATATCAAATGATGGCATTGTGTTTTCAAAAGAGTATGAGTGAATGAAAATTTACTATAATTGCCTTGAGCATATAATTCAACGTATTTTTACCAGAAACAGTTTCTATACTGTTTTAATAAATTCAGTAACTGCTTTAATCCTTAGTATCCGAATCGCATCACCAATTTTAGAGCCTTCTAATTGACCATTCAAAATATCTGATGTATCAATATTACAAGCTGCAATAGCTGCGTGTAGCACATAAGATGCTTGAGGATAAGGCTTGTTTTCAAGTCCTGTTCTGCCTTTGGCATCGGCTTCACAAGCCAGTACAAAACCTTCAACTATCGAGCTTGAGGCCTTAAACGCACCCAAAGATCCCAACATATCTGTTAAGGTGCTGGCTTTTAGTTCTGAGACTCGGTGGCAGTGTGTATGGTACTGCATAACTCGTATTGCCAAGGTTTTAAACGATTTAGGAACTCTTAGCCTTTTACAAAACTGTTCAAGAACTGAAAGGCCTAGTTGCTCATGCCCATGATGACTAGGCCACATACTTTTATCCGTTTTTGCTTTTCCTAAATCATGCAATAAGGCAGCTAATCGGATTTCTGGTTTAACAGATAATTTTGATGCCTGTTCCAGGCAGAGCAAACTATGAACCCCAGTGTCTATTTCAGGATGATGCTTTTCAGGCTGAGGGACACCAAAAAGTTGATCAATTTCTGGAAAAATAGACTTCAAAGCATTGCAATCTTTTAAGGTATAAAAAAATGCAGAAGGTGAACTTTCTGATAATACTTTAAATAATTCAGCCCAAACTCGTTCAGCCACTAAATGATCTGTTTCACCATCACTCACCATTTGCTTCATTAAATGTAAGGTCTCATCTGCAATAGAAAACCCCAAATGAGCATAGCGTGCAGTAAAACGTGCTATTCGCAAAATTCTTACCGGATCTTCAGAAAAAGCTGGTGACAGATGGCGAAATAGACGTTTTTCAAGATCTTCTTTACCATTAAATGGATCAATAATGTTACCCTGTCGATCCATAGCAATGGCATTAATGGTTAAATCCCTGCGGATCAAGTCTTCTTCAAGTGTTACATTCGGGGATGCATGTACTATAAATCCCTTATAACCAGGCGCAGTTTTTCGTTCTGTACGTGCCAGGGCATACTCATCATGAGTTTCAGGATGTAAAAAAACGGGGAAATCTTTACCTACGGGTTTAAACCCTTGGGCGACCATAGATTCAGGTGTTTCACCAATAACAACCCAGTCTTTTTCAATCACAGGGTAATTCAGTAAAGAATCTCTAACGGCACCGCCAACCAAAAATGTTTGCATATAAAATATCGTTTAACACTAAATTTGTAGGATAGAATTTTAACAGGGTAAGACAATGCTTGAACTCTTTTTATTTAGTATGCTTTTAGGTGCAATAGCAGGTTTATTAGCCGGACTCTTCGGTTTAGGGGGTGGAGTAGTTATAGTTCCTGCTTTGGTTTGGTTATTTTCTGCTCATCATTTCCCTACAGAACAAATAATGATTATGGCAATTGCTACTTCTTTGGCAACAATTATTCCGACTTCAATTTCTTCAATAATAATGCATCATAAATTAGGGAATATATTATGGTCTAAGGTGTTTCGTTTAAGTCCGGGGATATTAGTTGGGGCTGGAATTGGTGCTTTTGTTGCCGACACTGTTGACGCAGAATTACTTAGAAATTTTTTTATTGCTTACCTATTATATGTTGGTTTCCGCATGGCCTTACAAAATAATAATAGTACAAAGTTAAAAAAAACGAATGATTGGCAGGACTATTTTATAGGTAACGGGATTGGACTGCTTTCTTCTATATTAGGCATTGGAGGAGGAACACTAACTGTACCTTATTTAGTTAGTAGGCAAGTCGCGATCAAAAATTCGGTAGCCATATCAAGTGCTTGTGGTTTACCTATTGCCGTTTCAGGAACACTGGTTTATACCTTTTTAGGCTGGAATAAACCATTTTTGCCAGAATGGAGTTTAGGCTATGTTTATTTGCCAGCACTGTGTGGAATTATTAGCAGTAGCGTTTTAACCGCTCCAATTGGTGCTAAATTGGCAGGTAAATTGCCCGCTCATCAATTAAAGCGATCTTTTTCTGTTGTGATATTTTTAATCGCTTTTAAAATGATTTTCGGATGATTTTGATATGACAACAGTAAACAGGTCATAATTTAAATATATAACTTGATTTTTAAAAACTTATTTCATCCCTGCAAAGATTGGCAACAAAGGCCATGAAAATACATCAAAGAATCGATTGTTTTTATTTTTTTATATTCGTGAATAAGGGTTGTTTTGTCATTTAAAATTAGTATGATAACCCATGCTTAATATATATTTTTTAAACCCAGTTGTCCTGATTAGAGAAAGTTTTCGCTTGTTTTTTTAACTTTTTGAATGTTAGTATCCGACTAAACTACTTGCCAGTCTGTTTAAAACAATAATAAAAATTTTATGAACAAGCATTATTTTTTTCTTAGCTTAATTCTTTTTGTGGGAATAGCCCATGCTGACACTGGGGCATTCTGGTCTGATGTTCCTTCCGGAGCTGCAAGACAATCCTTAACCTTCTCCAAGCAATCAGCATTACCTGATTCTTACCGTTTATTGCGCCTGGAAGAAGAAAAAATGCGTGAAAAGTTAAACAAAAAAAAGAGTTTGCGTAGTGTATCCAAAAAAGGAAGAAAAAAAGAGCCATTAAAACTCCCATTACCTAACGGAGAATTTCTGTCGTTACAATTTGAAGAAAATCAGATAATGGCCTCTGAGTTAGCTGCTAAATATCCTCAAATCAAAACCTATATAGTCGAGAGTAAAAATAATAATGGTATATACGGTGTGCTGGATATTACTGAGCATGGCTTCCATGCTATGTTATTTATGCATGATGGTAGTCGTTTATTTATTGATCCTCGTCAAATAAGCGGAGGGGAAAGATTATATATTAGTTATTACGATAAGCATTATAACTCAAGTGAACCGTTCAAATGCGAAGTTAAAAGCCATGACCATAATCAACAAACCAGTTCTTTGATACACAGAGCAGTACAAAGATCAGGCAGTCAGTTAAGAACCTATCGCTTAGCTATGGCGGCAACAGGAGAATACACAACTTTTCATGGTGGTACAGTCTCTGGAGCTTTAGCAGGAATAATAACAACAGTCAATCGCGTCAATGTTATTTATCAACGAGACTTAGCTGTCAAGTTTGAACTTGTCGCGAATTCTGACCTACTCATTCGTACAGATACTACAACATATAGCAATGATAATGGTGGAGCATTGCTGACAGAAAATCAGATACAAGTTGATAGTATCATTGGTTCTTTAAACTACGATATTGGTCATGTGGTAAGTATAGGGAGTGGTGGTGCCGCCTACTTAGGAAGTGTTTGTAATAATGATGATAAAGCAAGAGGCTTTACAGGAGGTAACTCCCCCCAAGGTGATGCTTTTGATATTGATTTTGTTGCACATGAGATTGGTCATCAATTAGGTGGGAATCATACCTTTAACAGCATAAATGGAAGTTGTGGAGGGGGGGCTAGAAATGCTGACACAGCTTTTGAACCAGGTAGTGGCTCAACAATAATGGCATATGCGGGTCTTTGTGGTTCTAATGATTTTCAGCCTCATTCAGATGCGATGTTTCATATTGAAAGTATTGGTGAAATAGGGAGTTTCATTGACAATGCTACCTTAGGTGGATCTTGTGGTACAGATTCATCTTTAAATAATCTACAGCCAGCTTCAAATGCGGGTAGTGATTATATTATTCCCGTCAATACCCCTTTTATATTAACGGGTACAGGCAGTGATCCTAATGGAGGGGATATTCTAAGCTATTCTTGGGAACAGGTGGATGCAGGAGCAGCTTCAGACATAAATGTAGATATTTCAGATAATGCAATCTTTCGTACCTTTATACCCAAAAATACGATAGATCGAACTTTCCCAATTATAGATAGTATTATAAATAATACGATAAGCAAAGGTGAAACCCTTGCAGTAGCAGCACGTGATATTAATTTTTCTTTTGCAGTACGCGACAACAGCGGAGGTGTTGCAACTGACAAAATGGTACTTACAGTAACTGGTTTCGATCCCTTCCGAATTACCTCTCACAATACATCAGAAACGCTCACCCGTAGTGATAATATTGAAGTTACGTGGGACGTGGCCAACACAAATGCAGCTCCTATCAATTGTGCAGAAGTCAATATTTTATTCTCTACTGACGCGGGAACTACTTTTACCAATGTATCAGATGGTGCTACTCTAAATGATGGTAGCCAGAGCATTACAATCCCCTCAAGTGTTGTTGACAGTACAACAGGTCGTTTTAAAATTGAATGTACCAATAATATTTTCTTTGATATTTCAGATACAGACTTAACAACAGTGTCGCTATTAGATGCACTGCCGGTTAGTGTTACTAACACAGGAAGTAATGCAGTGGTAGATCCCGGTGAGACCATACAGTTAATAATCCCTCTCCGGAATCACGATTCAGCTCTTGCGACAGAAATT
>CAZHUE010000106.1:0-9386 GCA_964535875.1 uncultured Methylomarinum sp.
CTAGATTCATGTGATGAATTTTCACTAAGGAAAGGGATCCCCATTAAGAAGAGCGATCAAATCGTTAAGGATTTAACTATGAATAAAATTGTTAAAAAAGTGAAGCCATTAGGAATTACTTTATATACGGAAAGTGGTTGTGGGTGTGATGAGTTTGGGTGTATTCATTGGGATTGATATTATTCACCGAGGCATGGGTAGTAACCGTCTTGTAGGAAGGTGGATAGGCATCACCTAAAAGGATGAGAACAAGGCAAAGAACGAAGTTATCAAATATTTTAGGCGTAAAAATGCCAGTCATGAATTAATAGAGCGGCTCTTAATGACGCATAATAGAATTTAATATTGTTTTTTACTGAATGGAATAACCCATGCAACAAGAAGCTTTTATAGTCCTTAAAGATATCCCTTTTCTAGCAGATTTGCCAGAAGAAATGATCTATGATTTAGCTTCTCATGCTAAAAAAAGTTCATTTTCTAAGCATGCTTTTATTATTTCAGAAGGCGATGAAACAACTTCTTTGTATCTGATGTTATCAGGAAAAGTGCGGGTTTTTACTAGTGATGCGCAGGGTAAGGAGGTGACCTTGCTAATACAAACACCAGTATCCTATTTTGGTGAATTAGCTTTACTTAGTGATGAGCCTAGATCCACATCCGTTGTTACGCTTGAACCTACTAGCTGTGCCATTATCTCTCAAGCTGATTTTAAAAACTGGCTTTCGGGTAAACCTGATGTGGCTTTTAATTTGATTAAAGATTTATCTTCTACTGTCAGAAGGTTGACTGACAAGGTTAAGCAATTAGCTTTATTAAATGTTTATGAAAGAACAATACAAGCACTTCACGATATGGCTACTAGAGAGGGCGATATTTTGGTTATTAATAACAGACCTACTCAGCAAGAATTAGCTAATATGGTCGGTTCATCCAGAGAAATGGTTAATAAAATTATGAAGGAATTAACCAAAGGTGGTTATATTATAATTGAAGACAGAACCCTTAAAATAGTACACAAATTACCCGTTTCCTGGTAGGTTGGGCTAACGGCTTTTTCGTTAACCCAACCAATCGTTTATTTGTTGGGTTGCCAAAGAAACGGCAGTCAAATCAATGAAATTTTTATGGGGAAAAAATACTGTTGTTCTGAGAGGCCATAACCGGTGCTTGAAAACTAAATCTAGCTAAACAATTTACCCCACCTACTAATTGATCTCCTGGGTTGGGTAATACCATGCGAACGGTAAAACTCCCGCTTGCGGGATCAATAAGTTGGTCTACTATTGTTATTTTTGCCTTAAAAGTTTTATTTGCCGGACGCTCTGGACGTATTTCTACTTCCATCCCTTGTTTTATTAAGCCAAAATATTCTGTGGGTGCAATAAGTTCAACCCGTAATGGGTCAATTTGAGCCAGTTTCATTATGGCTCGATCCATAATCGACTCACCTATCATGGCAAACTGCTCAACGACAATTCCATTTATAGGGCTTTTAATGGTTTTTAATTCTAATCTGGCTTGCGCTAATTCCAGGTTTAATTGGGATATTTTTCTTTTTTCAGTTGCTTTTTTTAGTTCGATTCGGGCTAAAGCAACTTCTGTTTCTGCTTTATCTTTTTCTATTTGGGAAACCGAATTATTTTTGTGTAAACCAATGACTCTTTTTTCATTTCTTTTGGCATATTTTAATTGAATTTGCCGGTTTTTGATCTCACTATAGGATTTAGCTTCCAGTTTAGCCAGTTTAACTTTGGCAATTTCAACCGATGCTTCCATCTTGGCTAATGCCTGTCCTTTTATGATGTGAGCACCTTTATCAACGAGTAAACTTTCTAATACACCATCTACCGGACTACTAAGTTCTACATACATTTCTGGTTTTACCATACAATCCAGTTCGGCAAGTTCTGATGCTTGCAGATAAAAGGGAAGGGTAGTAATAATTAAAAACAGTATATTTTTCATTAGTTCAATATTATCAGCCAAGAAAGCACAAGTATTTTTCTATTCAAATTTACCTGAAAAAGCCAGGATTCTTTGTAAATGACGATCTTGTTTTAGTAATAATGTCCTAATACGAGACTGTTCCTTTTCATTTTTTTTCTGAGGAAACCGTAAAATTAAATTTCCTATAAATTCAGGGATATGTCTATTACCAGGGCATAAAGAAGCCATCGTTTTAAGCATAGCAGAGGAGTAGAAATTTGCTAGTGCTGGATCTTGTAACGATAATATTGCTTCTGTACTGCCTGGGTCACCTTGTCTTGCACATCTTCCATACAATTGTCGATCAATGCGTCTGGATTCATTACGACTTAAGGCTATAACATGTAGACCGCCAAGTTTTGCAACACTTGGAACTGGGTTTAACCCTCTGCTATGGGTTTCTTTTCCAAGAATAATATCCGTTCCTCGACCGGCCATGTTTGTTGCTACGGTAATTGCTTTAAGTTGTCCTGCTTGTGCAATTATTTCAGCTTCATGCTGATTTTGGTTTGCATTTAATACACGATATGAAAATCCTGCTCTTTTTAACCACTGGCTTACCTGTTCTGATTCTTCTACAGTAGAGGTTCCAATTAAAATTGGGCGCTGTTGCTGGTGAATTGTCTTGATTCTATCAAGAAACATTTGTTTTCTAATTGTTTCGTTACGATAAATATGCTCCCTTTGTAAAAGTCGTTTATTGACTTTGTTTGTCGCTACTTTAACAACATGTAAACCATAAACTTGTTGTAACTCATTTGAAACTTCATTAAGTGTACCCGATGTACCACCCAGACGTAGGTATCGACTAAAAAAGCGTTGATAACTGATTCTTGCTAAAGGTTCTCTTGGTTCACTAAGTAGACAACCTTCTTTTGCTTCAATCATTTGATGCAAGCCTTGCTCCCAGCTACGATCAGACATAACCCGACCTGTGTATTCATCAACAATCTGGATTTTTTCTTCATTAATAACGTAATGTTTATTCCTTTTGTAAAAATACTCTGCTGATAAAGCTTGTTTTACTAACATTTCACGTTTTCGTGTATTTCTCCACAGCTTAGGTAAGTTCACTGTCAACCTATCTAAAGTTGCATCACCTTCAGAAGTCAGTTCAATTTGTCTAGTTTTATTATTAGCAATAAAATCTTTGTGGATAAATAATGCTGAAGCTAAGAATAACGCATCGTTAAAGGTTTCTGGTAATTCTTCATTGGCAATGGTTTTAGTAATAATCAAAGGTGTTTTGGCTTCATCAATAAGTATGCTATCTGCTTCATCTACTAGTGCAAAACATAAGCCTCGTAATAATAATGGAGCTTTATTTTCTTGTTGTCTTTGAATTTCTTGAAGCTGAGCACATAACTTCCCTACGTTATCACCCATTGTTATCCTATCTCGTAAATAATCAAAGGTAATTTGTTTATTAGTCGTATGGACAATATCATTCAGATAAACCTTTTGTTTTTGCTCGGTTTCCATTCCTTCGATAACGGACCCGCTAGTTAATCCGAGTCGTTGATAAAGTGGTTCCATTGTTTCTGAATCTCGATCAGCCAGATAATCATTTGCTGTAATAACATGGACGGGTATACCTGCTAATGCAGCTGTACAAGAGGGCAGGGTGGTTGCCAGAGTTTTACCTTCCCCTGTTTCCATTTCTGCAAGCATACCATTCATCATTATCCAGCCACCAAACACCTGTACGTCGTAATGTCGTAACCGAAGTGTTCTGTCAGCTACCTCACGAATGATGGCAAAAGCTTTAATAATTAGGGGATGTATTAATCCTTGTTGTTGAAGTTTTATACGAAGATCTTGAATAACGAGGGTTAATTCAGGTTCAGAGCAGTTTTTTAAATTCTTTTGGTATTTATTAACTTGTCTAACAATGTAACTCTGTCTTTGGAGCTTTGGATTAAATTTATGATGCAGCTTATCAAATTGCCGAGCGAAATTCTGCTCCAGCTCCGTTAATCGAGACTCGGTTTTTTGAGGATAGCTTCCCAAACGACTACCAGGTTTTAATAATAAATCAAACATTAATGTGCCTTAAAAATACTTGGCTTATGCGACGATACCATTGTGTTGCGAGTGCTTCTCCACCATGGTCAATGCGCACATAAGCGCGTGTGCCTAAAGGAATTTCATCTTGTTGTGGATCAAATTCCAAATCAAATATAAATATTTTTTCCTGAGTATCTAAATTATCTACACTATTTAGAGAGTTGGTTATTTTTCCACCTCCACTAGTTGATAAAGCAGCACTGGGAAGCCTGTTTGTTGCTTCTGGTGTCTGGTTAATAATGTGTGCAGAGTATTTTTTGCTAATATTAGAAGCAAGTCTTAATTGAATATCCACAATATTTTCTCGTAATTGACCAATATTATCTTGACGGATAACCATGCGTATCGTTGGTGGTTTATCATCAACTATATAACCTAATAACTCGCCATGACGGACATAACGGCCTAAAATATCCGCAGCATTTGGTAACAATACTTTTCCTTTCTTATTTGCTATGACTGACATGGCGTTGATCTTATTGCGTGCATAGTTTAATTCTGATTTTGCTACACGAACTGCTTCCCTGGCTTTTGCAATCTCAACATTATTTCGACCTTGACGTTTGGCTCTATATTTAACTTGTAATTCACGGACTATGGCTTGAGCAACTTTAACCTTAGATTCTAAAAAAGGGTCATGCAAATGAACGATAGTGGTTCCTGATGAGACCCGTTGGTTATTAGAAACTTTAGGAGCCCCAGCGAAACCACCTTGCTCAGCTTTTAATAATGCTTCTTCAGGAAGCCAGACAACACCTTCAGCCATGGTATAAGAGGGCAGGGGGATAAACCCGACAGCTGAAATAAACAGAACAAGTAGGCCGGTACTGATGATAATTCCACGGTTTCTTTTATTTACAAGACTTGGGCTACTGATAAGAAAGCGGATTGCTTTATAAACCGGAAGTAAAACTTGAATACCAATTAACCAGATTGCTAATAACACACCAAGGAAAAAGAAGGTATCTGTGACATAAATACAGATAAACCATAATATATAAAGTCGATAGAGCAGGGATGATAGGCTATAAAGAACAAACCAAAATGTTTCACCAGGCGCATAGCTAGGCGAAGTGACATGTTTTAAGCCTAAAAGATACCGTTGGAAAAAATAATGCCAATATTTAAAGGATCTTTGATAAAAATTAGGAATGCTTAATGCATCAGCTAAAATATAGTAACCATCAAATTTTAATAAAGGGTTACCATTAAAAAAAATTGAAGATATTCCGCCGATAATAAAAATATTAAAACCAATATTCTGAATAATACCTGGCTCTACTATAAGAAAAATCAATAAGCCTAAAGCCGCCAGGAATGACTCAATTAAAATTCCAGCCGCACTAACCAGTATCCGTTTATATTTATTCTTAAAATGAATAACTGTAGAAACGTCAACATAGGGAACGGGTATAAACATTAAAAAATTGATCCCCATTTCATGGACTTCACCACCTTCTAACTTGGCACTAAAAGCGTGCCCCAACTCGTGTAAAAATTTAATTGGTGGATATAATAAAAATATAAGCAACAAGTTGTATGGAGATAAAGCATTAATACTAAAATGCTGGTTAATTTCCAGCCAATTTAATGCGATTTGCAATATTGTATAACTGATCAATAGTAGCCAGGAAATAGCCGCCCAACCACTAAACAACCATTTGATTTTATTAAAATGTTTATTCAGGAAATCATCTGGATCCCATAAAGGAATTTTTTGTGCCAGTGGGTTAGAAAATCGTTGTAGAAGTTGAGAGCGTTTACGTTGAGCCTGTTGCTCAAATATTGCTTCTGTATTACTTAGTTTTTTATTCGACTGAATTAAATCAGCAGAGTACAGTTGCCCTAATAATTGAAGTATTTCTTCTTGTCCAGGAGCATAGTCACTTATTTGTTCACTCAGTTGTGAATAAATTTCTTCTACACAGCGTTTTCCATTAAGAAGTCCTATAAATTGATAGGCACTTGGATTAAATCGATGACTTCGACCATTTATCGTATTTTCTAATAAGTACCATATTAAACCGCGGTAAGTATGACGGTGAATATTAATATGACTATGCAAAGCAGGTTGGAGCTTAGCAACTTTATACCAATGGGGACTAAACAGGCTATGGCTCATATTAATAAATTACCAGGACCAGGACCAGAACCAAAGCCTTAGCCAATCAAACATCTCATGTGTCCATATCCACAGTAGTTTAGCGCGCCCGGCATTAATTTTACCAATCCCTTCCATACCTGGGCGAAGCAAATCTGGTGCATCAAGCAAAGAGGCTTCAACTCGAAAGATGTTGGAACCATCATCAGTATTGGCTACTGCTGTTATTTTTTTAACCGTTAAGTCAAGCCTTCGATTGGGTATACTAGAGAGAGTAAGCATTCCAGGCTGACCTTGCTTAACGTAAGATATTAATCGTTCATTAACTTTTAAGATAACGCGATAACCTTCAAGAGGGGCTATTTTAAATAATGTATCACCTCGTTCTACGGGTGAGCCAAGCATTTGGGTTAAATCTCCTTCTATAACAACGCCGTCAAAAGGTGCAACGAGCTGAATCTTTTCCAGTTGTTTAACAATTAGATCTCTTGAAGCAGTAATTTGCTTGATTTGAGCACTACTTACTCTAACTTGCACTAAATCCTGTGCAGAAAGAGCTTCTCGGTATTCACGCTGAGCTTGTTGAATTTGGCCATTTAGCTTGGCTAACTCCAACTTTAGTTCTGAATCTTCAAGCGTTGCCATAATGTCGCCTTTAGAAACGGTATCTCCAGCTTGTACAGAAGCTGAGACAAGATATCCTTCAATGGGCGCAGCAACGATACGCTGAATTTTGCCTTCTAAAATAGCATCAGATGTAACCTGAAAATCTATTTCTAATAAGCTACTGAATAATAAAATTAAAGAAGAAGCTATTGCAAAAAGTTTTAACTTTAGATATTTTAAACCGAAAATATCCCCCATTTTTATCTTAAAAGTTGAAAACAGCTTTTGAGTTAAACTTTTTTCACTCTCTTTTTTTGATGAGAGAAATGGGGCAACTAAAGCCATGGTTAGCTGACATTTATTAACCGTTTCACTGTCAAAAGGCTCCTTAATACTTCGCATTAAGGTGACAGCACCAAATATTTGTTGTTGATAAACCAAAGGAATAGTACACAAAGAAGCGGTATGAAAACCATCCGCTAATCTTTGATGTGCATGATCTATAAATGTCGATTTTGAATTAGGAAAAACGATATGACTATCTTGTTCAACGGCTTCATCCATTGCATCAGAATATTTCTGCATCAAATTAGACCGTTCATCAAAATCCAGACTATTAGAAAGAGCAACAACTTCACAATGATGCTTTTTGTGTTCTGCAAATGCGACACGTTCACAATCAAATCTTTTGGTTAGTTCTGTGACTAATTGAATGAGAACTTTTTGGTAATTTTCTTGTTCAAAGCATGCTGCAAGAAACCCAACAATCCCGTTATAAAAGCTATCATCATGATGTTTATCCGCATGAGACAATTGTAGCCACTGAGAACCAAGTTGAAGAGAGTTAAATATTTCAGTACGATTACTTGAAGGTAAGGGGTGAACCTTCAAAACTATGACACCCAATAATTCAGTTTCTAAGTAAACTGGCAAGGCATAAAAATCAAAAGGTTTTTTATCTTTACTAGGGATATTTGGAATGCAGACTTGTTTTTGTTTTTTTAAGGCATATTTAACAATAGGCGTAAAATCGGCATATTGCTTAAGATCCGTAGGCCACTTAGCCAAGGGTCGAATTTCTTTTTTATGACTGTCTAGCATCATAAACATAGCTGAATTAGCTTCTGGAATGATACTACAAAGAATTTCTAGCCAATGTTGAGAGAAGTTATTTTTCATTACTGTGTTAATTTACAGGTGGATACCCAAGAGCTATTAATTAAAAATAGTATAGTTGATATAATGAATTGGGCAATATAAGAAAAAGCTATTATATTAGTAAACGCAATAGACGAAGAGATTATTAACACATCAATAAATTCGCATAATGTATATTATGTTAAATAGAAAGTATATTACTATTCCCCTATGCTTACTTATTACTTAAGGGGTAAATGTTTTTATCTTAGTGAATATGAACTTCTCGGGATTTCTTTTTATCACTTCTGAGTAAAGTATATTTATCCTGGTCTCCTTTTCTAGGTTTTCCATCTTCTGCAAGCTGGATAAGAGTACCTTCATTTTTAATTTGAAATTTTTGTATTTTTGAATCTTTGCGTGGTTTTAAAGTTAAAATGCTAGACTTATCATCCCAGTCATATTTACCTTTTTCAAAATACTCCCTATTTGAGGCTTGGGCATACTGAGTTACCAGAAGATAATTCTTTTTATTTTTTAAAGACAAAGTCATTTTAATCCCTGCACAATTTTTACACGGGAGATAACCATAATAAATACCACGAAATTCTTGGCTCTCGTCAACCGGCTTTACTTCCTTTGAATGATTTTTATGTTGCCGAGACATCGCTCTTGCTTTTTGAACTGATTCCATCATTTTCTTGTCTGATTCAGCTATAGCAAGATTAAAAGCGCCAGTAAAAATAGTAAATGAGATCAAAGTTAGTTTTAATGATTTTGTTAATAATTGCATTTGATTATCACTAAATAATGGGAAAGAGTTGCTTATTATAGAGGAGTTCTGAGGCTAAACCCTATTTTCTACTACTGCCGTCCAAGTTTTTGCTATATTAGCATGATTATACCCCCCTCCTCCCACGGCAATAAATCGTCCTTCACACATATTATTTGCTAAAACACATAATCTTTTTGCCGCGTGTGCATGGGCTTTTTCACTGTATGCCATATGCGTAATGGGATCATCTTTTATACTATCGGCACCACATTGTAAGAAAATAAATTCAGCCCCTTGCTCTAACAAAAATGTTTCTACCGACTCCCATACTTGCATAAAAACTTCATCATCTGACTCTGGTTTCATGGGTATATTGAGTTTTGACCCTTTTGCAGCACCTTTTCCCGTTTCAGTTACTTCCCCTGTACCTGGATATAAAAAATGTCCATCTTCATGCAAGTCACCAAAAATGAGATTTGGATCATTTTCAAAACTGTAAAACACACCATCACCATGATATGCATCTATATCAACATAAGCAATACGCTGAATATGGCGGAGATATTCAATGGCTACACCGCAATCATTAAATACACAAAAACCAGCGGCAACATGAGGCCTTGCATGATACAAACCTCCTATAGGTATAAAGGCTCGTTTGTATTCCTTGTTCATAATGCGATCCACTGTATCACAAACTGTACCCACTACTGA
>CAZHUE010000107.1:0-7159 GCA_964535875.1 uncultured Methylomarinum sp.
GAACCTTTAGCCGAAGGCGAAGAATTTCCAGTGCTAACTCACTTACCTAGCATTGTTATTATTATTGATGAGTTAGCAGATATGATGATGATTGTTGGTAAAAAAGTAGAGGAATTAATCGCTCGCTTGGCCCAAAAAGCAAGAGCAGCCGGCATTCATTTAGTTTTAGCGACTCAACGCCCCTCAGTTGATGTGTTAACTGGATTAATTAAAGCTAACGTACCAACACGCATTTCTTTTCAAGTATCCTCCAGAATTGATTCTAGAACAATTCTGGACCAAGGGGGGGCAGAAGCCTTGTTAGGAAATGGGGATATGTTGTTTTTACCCTCAGGAACGAGTATTCCAATTAGAGCGCATGGTGCTTTTGTTGATGATCATGAGGTACATAAAGTAGTTGAATTCCTCAAAAGAACTGCACCAGCAAATTATCTGGAAGAAATTACCCAGGAACGCAGCGATACGAGTGAATTTGTAGCGGAAGGAGAGGGCGATGCTGAAATGGATACCTTATATGATGAAGCCGTCATGTTTGTTACTCATTCCAGAAAAGCATCTATTTCTAGCGTACAAAGACGCTTTAAAGTAGGTTATAACCGAGCTGCTCGAATGATTGAAGATATGGAAATCGCTGGTGTTGTTAGTGCGCCTGAAGGTAATGGCTCCAGACAAGTCTTAGCGCCGCCTCCACCTAAAGATTAAGATGAATACGACGGTCATTGGTTTATTAATTATGATTTTAATATCAACTGTTGCAGGATGGTTAATTAGCCGATCAAAAGAAGCTGAAAAACCAGTTAAAGTCATGTTGTTTGTACTGTACTTTTGGGTTTTTGTGTTTATTCAACTGATAATCTTTAGCGTGTTATATCATTTTGGTGTTCTCGATTCTTTTATAAAATAGTTGGGCTTTTAATTATTTTAAATTGGGATTAAAATGTTAAATTTGTTTATACTTCGCGCGGTCACGGATGCGGTTTTCTATCGGTTGCTTTTTGCCGATAGGCTGTGTTGCTGAAATAGTTGCGTAGCCTAGCTATGCGCCCATTTCAGCGCCTTGCTATCGACAAAAATCAACGCGCTATAAAATCCGCATCCGTGACCGCGCGAAGTATATTCAGAACTATATAAGTCGGTGTAAACCTTTTTTTGTCTAGAGCTTGTTCAAGGCTCACATCTTTGTGTAAAAACCTCTGAGAGAACACTACCCATAATAAGTTAAGACATTTAGCTAAGAGATTAATCTGGAAAGTTTTGCTGCCTTCTCTTTGGCAATCCATATTACTGACTAACGAGAGATAGAGCCGTTAGCCAAACTCTATCTAAGTCATATCCCTCTCCTCGATTTTCTCACACCTGATTATCATCGGTTCGTAATATTTTTGAATAAAATTTTCTGATTAGAAAGAATCATCAGCCAAACGCTGAAAACCCTTTTAAAGGTTGATTGCTAATTATTGGGTCTTATTTTTTAATAGAATGTATTTTGGCTGACGATTCTTTCTAATCAAATAAAATTTTTAAATTTGAGTTTGAGATCACAGACTAGTTTACATTTTAAGCTTGGAATCACAGATAAATTTAATAGGGTGACTATAATTTATTGTAACTTCGTTAACCACACAGATTATGTTTACAGTCAATCAAAAAACTACCTATGAAACGAAAGGGTTTACGCTGATTGAATTGATGGTGACAGTTGCTATTGCTGGAATCATTTTAACAATTGGTGTTCCAAGTTTTTCGCAAGTACTAAAAAACAGTCGGTTAGCGAGTAACACTAATTCATTAATTGCTACTCTTAATTTGGCACGTAGCGAAGCTGTTAAACGTAAAGTAAAAGTATTCGTCAGAAGAAAAGGGAGTGTTAGCCAAAATTGGGATGATGGTTGGGATGTATTTATTGATTTGAATGCTAATGAAGTATTTGATGATGGAACCGATACGCTTTTAAAAACATTTTCTTCTATTACCGATGGATATACCTTAAGAACAGGGGCAAATTATGATGACTGGATTGCTTTTTTGCCATCCGGATTTAATGATGGCTCAGGCAGTTCTAATAATGATTCATTTGGTTTATGTGCAGTAGCAGGTGATACAGAAAGTTCTCGTAAAATATCAGTTAATAAAGTCGGGAGAGCCAGGGTTTCAATTGGAGATGTAACGTCATGTCCATAAAGTCTTATATTGATAAAAATAGATGTAATTTCAATATTAAGAAAGATTATTTATGTTAAATCACAAAAATGGATTGGTAAATAGTGGGGGATTTACAATGGTTGAATTATTAATCACTCTAGTTATTACCTCAATAGGGCTTCTTGGATTAGCAAATATACAGCTGATTGGGTTGAGAAATAATGTCTTTGCATATAATCGGACTCAAGCAATTATTTTAGCTTCTGATATGTCGGATAGGATGAGAGCTAATAGTGAGGCGGTGATAGATGGAGATTATATTCAGGCTAATAGTACAGAATATAGCACATGTAAGAGTGCCTCAGGTTGTAGTTCTAGCGAAATGGCTAAGAATGATACTTATGAATGGCTTGAATTAGTTGAAAAATTACCTTCTGGTAATGGTTTAGTGTGTATTGATAGTACACCGAATAGTACAGATACTCCTGCTTCGCCTGCATGTGATGGGCTGGGTAACATCTACACCATAAAAATATGGTGGGATGATGACCGTGATGGAAATGTTGATGCCCCTTTTATAGTCAGTGTTCAGCCATGAATAAAGATCATTTTTCCAGTCATAAACAGTCCACTCAAAAAGGTTTAACGCTGGTCGAGATAATGATTTCGATGCTTCTTGGGCTAATAATTGTAGCAGGTATTGGGAAGATATTTATCGGTAGTAATCAATCTTATCGATTACAGGAAGCGTTATCCAGAATACAGGAAAATGGACGTTTCGCCATCATTTATCTGGAGCAAGAAATTCGTCCTGCCGGCTTTCAAGGTTGTCCAAACCTTTCAGCCGTAAAACCTAATATTTTAGCTGATTCAGTCGCCCTGAACTCCGTTACTTTTCAGACAGCAGTGATGGGATATGACTTTGATGGCACTGACACTAGTCAGCCTAGTGGTGCGATCAGTAATACGGATATTATTAATATTAAACGAGCGGGTGGTTGTGGAGCTAAAGTGACAAAAGTAGGAAGCCCTGTTACTGCAAATATTAAAGTTGAATATTCAGCTTCATGTAACTTTGAAGAAGATGATGTTTTGATTGTTACTGATTGCAAAACGACCGATATTTTTTCTGTTACAAATATACCGGAAAATAATAAAGGCACTACAGATGGCATTGAATGGCAAAACCTAACTCATGCTAATAGTGGCAACAGAGCAAATTCTTTAAGCAAAGATTATGATGAAAATGCTGAAATTTATAAATTTGATAGTCGCGAATTTTACATTAAAAATAATGACTTTGGCATACCCTCCTTATTTCAAAAAAACTTAAATGATGATGAGGATGAGTTAATAGAAGGTGTTGAAGATATGCAAATTACCTATGGCCTTAAACTAGGTAATAGTTATACCTACCTGCCAGCAGATTCAATATCACAGTGGAAGAATGTGAAAAGTGTTCGTATTAATTTATTGTTGCAATCAATTGAAAATAACTTAACTCCTCAACCTACTAGTATTGAATTTAACGGTGGAACAGTCACCCCCACAGACCGTCGTATGCGGAAAGTCTTTTCGACAACTATTTTTTTACGGAATCGAGCCTGATGATTATCCAGAAAATTATTTTTCCAAGCACTTCATTATCTTCTCAACAAGGGGCTGTTTTGATAGTCAGTCTATTGTTTTTAGTCATTATGACCATTCTTGGTGTTTCAGCTATGAGCACGAATGTGCTTGAAGAGAAAATGGTAAGTAATATTCGGCAGGAAAAAATAGCTTTTCAGGCTGCAGATAGCTGTAATAGCAGATTAGCTGGAGAAAATAATTTCACATTTGTTAAAGAATGGGAAGACGCCTGGGATAATTTAATAAATATAGGCCATGCTGATGCAAAAAATGCAGCGACTTATTCAGCGGAACGAAAATTTATAATGGACACCTCACCTCCCAGAAACTCCGGTTATAGCGCGATTAAATTTCAATCTTCTCATAATGAATATAAATGCACGGGCTCTGCTTCTTCGGGTGCTCAAGTTGTTTTAAGACAAGGTGTTTATCAAATTACACCTAAGATAAATTAATCAAGTTTTTCGAGTAATATTATGAATAAAACAATTCAAACAGCTCATGGTCTTGCATTTGCAATGCTTATTTTTTTTAGCTCTCCGATAAGTAGTGATGACACTGAAATCTATTTAGGGGGTGGAACGGCTTCTGCAGAAGTAAAACCCAATGTACTTTTTGTGCTTGATACTTCTGGAAGTATGACTAATAAAGATAACACTGGAATTACTCGTCTCCAACGGATGAAAACAGCTTTAAATTCAATTTTGAATCAAGCTACTAATATTAATGTAGGAATGATGCGTTTTCATGGAGAAGGAGGGCCTGTTCTTTACCCCGTTGCTGATATTGATGCTGATGCTAGTATTATAGAAGGTACCAATAACGGTGAAGGTTCAGTGAATTCCAGAATTAGTAGTGTGAATGATGATGCAGAGGAAGTATCGAATGTTGTTTCAATCGATAGTAATCAACTTGAGCTTGTTAACGTAATAACAGGTATTACAAGTCTTGAGGAACGCGTTTCAAATGATAATGATGTAGCTGAAGAAAGGGATTCTAACGGGAATGTAGATCTATATAGCTCGGATTTAGAGTTAGTAGAGGATGATGGAGATGAGCAATTAGTCGGTATTCGTTTTAGAAACATCACTATTCCTGTTGGAGCAACCATTCAGAGTGCAGAAATTGAATTTGTAATAGATGAGGAAGAAAGTGAATCTACTTCGGTGACTATTCATGGTCAGGATAAATCCGCTCCATTCGTTTTCACCAACTCAAATTCAAATATTTCATCTCGGTCGAGAACTACAAATTCAGTTTTATGGTCAAACTTGCCTGCTGATTTGGCTGAAGATGAAAAACTATCAACCCCTGATTTATCAACTGTTGTTCAAGAGATTGTGGATCGGACGGATTGGAATGATAGTGGCAATTCAATGGTATTTATTATTACTGGATCGGGTAATATAACTGTTGAAGCCTATGATGATGAACCAGACTCTGCCCCTCTGCTAAGAGTTACTTATACTACAGGGGCTGCAGCTGAAACAGAGCAAATTGTAGGGCTTCGATTTCAGAATGTTGGTGTGCCACAAGGAGCAACAATAACAAGTGCTACAATTGAGTTTGAAGCAGCAAATAATGATAGTGAGGCTACCTCTTTAATACTTAAAGGCGAAAGTAGCGATAATTCATCAGTGTTTGATTCAACTGATAATAATATTTCTTCCAGAACTCAAACCACTAGCTCTGTTAATTGGGACAATATCCCAGCATGGACAGAGGGAAGTCGCTATCAAACCCCTGATATTAAAAATATTATTCAAGAAACTATTAATCGATCCGGTTGGTGTGGAAATAACGCATTAACCATTCTTTTAGAAGGCGATGGTCTTAGAACTGCAAAATCTTTTGAAGAATCAACCACAGCGGCTCCTAAACTGAGTATTGAGTATGATGAAGACAGTGTATCAAGCGGTGCTTGTATTAATGAAGAATTTCAGAGACAAATTTTAAGTGGTATCGATGATGCTGAAGAATCAAGTAATGGGGTAATGAATCTCAGTAGTTCAGATTTGGAAATGACACAAGAGGGGTCTATACAAACAATAGGTTTAAGGTTTCGTAACATTAATATTCCTGCTAATACAATTATCCTGGAAGCATTTTTAGAATTTACGGCTGATGAAACCGATAGCAGAACGACATCCTTAACAATTAAAGGTGAGGATAGTGTAGATGCAGCTTATTTTTCTACTACCGCTAATGACATTACCGATCGTCCTCAAACCACTGCTTCCGTTTCTTGGTCGCCTGATACCTGGGATACTGTTGGGGAAAAAAAACAGTCTGTAGATATTAAATCTATTATTCAGGAAATTGTAAATAAGGGAAGCTGGAACTCAGGCAATGCGCTTGCTCTTATTATTTCAGGAACAGGAAAGCGTGTAGCAGTATCATATAATAAAAGTGATGGTGGTGCGACGAATGCAGCTGTTCTCAAGGTAAGAATACAAGGTCAATTAGAAACTGGTTTAAATACTGTAAGAGATCGACTGATAGATATCGTTGACGAAATTGAGTATAAAAGTGGTACTCCTCTAGTGGATGCACTTTTTGAAGCGGCTCTTTATTACCGTGGAGACAATGTACTTTATGGCACAACTCGAGGAAATAGTATTAATTCTGGTTCAAGCTTGAATCGCTCTGAATATACCCGGGTCAGCCATCCAGCATCTTATACAGGAGGTACAGTTGTTCGAGAGGCTGGATGTACAGATTCAACATTAAATTCTACTGAGTGCAAGACAGAGCGTATAAGTGGAACAGCCACCTATAAGTCGCCTATTGCGCAAAGTTGTCAAAGTAATCACATCATTTTATTATCGGATGGTTACCCTAGTCGTAACACATCAGTAGGCTTTATAGAATCGCTTATTAGTCCAGTTTTATGTGCTGGATCAGGCTCAGGAAAATGTGGGGTTGAACTGACAGATTTTTTATATACTAATGATCAAAAAACGGGTGATGGATTTGATGGCGATCAAAATGTAAGAACACATACAATTGGTTTTAACATATTATCATCTGGGAAAGCTTATCTTGAAGAACTAGCAACTGCAGGCGGCGGAGGGTTTCATGAGGCTTCAAGCTCAACCGATCTGGTTGATGCCTTTCAAACTATTATTGGTGATATTTTATCTCATCCTACTTCATTTGCAGCACCGTCTCTATCGGTTAATGCATTTAACAGGTTGTACAATAATAATGAAGTGTATTTTTCTTTATTTTTACCTACCAATAAGCAAAGGTGGGCTGGAAATTTAAAAAAATATAAGGTTTGTGAAGGAAATGATGGCGATAGTTGTGAACGAGGAGAAATTATTGATGTGAATGATAGTCCTGCGATTGGAACTAATAAAGTCATTAAAGATAGTGCTCAAAGTTT
>CAZHUE010000107.1:7169-9367 GCA_964535875.1 uncultured Methylomarinum sp.
AACTATTGATGGGGTGGATGTTAGTAAGGGAGGCGCAGGGGAAAATATACCGGATTATAGTTTAAGACGAGTTTTCACCTATACTGGAAGTTCATCGCCGGATAATATTTTATTGAGCTCTAGCGAACAATTATTAACTGTAGATAATAGTGTACTTACTAAGACTTTATTAGGTGATACATCTATGACCGATGATGAGCGTAGTGACTTAATTAACTGGATTAGGGGGAAGGATGTCAAGGATGAGGATGAGGATACGACTATAGATGAAAATCGCTGGGTTTTTAGTGATCCTTTGCATGGTAGTTCTATAACCATTCCTTATGGGTTTAGACATTCTATTGATGGGGATGGAAAGATAGTACCTATTTTGGATGGGGATGGAGAACTTATTCATATTACTAAATTGATTGTTCCTGGAAATGATGGTTCCTTGCGAATGATAAATTCAACTACTGGTGTAGAGGAGTGGGCATTTATTCCTCAAGCTCTGCTGTTAAACCAACAAAGTTTAATGACTAATCTTGAAGGAAGTCATATTTATGGTTTGGATAACACGGTTACCTATCAATTATATGATGCAAATAAGAATGGTTTAATTGAGCCGGCAGGGACAGATATTGATGGAAGTGGATCTGTCGAAACGAATGAAAAAGATTATATACATATCTATGTGAGCATGAGGCGAGGTGGTAGAAATATTTATGCTTTAGATGTTACACCCTCGTCAAAATTAACCAGTGCATCAACAATAAATTCTATTTCGCCCAAACTACTTTGGAGAATAAATGGTGGGTCGGGTAATTTTTCAAAATTAGGTCAAACATGGTCAAAGCCTAAGCCGGCAAAAATTTTAGTCGAATCAGGGGGTACAATAAGCAAAAAACTGGTGCTTATTTTTGCGGGGGGCTATCATACAGATCAGGATGCAGGTTTTGGTCCAGCTGGTTATGGAAATGCAATTTATATAGTCGATGCTCTGACCGGTGCTCGTTTATGGTGGGCTAGTGAATCGAGTGCAGATGTGAATAATGCCGATATGAAATATGCTATTCCTTCAGATGTTGCATTGATGGATAGTGATAGCTCTGGTGTGATTGATCGAGTTTATGTTGGGGATACGGGGGGACAACTATGGCGTTTAGACCTTAATTCTGTACTTAATAACTCTGTACTTAGTAAGTTTGCTACTGTTTCAGACCTTTCAGCTGAAGCCAGTATTAGTAATCAACGTAAGTTTTTTTATCCTCCTGATGTAGCACAAATTGAGGATTCAATATACTCAAATACTGCATTGTATGATCTGATTAGCATCACAAGTGGAAATAGAGCACACCCTTTAGATACAGAGGTACACGATAGAATTTATACTTTTCGAGATACAAGAGTTAAAAGTTCAGATGCTGCAATCTCTACTATTGTCGATAATTCTGTAAGAGCGATTGATGCTTATGATGATTTATTTGACGCAACCAGCAATGTGATACAACAAGGAACTGATGAAGAAATAGAAGTTGCAATAACAGATATTAAAGGGAAAAAAGGATGGTTTATAGATTTTAAAGAATATGATGGTTCCTGGATAGGTGAAAAAGGGTTGGCCAGTCCTTTAATTTTGGATGGGAAACTATTTTATACTACCTATGTTCCTGGCTTAACTTCTACAGATCCTTGTGCAGCAGCAGTTGAAGGAGGAGGGCGTTTATATACTGTAGATATGCTAACAGGAGGTGCTGTTTTTGATTGGGACGAGAGCGAAAATAGTGATTTGGAAAAAGAAGACCGCAGGTATCAGTTGGGAGCAGGAATTCCATCGGAAATAGGCGTTATTTTTCAACCTACCGGCGTGTCTGTTATCGTAGGTAGTGGGGGAGGTGGATATGTTGTGGATCCTGAAGTCGGACTCCCAAAACATAGAACTTTCTGGATGCAGCAAGGGCTGGAGTAATCAAATTTAAATAATCAGTTAATGATATGGGTTTCGTGGGAAATAGTGGTATTTGCAGAGTCACTGCCATTAAGCCGAAAAGAGACTATAGATAATTCTGTGTAATTGCATTTTTAAAAAAAATCTATCAATCGGTCTTCAAATTCGATCATAAATAATATGTTTAATTCCATTTTTCGCTGCTCACCAGATGGGTAACGGTGTCCGTAAAAAAGATAAAATGACTTGCATAGACTGAAGCAGAAACACG
>CAZHUE010000108.1:0-9327 GCA_964535875.1 uncultured Methylomarinum sp.
ATTTCTTTCATCCGAAAATTAAAACCATGATTCTAACCTATGATTTAATCTGGGGCAGAATATAATTTTGTCGAACACCTAACATAAGGCAAACCTATAATATTTGTAAATAGCCAAATGATTTAAGATTCCGCTGATTCCTTAACTAGCTCACCTGTGGACGCAGTGTCTTCATCCTCAGTTTCTGAGTTAATTGTCAATTCAGCCGGCCCATACAATTTATCCAGTTCAGATTCCGGATATAACATTTCGTAGATTAAAATTGGAATTAACAAAAAAATCATTATTCCTATGGGGTTAAAGCCTGGGTTTGCAATATGGGCAAGCCAAAATGCACCTAGGCCACCTAAAACGAGAACTGCTGTACTTGGAAGTTTTATCTTTTTCATAATTATACTATCGACAATATCAGAAATAACTTAAGTAAAAAGTTTAAAGTCTTTGAATAAATAAGTATAAAATACAAAGAGCTTCAACCCGTGTGTTCTTTCTACTATCACAACATAATTCTTCAAGTATTTTAAACTTTATGATTAATACTCTTTATATTGAAGAAAGTGTTCGTCAACATCCTCGAACTCTGGCTATCTGTGAACGATTCCCCAAGGCTAGACAAATAATCTGTGAGCGTTATGGTGAAGTTTTTAACCCAAAAGCACAAAATTTTCGCCTACAAAAGCAAGATCCTGCATTAATACTTGCAGAAAAATTTAAAAACTTTGCCCTTCCTGCACCTGCTGGCTATGGTATTGGCGCTGAAAATAATTATTATTTTTCACATATGCTCAATTGTTTGTACGATTGCCGTTACTGCTTTTTACAAGGCATGTTCCAATCAGCAAATTATGTTTTATTTGTTAACTTTGAAGATTATCAATTAGACATTAAAAGAATTTGTAACAAAACCCCTGACGAACCAATTCATTTTTTCTCCGGTTATGATTGTGACAGTTTAGCCCTAGAACCAGTCACAGGTTTTGCAGAACATTTTTTACCTTCTTTCGCTGATATTCCAAATGCCTGGTTAGAATTAAGAACCAAAAGCACTCAGGTAAGAAGTTTGCTAAATAGAGAAGCCTTCCCACGCTGTATCGTTGCATTTAGCTTATCCCCAGATGAGGTCGCTAACAAAGTGGAAGATAAAGCACCTTCTTTGGAGCGTCGCCTTAAAGCGATGTGCAAACTGCAAGATCATGGCTGGCAATTAGGCTTAAGATTTGATCCTTTAATCTATCAATCAGCATATCAACAACAATATGCAGACTTGTTTGAGCAAGTTTTTTCCAAAATTAAAGTAGATAAGATTCACTCTGTCAGCTTGGGCATTTTTAGGTTGCCTGAAAAATATTTTAAGAAACTGCTCAAACTTTATCCTGAGGAAAAATTATTTGCAGGCCCACTTGAAACAGCTAAAGGGATGACTGCTTATAAGTCTGAATTAGAACAGGAAATGATGCAATATTGTACTGACCTGCTGTTAACTTATATCCCGAAAGATAAATTTTTCCCATGCACATTTTAACAAGGACTGCATTAGTCACTGGAGCCAGTTCGGGTATTGGACGCGCCATTGCGAAAAATTTGTTACAACAAGGACATATTGTTATTGGCACATCCCGTGATTGCAAAAAATTTAAAACAACTCATCAAAATTTTAGTTTTATAGAAATTGATTTTTCCCAAGGGGAAACTTTTACTGCCAAAATTAAACAGCTGGAAAAGGATTACCCCGCTTTAGATGCCGTGATATTTTCCGCAGGCTATGGGCGATTTGGCTCACTTGAACAGTTTTCTTTTAGTCAAATAGAACAAATGATGATGGTAAACTTTACCAGCCAAGCGTTTATAACAAAAACATTACTCCCTAATTTAAAAAGAAAAGAACGGTGTAATTTAATTTATATAGGTTCTGAAGCCGCATTAAAAGGCTCTAGAAAAGGCTCGATTTATTGTGCCAGTAAGTTTGCATTACGGGGATTTACTCAGGCTTTAAGAGATGAATGTAGCACTAGCAGTGTTCGTGTTTCCTTAATCAACCCAGGGATGGTAAACACAGCCTTTTTCGACTTATTAACTTTTCAGCCAGGAGATAATGCAAGCCAAGCACTGCAACCGGAAGATATTGCAGAAACAGTAAGTTACATATTAAACGCCAGTAAATATAGTATAATTGATGAAATCAATCTAAACCCTGCGAATAAAGTGATTAATTTTAAAAAGTAATGTTTGCCCGAGCCATTGTCTATTTTTCTTATTTCTTAAAAAGGAATAAACAATACACACAGACTAAGCAGTTTTTTTTCAATCTGCTGGAAAATCCTGAAAGTAAGATGAAGTCATATTTTGATGCCTTTATGATTTGTCTGGTGATGCTCAGTGTCTTTTTTTTAGTTTATAGCGTTGAAAATATCTTGAATGATGCAAGTGAGTGGCTTGAACAGTTCGTCATCTTTGTTTTTATCAGTGAATATTTGTTAAGAGGCTGGTTATATTCTGATACTCACCGCATTATTATTAAAGAATATGAAAAGGCAGACTACTTAAATATTAAATTTAGTTTATTTAAAACGCTTAAGCAGATTATTGGCAAAAAACTTAGCTATATTTTTTCTTTTTTTGCCATTATTGATTTATTAGCTATCCTCCCTAGCTACCGCCCTCTGAGGATACTGAGGATTTTTCTTATTTTTCGATTGTTTAAACTGTTCCGTTACTCCAACAGTATTAAATTATTTTCCGATGTATTAATCAGCAAACGCTTTGAATTAATCACCCTTGCTATCTTTATGGGATTTCTGGTTTTTATTGCCAGTATTGCGATATATTTATTTGAGAATAATTCTGTCGGCGGGCAAATTAGGCATTTATATGATGCCTTTTACTGGTCAATCGTGACTATTTCAACCGTTGGGTACGGTGATATTACCCCTCAAACCACTGGGGGAAGGTTAGTGACTATCACACTGATTTTAACTGGACTTGGGGTGTTATCTTTCTTTACCTCAATTATTGTTGCGGCATTTAACGACAAAATGGAGACCTTACGAGAGAATAGAACCTATTCAGAATTAAGCAGGTTTAAAAGCTTTGTCATTATTTGTGGTTTTGGTAGAGTCGGCCAGGAAGTTGCCGAGCTGTTAAAAAAAGATAAGCAAGACTTTATCATTATAGATAAAGATGAAAAAAAAATTTTAGTGGCCAAACAAAAACAATTTTTGGCCATTCATGATGATGCAGGCAACAACTCTGTTTTAATTAATGCGGGTATTAACAGGGGTGCGACTGCTATTTTATGCGCAACAGGCAAGGATATTGCCAATGTTTATATTACTTTAACCAGTCGCCACCTCAATCCGGAGATTACTATTATATCCAGAGCGAATAGACAGGATTCAGAAAATAAACTCTATCAGGCTGGCGCAAACGATGTTATACAACCTTTTAAAATAGCAGGGTTATTGGCAGCAGAATATATTGGCCAACCTGTTGCTTTTGAAGCTATTCGGAGTATTTTACATGAGCAGAAACGGATAATAATGGACACTTTACTGGTCTGTTCTAATTCATTTCTGGTAAATATGAAAATTGGTCAGTTAGATCTTGAAAATAGAAAATTAACATTACTTGGAGTCATCAGTTCCAATATAAAACATCAAAACCACCCAAACCACTATCAGGTAAAAAACCAGCATTTTTATTTTAATCCTGAACAGCACTTTGAATTACAAGAACAAGATATTTTAGTCGTATTAGGTAGAGAATATTCCATTGTATTTTTTCAGGATCAAATAAAACAAAGCAGCATTATATTATGATAAAAAGAATTGCTGTATTTGGATACAACCGCTTATCTTTCGATGCTATATCAAGGCTTGATCAAAAATCACATGATATTCTGATTATTGAAACAGATCCCTCTTTAATTAAACTCGCTCAAGAAAAAGCTTTTAAAACATCTTCAATTGATTTTCGTAGTGATGGCGATCTTAAAGAAATTGGGATTGGCCAGGATATTGATATTATATTCTGTTTTCTCCTTAACGATTCAGAAAACGTATTCTTAACTCTTTCTGCACGTGCACTTGATGCAAACCTAACTATTATTGCCGTTGTTGAATCTGCCCAGGCAGCAGAAAAACTCATTGCAGCTGGAGCAAATAAAATTATTGATCCGTATCAAATTTGTGGTCAAAAAATATATGAACTACTTAAAAAGCCCGATATCACACACATTATTGATCACACTGTCTTTGGCCAGCATGATTTACATATTGCAGAAATCACAATTCCTGAAGGCAGCGCGATAGATAATACTTACGCAAGTGAACTGATCCAAAATAAAAAGCAGAATTTAGTTATTTTTGGTATCGTTTATAATAAGTTAGGAAAAGATTTACATTTTACGGTTGGAGAGAAAGACCGTAAACTAACAGTAGGCGATATAATCGTCGTATTAGGCCCTTCACGGGAAATCAACGCGTTTAAGAAAGAAGTATCTCATGTTTGATTTGATTAAGTTTAACCCAAGAATCTGGTTCTTACTTGGCTTTGCCAGTTGTTTTTTTATGTTAGCCATTGGAGCATATTTTCAATTTGTTGAAGAAATGGAACCTTGCCCTTTATGTATATCCCAACGAATTGCAATTTTAATCACTGGACTTGTTTTTCTAGTTGCAGCTATTCACAACCCAAAAGCTTGTGGTTTAAAAGCCTATTCAATTTTAGGTACAATCACCGCCCTTTGTGGCGCAGCTATATCCGTACGCCACGTATGGATACAAAACTTACCCGCTGATGAAATTCCTGAATGCGGCCCGGGGCTTAGTTATGTCTTTGAGAATTTCCCAATAATGGACACCATTAAACTAATGCTCAATGGTACTGGCGATTGTGCAGAAGTACTATGGACATTTTTAGGGCTGAGTATTCCAGGTTGGACTTTGGTTGCCTTTTTAGGACTAGCTTCATTAAGTCTATTACAGCAGTGGAATAAACCCAAAATTATTTTATAGGTTATCTAAATGAAACACACCTTACTAGCAAGTTTACTTTTATTTTCCTTTTCAGCAGTTAATGCATCGGACAATTCTTTATTACAGCAAGCCATCAATGGGAATCACCGTTCAACGGAACATAAAAATCGTGATCAATATAGACATCCTCTTGAAACCCTCAGTTTTTTTGAAGTTGAACCCGACATGACGGTTGTTGAAATATGGCCTGGAGGGAAAGGTTGGTACACTGAAATTTTAGCGCCTTATCTTAAAGACAAAGGAAAACTATATGCCGCACATTTTTCCGCAAACTCTGATATTGCCTATTTCAGCAAAAACTTAAAAAAATTTAAAGAAAAAATAAATGCTCAACCCAATATTTATAGCAAAACGATTATCACTACACTCCAGCCACCTAAAGAGCTGGATATTGCCCCTAATGGCTCTGCTGATAGAGTGCTCACTTTTCGCAATATACATAACTGGATGAAAAATAATCAGGAAAATACCGTGTTTAAAGCTATGTTTAATGCGCTAAAACCTGGTGGAATACTGGGTGTGGTTGAGCATCGAGCTATTGAAGGATCTGAGCAAGACCCCAAGGCAATGTCAGGTTATGTAAAGCAATGTTTTGTTATCGCTTTAGCTGAAAAAGCAGGCTTTAAGTTTGTTGGACAATCTGAAATTAACGCTAACCCAAAAGACACGACTATTCACCCAGAAGGTGTATGGTCATTACCACCCTCATTGCGCCTGAAAGAACAGGATAAGGAAAAATACTTATCTATTGGTGAAAGCGACCGAATGACTCTTAAATTTAGAAAACCATAATATAAAAACAAAGTTCTAACAGACTTTATACACATTTGTATTAGTTTTTTGGATTTTTTTAGATAAAAAATAACAAATCGGCATTGACTTTGCTAAGATATTGATTATAAAAGAAAATATTTAATGTGTTAAAATTGTTCAATCTAGCATAAAGTCAATAAGCACGGGTCTTTAGCCCTATTTATAAGTAACAGTCCACAGAGTTATCCACAGGTTTTGTGAGTAACTCTTTAACTCCAATAGAAGTAAGTCTTCTCCCTCTTTTTCTCAGAAAAAAGATAATTAATGGTCAATTCATCTAAAAAAAATCCGTTAATTATAAGTGTTGCTATCCCTATTCCTTTAAATCGCCTATTTGACTATTTAGTACCCAATCATTTTATAAACAACCCTCTACAAACAGGGACTCGTGTTGTAGTTCCTTTTGGGAAAACTAAAAAAGTTGGATTTGTAATTAAATGTGGTGAAACCAGCGATATAAATATTGATCGTTTAAAACAAATAATTGAGATTCTTGATGAATCATCGTTAATAGGAAATAAAGATATCCAACTGCTTCAGTGGGCCAGCAGCTACTATCATTACCCTTTAGGCGAAGTTTTTAGTGCAGCTTTCCCAGTTTCACTTAGAAAAGGAAAAAAAGCCAAGCTTGCTGAAGAAAAACACTATTTTTTATCTGATAAGGGCAAATTGTTAAACTCAGAACAGTTAAAACGCTCACCCAAACAAAAACAGTTGTTTGAATTTTTTCAATCCCAAAGTAAAAGTTTATCAGCACATGACTTAAGCCAATGGAATAAAAACTGGCACCCTGTTGTTAAAGCTCTATTTGATAAAGATCTTCTTTCAGTCGAATTAAAAACTAAATCTTCTATTAAAAGTTTAAGCAACCCGGAACCACCTTTAACGCCTAACGAACAACAATTACAATCAATTAATGAGTTAACTAAAAAATTAGGACACTTTTCTGTTTCTTTACTAGAAGGCGTAACAGGAAGTGGAAAGACCGAAGTCTATATGCAAGTTATTCAGCAAGTGCTCGATCTTGGGCAACAAGTAATTGTGCTGCTTCCAGAAATAACCTTAACGCCTCAACTAGAAAATCGCTTTAAACAGCGTTTTTCAGTAGGACTATCGATTTCTCACTCAAAGCTTACCGAAAATCAAAGACACACCGCCTGGCTTGAAATGCAACAAGGACAGTGTTCAATCCTTTTAGGCACTCGCTCTGCGTTATTTACCCCTTTAAAAAATCTGGGTCTGATTATTTTAGATGAAGAACATGATAGTTCTTTTAAGCAACAAGAAGGTTTTCGCTTTTCTGCTAGAGACCTGGCTATAATCAGAGCAAAAATTTTCAATGTACCCATTATATTAGGTACTGCGACACCGTCATTAGAATCAATGCATAATGCCGAGAAAAAACGCTATGAGTTACTACATTTATCAGAAAGAGCCGGGGTTGCCATTAAACCTAAGTTTTTATTATTTGATATTCGAAACAAAAAATTACAGGATGGACTTTCTGAGCCATTGATCACTCAAATTAAAAAAACACTGGCTAAAAATGAACAGGTTTTATTATTCCTCAATCGCCGAGGATTTGCACCGGTACAAATTTGTCATACTTGCGCCTGGGTGGCACGTTGTCACCATTGTGATACTTGTTTAGTTATACACTATGCAGAAAAAGCTCTTCGTTGTCACCATTGTGGTTACCAGCAACAGTTGTTAAATCAATGTCCTTCTTGTAAAACAGGGGAACTTAAACCTTTGGGATTAGGAACTGAACGTATTGAGCAAGGTTTACAAACGTTATTTCCTAAACATAAAGTTGTTCGACTTGATAAAGATACAACTCAACGAAAAGGGTCACTGGAAAAGCATCTGGAAAAAATTAATCAAGGTAAGGTAGATATTATTCTTGGCACCCAAATGTTAGCTAAAGGACACCATTTCCCCAATGTAACTTTAGTCGCCATACTGGATGTAGATAGTGGCCTCTTTAGTATTGACTTTCATGCTACCGAAAAACTTGCGCAATTAATCATCCAGGTAGCAGGGCGAGCAGGGCGGGCTGAAAAACCAGGTAAGGTCATACTACAAACCCGACAACCTAATCACCCCTTGTTAACAGTGCTGCTTAAAGAAGGTTATAACAAATTTGCAAAAACTGCATTAACAGAAAGACAACAAGCCTCCTTACCTCCATTCAGCTTTCAAGCACTTTTAAGGGTCTATGCATCAAACCCGACAGATCCACAAACTTTTTTGAAAACCGTTTGTTCTATCATTCAAAAAATTAATAACAACAATACACTAATTTTGGGTCCGGTTTCTGCACCTATGGCAAAACGTGCTGGCTATTACCATTTTCAGCTATTACTACAAAATACACATCGGAAACGATTACAAACTTTGTTAGATCAATTAATACCCCAACTCTATAAGATTAAAGAAGGTAAAAAAGTACGCTGGTCAATTGATATTGATCCTGTTGATTTGTACTAAGAACAATCTGTGACTACCAAGTAGAATTTCAATGCTTATCAGGCCCATGCACTAAACAAGAATGTGCTGCTACCTATGATGGCTCTGAACTTAAAGTGCCTTATATTGAATTTGGGTCAAAAGTATATTGGGCAGATTTTAATACAATCAACAACAACCCTATTCAACTTGAATTGGACGATGCTGCTGAAAAATAATCTCTTTTCTCTAATATAAATCACATGACAAAGGCATGATTATTAAGTGACGTAAACCTAGACATTTGTATAGGAGGAAGACCTATCGAAACTCAACAATAATAAGATAGCTGAGAATGTTAGGAATTTTGTAGGATCAAATACAAATACGATGCTTTAGCGAAACTTCACTTTTTATCATACCCTATGACTTAGATTTGATTAATATTTACTAAGTAGATATACTTTTTTATTACAAATTATCCAATTTATAATAGAGAGAATAGAAGAATGAAAAAAATAATTATGGTAGCTGTATTGTTGCTTCTTGGTTTTAGCAGTAACTTAGTTTTAGCCCGTGAAGATATATCTGAATTTTCAATAGAAAATGTTATGTCTCTGGAGCAAGCAAAACAAAAACTCGGAACGGAAGTACGCTTTTACTTCGGCAACCAAAAACATGGAAAAATATTAAAAAATTGGGGTGAGGTGAGTACTAACAAAAAGACTAATGCTTTTTTAAAGTCTGATGAAGAAGCTTGTACTCAGGCGTTTTTATCTGCATTAATAACATTAAAAAAGCGTGCAATAAAAGAAGGTGGAAATGCAGTCATCAAAATTAAGTCCAATTACAAAAGTAAAGAATTTGATAGCACTACAGCCTACCAATGTGGTGCTGGTAACGTGCTGGCTGGCGTTGCTTTAAAGGGTACTATTGTAAAACTACCTTAGATAATCTGGCATTGTTAAATTAATATATTTTTGATATCCTGTTGTTTTTTTCTGAGAGAATAACAATGACAGCTTGTCCATCT
>CAZHUE010000109.1:0-9324 GCA_964535875.1 uncultured Methylomarinum sp.
CTTTTTCTTACAGTGGTGGGTAGATAATCCACATGATAAATGGTTGATTTCATTTATGACATGCGGATTAAGAGGGGTAAGTATTGTTTGGTGATTTTTAAACAGCCTTTACTTTTAAAACAGGCTAAATTTTAGTTTTAATTTGGGATAACATTAACTATCTAAATGATCACCACTTGAATATTCTCTATTTTTAGTTTTAACTTGCACTATTATCCAAGTAATAATAATTAAAATTATAGGAATAATCAGTTTATAAGGCGTATTATCTTCGCCTATGCCGACAGAAAAAGGTAAGTGACTGTCTAATTTTTCACCTTCATGCATGATTGTTATATGGGTTAAATATTCACCTATACCAAAATTTGTGAAATCAATTTTAGCATCTAATGAACCTTTTTTTATCTTTTGAGGTTCTTGATAAAAGATTCTTGTTCCTTCAGGCTCTTTAGTCACCTCAAATTCTACAGTAGTGTTTCTCAGTTTTTTCCCTTCGTAATCAATAACTAAATGTGTAAGTCCTAGTTCTGGAATGTTATGACAGTAACTAGCACCAGGTGTTAATATTGGTGTGTAAGCTGAGAAATGAACGACTTCATTTCCAACAGATATGCGACAAGTATCAATTTCATTTTTTGCTCCTCTATGTGCAATAGCCATTGATGAAAAAATCAGACTTAATAGTATTGTTATTAAAGTTATAGGTTTGAAGCCTATTAAATTGTTTTTTTCTGGTTTTGTTGATTGTTCTTTGTGTAAATCCTTCGTTTTATTAGTTATTATTTTCATAAAACCTCTCATTTTTAATATTTTGAAATATATCTCTAGATTCCCAATATTAATTTATTATTAAATAAATTTTTGATTGCTGGTCTCAGTCACTATAACAAAATGAAGAAAAATGGCAAAAACTATCCATAAGATTGGTGGCTACTTTAAGGGTTTATAACTCAATTATCACTGTTTTTATCGAGTTACTATGTCATTAGTTCATTCTGAAGGCATAATATATATGAAATACCTTCAGGTTGAAGTTGTCTATCACTTAATTATGACAGTGAAGGAGGTAAGTGTAAGGCTCTGTTATCCAGAGCAAGTGCTGCCTCATGTATAGCCTCTGATATGGAAGGGTGGGCATGAATGGTTCTAGCAAGGTCTTCAGCACTGGCGGAGAATTCCATCGCTAATACAGATTCGGCAATTAATTCAGCAGCTTGTTCGCCGATAATATGTACACCAAGAATTGCATCAGTTTCAGCATGTGTAATAATTTTAACCATACCATCCGTTTTTCCTGCCGCCAGTGCACGTACTGAGGCGGAAAATGGAAAAATCCCGATTTTATAGGGTTCACCTACTGCTTGTAAGGTCTGTTCTGTTTGACCAACCCAGGCTATTTCCGGTGAGCTATAGATAACGCTGGGAATAGTATTGTAATTGATGGGTTTGCCTTGTTCGGCTATATTTTCTGCAACAAAAACACCTTCCTCGAGCCCTTTATGTGCCAGCATGGGCCCAAGTGAGGTTAGATCCCCAATAGCATAAATTCCGGGTAGAGATGTACAACAATTTTCATCAACATGGACAAATCCATTATCATCCAATAACAGTTCTGCTTCATCTGCTGCCAGGTTTTCACTATTTGGTTCCCGCCCTGTGGCTACAATCAATTTGTCCAGACGAATGGTGTGGGTTCCTTCATTATCTTGATATTCTACGGTTACTTTTTTAGAACCTTTTTTTGTGGAGATAACTCGAGCACCTAAACGTATATCTAAACCTTGCTTGGTGAAAATTTGATAGGCTTGTTCTGATATTTGTTGATCAGTAGGAGTTAAAAAAGAATCTTGTGCTTCCAGCAAAATTACATCAGATCCCAGACGGTTCCATATTCCTGCTAATTCTAGGCCAATAATGCCTGCACCTATAATGGCTAATTTTTTGGGTGTTTCTCGTAAACTAAGTGCCAGAGTAGAATCAATAATTGATTCATTATCAATTGGCGCGCAGGGCAATTTAGAGGGATGTGAGCCGGTTGCCAGAATAATATGTTCCGCAGTATAAACAGTACTAATGTCAGTATTTATATCAGTTGCTTCAACTTGACCAACCGCTAATAATTTTCCATGTGCGTGAATGCAATCAATATGATTAAGTTCAAATAATTGAGTGATGTGTTGACTTAAGGAGTTGATAATAGAATCTTTTCTATTGATCATTTGGGCTATATCTATACTCAGTTTATCAATTTTAATACCATGTATAGAAATTTCATTGTTTAGTAAATTGAATATTTTTGAAGATTCTAATAATGCCATGGAAGAAATACAGCCAGCATTGACAAATGTCCCGCCAGGACTAGCGTTTCCTTTAGGGTTGCTCCAATTGTCTATACATGCAGTTTTAAAACCTAACTGGGCGCAACGGATAGCGGCTACATAACCAGCAGGCCCCGCTCCAATAATAATGACATCATAGTTTAATTTTGAATTGGCCATAAGCAATACCTATAAATTAAGTAAAAGATGCGCAGGGGATTCCAGACATTCTTTAATCGTCACTAAAAACTGTACCGCTTCTTTTCCATCAACCAATCGATGGTCGTACGATAATGCTAAATACATGATTGGACGTATGACTATTTCACCCTCTTCTACGACAGGTCTTTCAGTGATTGCATGCATTCCTAGAATTGCGCATTGAGGAGGGTTTAGAATAGGAGTTGATAGCATTGAGCCAAAAATACCACCATTTGTGATGGTAAATGTACCGCCAGTTAAATCTTCATAGCTCAAAGTGCCTTCTTTTGCTTTTGATCCGTAATTAAAAATACTTTTTTCAATCCCTGCAAAATCAAGTTGATCTGCATCTTTTATAACGGGAACAATAAGGCCGCGAGGTGTTGAAACTGCAATGCCCATGTCGTAATAACCATGATAAATAATATCATTACCATCAATAGAGGCATTAATTGCTGGATGTTTTTTTAGGGCTTCAATTGATGATTTAACAAAGAAAGACATAAATCCTAGTTTTATTTCGTGTTTTTGTTGGAAGCGGTCTTTGTATTGGTTTCTTAAATCAATGACGTTTTTCATATTAACTTCGTTAAAAGTTGTCAGCATAGCTGCATTTTGTTGAGCTTGTAGTAAGCGTTCTGCTACTTTTGCTCGAAGGCGAGTCATGGGAACGCGTTGCTCTGGTCTAAAACTGGATGGGGTTGTTGAAATATGCTCTGGTTCAGCCGTAACCGTTGATTCTGGTGTGATTTTTTGAATGAATTTTTCAGCGACTTGTTGACTATTTTCAAGATGCTTCAGTACATCTGTTTTAGTTATTCTGCCGTTTTTTCCTGATCCGCTAATTGTATGAGGGTCAAGATTATTTTCCAGGATTAAACGTCGAACCGCTGGGCTTAATGGAATATCTTCATCAGTTGAAGGAGATGAGGTTTGAGAAGTAGTTGCAGGTTGAGAGACCTCATCACTGGCATCTTTTAATTCTAATATCGCTAATACATCACCGCCCACAACTATGGCACCATCATGATGAACGATTTTGCTGAGTATGCCTGATTCAGGAGCAGTGACTTCTAATACGACTTTATCTGTTTCCAGATCAACCAGATTGTCATTTTTATTTACGAAATCGCCTTGTTTTTTATGCCAAGTTGCCAGTGTTGCATCAGAAACGGATTCAGGTAGGCTAGGAACCAGAATTTCAAAACTCATATTAATTTCCTTCATTTATATCGTAAAGTGCGGCATGTACAACCGCTTTTTGCTGTTCAATATGAACACCATAATTGCCAACAGCAGGTGCAGCTGAAGCAGGTCTTCCTGCATAAGCAATAGTAAATTTTTTGTCAATATTGTCGTAGAAATGGTGTTTGGATTGATACCATGCTCCCTGATTTTTTGGTTCTTCCTGACACCAGACAATTTGTTGTAGATTTGGGTATTTCTTGACTTCGGCTTTAAATAAATCGCCAGGGAATGGATAGAGCTGTTCTATCCGAATAATAGCAATATGATCAAGATTATCAGAACGACGATTTTCTAATAAATCATAATAAACTTTTCCAGAGCATAAGACTAAGCGGGTGATTTTTTTAGGTTTGTGTTCGTCCAACTCGGGAATAATGGGTAAAAACTCTCCATCAGTAAGGTCTTCAAGCGTTGATGTTGCTAATTTATGTCTAAGTAAGCTTTTAGGGCTCATTACAATAAGAGGCTTACGATATGGTCTAAGTTGCTGACGCCTGAGTAAATGAAAAATTTGCGACGGAGTTGTCGGGTTACAAACCTGTATATTATGATCAGCACATAGTTGGAGATAACGCTCTAGTCTAGCTGATGAATGTTCTGGGCCTTGACCTTCAAAACCATGAGGTAAAAGCAAAACCAAACCACTTAATCTACCCCATTTAGACTCACCTGAGCTAATAAACTGGTCTATAACGACCTGGGCACCATTAGCAAAATCGCCAAACTGGGCTTCCCAAATAATCAGTTTTTCGGGTTCGGTAGAACTATAGCCATATTCAAACCCCAATACACCTGCTTCTGATAGAAGAGAGTCAAAAATTTGTGCTCGTCCCTGGTTTTCAGATAGATGTTGAATGGGATACCAGGTTTCACCATTAAGTTGATTGTGCAAGGCAATATGTCGATGTGAAAAAGTACCTCTACCAACATCCTGGCCAATAAGACGAATGGGTATGCCTTCTAAAATAATTGTGGCATAAGCCATATTTTCTGCAAACCCCCAGTCAATTGCCAACGCACCTGCTGACATTTTCGCCCTATTTTCCATAACTTTGGCTACCCTAGGGTGTAATTCAAATTCAGCGGGTAATTCATGGAGTTTATTATTACAAAAGCGAATATCCTCAAGTGAAACACGAGTATCACAAGCTACTGTCCATTCCTGATTCGTGTATTTTTCCCATTGCCCTGAAAATGAATAGCTCGAATCACTGAGTATGGGTCGAGAAACAGGGTTTCCTTCTGCTAAGAGTTGTTGGTACTCTTTTTCCATCTCCAAAGAAGTTTGTTCAGTAATAACCCCCTCAGTTATTAATTTATTAGCATATAATTCACGAACCGAAGCAATGTCACGGATTTTTTTGTACATCATCGGTTGAGTGGCGGCAGGTTCATCTGCCTCATTGTGACCTAATCTTCGATAACAAATTAGATCAATAACCACATCTTGATTAAATTGCATACGAAAATCCAAAGCCATTTGAGTGACAAATATGACGGCTTCTGGATCATCTCCATTGACATGAAATACCGGGGCATGAATCATCGTTGCAACATCGGTGCAGTATTGAGTAGAACGGGCATCCATGGCATTACTGGTTGTAAAACCGATTTGGTTGTTTATGACGATATGAATTGTCCCTCCTGTGGAAAAAGCACGTGTTTTAGACATGTTAAGTGTTTCCATCACAATACCTTGTCCAGCAAAAGCCGCATCACCATGAATTAAAACGGGAATAATAGTATCTCGACTACCTTTTCCACGGCGATCTTGCCTTGCTTTAACTGATCCTTCAACTACAGGGTTGATAATTTCGAGGTGAGATGGGTTGAATGCCAGTGTCAGATGAACAGCTCCTCCAGATGTCGCGATGTTGGACGAAAAGCCCATGTGGTATTTGACATCACCAGTAATAGCACCGGGAATAGATGTATTCGTTCCTTCGAATTCTCCAAATAGTTGAGCAGGACTTTTTCCTAAAATATTAACGAGGACATTTAATCGCCCGCGGTGCGCCATGCCAATGACAATTTCTTTTACCTGGTTTTCACCACTATTTTGAATCAGCTCATCTAAAATGGGTATTAGGCATTCAGCTCCTTCTAACGAGAACCTTTTTTGTCCGACATATTTACGGTGTAAATGTTTTTCAATTCCTTCTGCGGATGTTAATAGTTTTAAGTTTGAGACTTTTTTTTCAGCAGTATTATTTAGAGAATCAAGCTTATTACCTTCCAACTTATTTTTTATCCATCGTTTAGCTTCTGAATCAACTATATGCATGTATTCAGTCCCTATACTGCCACAATAAATTTCTTTGAGGGTCGATAAGATTTTTCTTAAAGGCAGTTTATCAACACCGTAGAGAGTACCCGTATGAAATATTGTATTCATATCAGGTTCTGCTAAGCCGTAGTATGCTAATTCTAAATCAGCAGGCGTTTCCTGAATATTTCCTAAGGGGTTGTTTGCAGCAATTTGGTGACCGCGAACTCGATAATGGTTTATGAGTCTGGCAACAGCGGACTGTTTTTTTACACTTTCTTCAGTATAACCCTGTAATTTTGAAAGTCTTCCGACTGATGTTGTTGCTAGTTTTTCAAACCGATCGACGATTGGGCTATGGGCTTGCTCATGCCTTGATCCATTATGAATATCGTTAAATTTTGCTCGCCAGCTTTGTGGTACCAGCTCAGGGTTTTCAAGGTACTGTTCGTATAAATCTTCAATGAAGACAGCATTACTGCCATAGAAAGCGGATGAATCTCGAAACAGTTTTAGCAGGTTGTTCATGCAACTTCCCAGTATTTCAAAAGATGAAAGTGGATATAATGATATATTAACAAATCTAAGTATAGATAAATAAAAAAAATTAACTAGCACTTTAAATACTTAGTAAAAACACTTTGAAAATGAGTAGAGAAAATGACCGATCAAGAGAGAATTGTAATAAAACATAACGGTAAGGCTGGTGGTGCAGGTAATGTCCAAACAGAAGTTATTCAGCAGGAAGTAAAGATGGGTGAATGGGGTATAACAAAAATTGTAGTCGTGGCAGGAATACTTCTGAGTATTATTTTGCTGCCAATTTATATACTTAATGTTGGTTCTTATGATATTGAACCAGAAACCTCTTTTGTTAAGAAAGAAATTGATCAACAGAAAAAAACTAATCAGGATGTAGATAGACAGACAGAAATTAAAATACCTGTTGAAGTGATTGATGAAGTTCAAGATGTTCAAATTAGTGAACCTTTTGAAAATAGTGCACATAAAGATGTAGAAAAAATTACCCCTGAACCCTTGCCAGGCAGTGATGACTCTTTAAATCAAAAGAAAGATATAAAACAGGTTATTGCCGAATCAGTGAATGATTCTTCGATCAACTTGGATGAACATAAAAAGGAAGAGAAAGAACCCTTAAAATCCAAAGCAGTCTCAGAAGACTCTTTTAATCAAAACAAAGATATTAAACAAGTTATTGCAGATTCAGTTACTAAATCTTCTGCTAAAGCCATTGATAACAGTATTAATGAACAGGAGAAATCATTTTCTCGTGAATCTTTTGATGATTTATATTTAGATTATAGTGAAAATAAAAAAACAAGACCTTTAAGTGAAGATAATAACCCCTCGCCAACCTATGAAAATAATAAAGATACTTCTCTTTCTTTAGATAATAATAAAATAAGCAAGAAAACTCGAGAATATTCTGAATCAACTGATAAGACTAAAATATCTAGAGCATTATTAACTACTGCTTTAATTAATAGAGAGCCGGTAGATAATATAATATCCTTTGTAAAAGTAAGTAGGCAAAAAGATACAAAAATTAATTACTTTACAGAAATAATGGATATGAATGGTAAGGTTTTATATCACCAATGGTTATGGGAAAACCAGATGGAATTTAATAGGAAAGTAAATATAAATGGACCCAGGTGGAGAGTTTCTACGAAAAAATATATACCTTTTTCTAAACCAGGTGCATGGGTCGCCAGACTTGTAAATGAAGAGAATGAGATTTTAAATGAAATTAAATTTGAAGTAATTCAAAAATAATATCGAATATTATATAAATAGATAATGTTATACTGGCTCTGTAATTAGTTTTAAAGTAATTATGCATGGGTACTTAATTATATGAATGATTATCAAAACCTTTCTGAAAAAGAATTACAAGTTGTTATTGATAAAGCGAAAAAAGTTTTAAAAGAAAAACAGCTGGAAAAACGCAAAGAAGTTATTAATAAAATTAAAATATTGGCATCGTCAATTGGAGTAACTGTAGATATTAGAGATGATGAAAATAAAGCCGTTAAAAATGTAAAAAAAGTTGCACCTAAATATCGAAATCCAGATGATTTATCACAAACCTGGACGGGGCGTGGTGTTTCACCAAAATGGATGCAAGTTTTAATTGATGTGGGCCATGATAAATCAGAGTATTTAATCTAGTTAATGTTAAAATCAATTTTACAATGGAATTTAAATGTCTATTTCTTCAGCTATTCTTGAAAAAATAATTCGTGAAGCGGGTGATATTGCTATGCACCACTTTAATGATTTAGAAAATGTGGGCATCACTAAAAAAAGCTCCAGAGACTTAGTGACAGATGCTGATATTGCAGTGGAACAGTTCTTAAAAGAGGCATTGGCTAAAGCATACCCAGAATATGGTTTTTGGGGTGAAGAAAGTGGGCAATCTGATGATCAATCTAATCGCTGGATTGTTGATCCTATAGATGGGACGCACTCTTTTGCTAAAGGACAATATTTTTGGTCAATAAGCGTAGCATTAGAAATTGGTCAGGAACTTGTTGCCGGCTCTGTATTTGCTCCCGCTTTGGATGATTTATATCTTGCAGCAAAAGATAAAGGTTCAAGCAAGAATGGAAAAACTATTTCAGTTTCCTCAGAAAGTAGTTTGGCAGATTCAATGATTGCGACTGGTTTTGCCTGCTTACGCTCTTATTTGGAAGACAATAATCTTGACCGTTTTTCTAGAATTGCACAGAAAACAACGGGACAACGACGTTTTGGGTCAGCGGCTATGGACTTGTGTTTGGTGGCTGATGGGCAGGTTGATGCCTTTTGGGAGCAGGAACTCAATTTATATGATGTTGCCGCAGGTGCTTTGATTGTAAAAGAAGCAGGGGGAACGGTTACCGATTTTAGAGGAACAGAGGGGGTCTTTCCTAAGCAAATCTTAGCAACAAATAAGAAAATTTTAGATCAGCTTCTTATATTAATGTAAGAGAATGTAAGTTATTAAGTAACTACTCAGCGTTTTTGAAATCAGGCAGCTTTCCCTCAAAAATGAGCATCATAGACTGACTAGTGCTGAAACCTTGCTTCTTGACAGCTTAATAAATATCCCCGAATAGACAGAACATCCTGGCACCCTCCATGCTTCGAAAACAGTCCGATATTTTCTGCGGAACCTTGGTCATGCGTATCGATCTTTCTGCCGCATTATTAGTGAACGGTACCTGTGCATTTTCCATAAAGCGCAGAATATCGTTCTCATAATTCATGAGTCGTTCCAGCAAATTT
>CAZHUE010000110.1:0-9312 GCA_964535875.1 uncultured Methylomarinum sp.
AAAATATTTTAATCCACATAATTGCTTCTTTTGTATAGGGTAATGAGGTTTTAATAGGTGATTTACGATAGCAAAATATTCCAAATAAATTTATTTTCATATCTTAATCCAGTTATTTTTAAGGCCATTACAGCTCTTTTTAGCATATTCAATCAGGGCTGTAGGCACCTTTAAATTTGCCACATTACTTTTAAATATAGCCTTTCCTTTGTGATTGGTGTTTATTGAGATAGTTCATTAAAATCAAACGTTTCAAACGTTTTTTTATAGAGATGCCAATGCTTAACTATATATTGAATCAATCCAAAATGATCTGTAGGAACGCTAATCGTCTTTGAAATATTAATACTCACATTATCAAAATTGTTGGTTGGTTGTGTTTCTCCAGCTTTAAATAAATACACTGCACTATGTTGTAGATTTCCTGAAAGTTTGCATTGTTGAATGCTTTTCTCAATACTAAATAGATTTTTTATCTTCGCAATATACTCAGCATTATTTTCTAGAATCCCCATTTTTTTAATCATCGCGTCAACAACAGATGCCTGTGTTGCTTTATCTGATTTGCTTGGAATATGTGTGTCTAGTAAAATAACCTCAATATTGTTATAGCTTTCTTGTTCAAGAAAATAGGCCATTTCTAACGCAATAAGACCACCAAGTGACCAGCCTAATAATGTAATTTTTTGATCATATGATTTAAATGGTATTATCTTTGATAAATAATATTTTGCCAATGATGTCAGTGAAGTTATTTCCTTGGCAGCATATAAATTATAATTATCAATACCAATGCAGTGATAATAGTCTAATAATTTTTCTGCCATTGACTGGTAAACTTCACTACCGGCACAACTGGGGTGAATAAAATACATAATAGGCTTATCTTGATTTTTTTCAGTATCCCCATGTGCTGAAAATGACTTAATTACATTAAATGGTTTATGTATTAAGAAATCTGCCAAAGACCTCGGCGTTTGGTATTTAAAAATATCGGCTACTGAGATCTTAAGATCAAATAAGGCGCTCATTTGAAATGCTACCTGGATTGCGAGAATAGAATTCCCCCCAATGCTAAAGAAATTACTATTGGTGCCAATTTTATTCACACCTAGTAACAACTGCCAAAGATCACATATCTTTTTTTCTTCATCCGTAATAGGTTTAACATAATGTTCATCTGCCAATGGTATATACTTAGGTAATGATTTTCTGTCAATTTTACCATTGATACTCAGTGGCATTTTTTCTAAACGCATAAAATAACTTGGAATCATATACTGTGGTAATTTCTGCGATAATGCTTTAATAATATCCTCTTGGTTAATGGCGGACTGCCAGGGTATATTGTAGGTGTTTGTAACTTTGCCAGCTAAATGTTTAAAAATATCGCTTGTACAAAGATCAATACAGGCAAAACTGACACTGAGATAGCCTTTGCCAAGCTGGCTTTTTCGATGTAGTTTACAGTCAAGGCCAAACTGTTTTGCCATGGATTGATATTGATTAATAACACGCCGTTTTTCTTTATTTAACCATGGATTAATGACACCATCGATCACAAGCGCTTTATTGCCAGAAATCTGTTGTAGTTGTGCTGAGACTGTAGCGATATCCAAACCATGAACAATATTAATATCCGGCTTATTTTTTAATAATGACTTTTGTTTTTTAATGATAACATCGTAGCGATATTGATTGAGTTCATTGCAATAATCCCCGCCCTTTTCCAGTATATCAATTGAATAATTACAAAAAGTATTTTGTTGCCATAAAAAATAATCGGGCGCAATTAGCAGCTCATTTTCTTTAAAGGCAATATCGTTAATCACTTCTTGATCCGTCGTGTGATTTTGATAGATTTGTTTGGCTTCAATTAAATCATTGTGATAATTGTAGTCTCTGACATCACCAATAAATATAATACCATCTGACGTTAGTTTCTTAAGTATCTTGAGAATAACCTTGTCAAAATACCGAATATTGGGGAAATACTGGACGACCGAATTAATCACAACACAATCATGTAGCTGCTCTGTCATAATTTGATCAATTTGATCGGCATTGCCTTGAATAAGTTGAGCCTTATAAGTATGAGATTTAAGATAGTGTTGATGGTGCTCAATAACCGCTAATGAAATATCAATACCAGCATAATATTTACTGTATTCTAACAAAGGGTACATCAATAGACCCGTACCAACACCTATCTCAAAAATGCTATCTATCTTATATTTTTTAATGCGTTTAAGTGTTTGTGCTTGCCACTGTTTCATTTCTTCTAATGCTAAGGATTCACCTGTAATATAGCTATTCCAACCGGAAAAATAAGCTTCCACTCTATTTGAGATGTCTTTATATTGATGATTATATAAATTGGCCCAATCATCAGTAATTTTATTTTCATGTTTATTAGCATAACGCTTATCGCAAATATAATAGGCAAGTAAATCAGCCGTTTTATTGGTATGGTTTTGTGCAATAACAACTGAGGATTGAATGCCAGGCAAAGATGCTAAAACATTTTCAATTTCCCCTAATTCAATACGAAAACCTCTAATTTTGACCTGAAAATCATTGCGACCAATATACTCAATATTTCCATCTGGCAGCCAGCGACATAAATCACCCGTTTTATAAAGCCGCGTATAACCATTTTCAATATCCTTCGCTGTTGCAAATAGGTTATGGATAAAACGCGCCTTGGTTAATCCGGGTTGATTTAAATATCCTCGAGCTAATCCCGCACCAGCAATATAAAGTTCACCTTGAACACCAATAGGCACAGGTTGTAAATAATGGGTTAATATATAGCACTTAATATTACCAATAGGCTTACCAATATTATTATTAATATCCCCAAGTTGATATTGGTGCATAGTTGCACATACAGTGTTTTCGGTTGGACCATAGGCATTGATAACATTTTTGGTTTTTATCCAGTTATCGATAATATGTTTAGAGCAGACTTCTCCAGCAACAACTAAAGTTTTTAAAAAAGGTAAGGACCCTCTAGTATAAATTTCAGATAAAAGACCAACCGGTATTGTTGCAACATTAACCTTCCAACTTTTTAATGTTTCAATAAGCAAAGAAACATCGTGTCGACAGTGCTTAGAACAAATAATTAATGTAGCGCATGTTAATAAAGTAGTAAAAATCTCAACAACTGATGCATCAAAAGTTATTGACGAATATTGCAGTACAGTAGATTGACTGTCTAGTTTTAAAAATAAGCTTTGCGCAATACTTACATTAACAACACCAAGATGGCTTATTTGGACGCCCTTAGGATTTCCGGTAGTCCCTGACGTATAAATCACATAAGCTAAATGATTTGGTTGGCTATATTGCGCTAAATTATTAGATACTGTATCACTTAAACTATACTGATCAACTACAATACAATAGACATCTTCTGATAATTGGTTGAATTTCTGTTGAAAATAACTTTGAGTTAATACTATCTTTGCACCAGTATCCTTTAGAATATAACGTATCCTATCATCGGGAAATTCAGAATCAATTGGTACATAAGCGCCCCCAGACTTTAATACTGCCAGTATTGAAATGATCATCTCAAAAGAACATTCAAAGCATAGTAAAATCAAGGTATCCGGCTGTAATTCATGACCTACTTTATTAAGATATTGCCATTGAATAATCCGAGCCAATTGATTGCTTTTTACATTTAATTCTTGGTAAGTTAATGACTTATTTTTAAATGTTAACGCAATATTGTTGGGTGATTTAAATACCTGGCTCTCAAATAGTTGATGGAGTGTTTTATTTTTTGGGTACATTTTGTCAGTTTTATTCCATTGGTATACTATTTCCTGGTATTCTTGATCAGTTATAATTGTATAATTTTGAATAAGCTTCGTTTCAAACTTCTCAACCAATTGGGTCAATATTAATTGATAGTGCACTGCCAACTTCTCTATTGTTGTTTTATTAAATAGTGCGCTGGCATAGTTAATTGTCATTTCCATGGGTTCTTTAGCACCATCAACAATAAACAACAAATCAAGCTTGGTAACTGGACATATCATTTGCACAGATTCAGTTTTAAAGTATTGTGAAATTTGGGGTGAATACCACCCCTTAACGCCTTGGACAGAAAATGCAACCTGAAAAATTGGGTGACGAGAAGTGTCTTTATCAACATCAAGTTCAGTAACTAATTGTTCAAATGGAATATCTTGATAAAGTTGCCCTTGCAGTAAATCCTCTCGTATATTTTCCATTAGATTCTCAGCATTGTCCTCAGATTTAATTTGCTGTCTTAAAATTAAATGATTAACAAAAAAACCAATTAAATTCTGAATTTCTGGATGATGCCTATTGGCGATAGGTGTGCCAATGGTAATATCCTGTTGTGAAGTATATTTATGCAATAAAATATAAAAACCAGTCAGCATTAAGGTATACAGAGTACATCCTTTTGCTTGTGCAAGATTTTTTAGCTGATTGGATAACCGTTGATCTAATATAAAATTAACATCGCTGCCCACTAATTCGAAATTAGCTGGCCTTGGTTTATCAGTGGCCAGTGATAAATTCTCATAATCTAATAATTTACTTCGCCAATAATTAAGTTGTGCCTTAAGTTTTTTACTTTGCAAATAAACTCTTTGCCAACATGCAAAATCTTTATATTGAATTATTAATGTCGGTAATAGCAAAGATTTTTGGTATGCAAAATGCTCATAGCACTGCAACAGTTCATTGGCCAGAAGATCTGATGACCAGCCATCAATGGCAACATGATGTACATTAATCAATAAATGAGTAAATTGAGTATCGTTTTTTTGATAAAGCACAACTCTAATCGGATAGTTATTAGATAAATCAAATGGATTGTTCACATCTATTATTAACTGCTTTAACAATTGATCTTTCGATGAATAACAGTGTTGTTGTATTTCAAGCGGATGAGTAGAAATGATTTGATAATACTGTCCAGATTCATTCTGTTGAAAAATTGTTTTTAGGATTTTATGGCGGTCTGCAATATATTCTATACTTTGCTTTAGTGCATTAATATTAATGTCTCTGGCAAATGAGATAAGCCAAGGCACATGATAGGCATTGGTCCCTTTTTCATATTCCTCAATAAAGCATAATCGCTGCTGAGCAAAAGATAATGGCAAAGCATCGTCTTTTGCCACTGGTATTTTATTATTTACAGCAGCTTGAGAATCAATATAACAAGATAATGCTTTAATTGTTTTATGTTTAAATATATCACCAACATAAATGTTTTTTTTGAAAAATTTTGATAGTAAAACTCCAACTCGAATTGCGATAATAGAATCAACCCCAATTTTAAAAAAATTATCATCCATTCCAATTTTTGAAAAACCTAAGATGTCCTGCCAAATTTGGCAAACTTTTTTCTCCGTGTCAGTGTGAGGTGCTATATAAATTTTTTCAATAATAAAATTAGGCTCAGGCAATGCTTTTCGATCAATTTTACCATAGGCAGTTAACGGTAATTCTGAAAGCTCGACCCAAGCCGATGGAATCATATATTCGGGAAGCCTATTTTTTAATTGTGCAATAAGGTCATCTGAAATAATTTTAGTATTTTTATTTGCTTGTGTTACTGTAACTTGTTGATCCAACACATAAAACACTGCTAAATATTGCTGTTCAGTATGTTCAATAGTACGTAATTTTGCAATTACACAAATCTCTTTAATGCCTTCAATATTAGAAAGTGTGCTTTCAATTTCCACTGGCTCAATTCTAAAACCTCTAATTTTTACTTGAAAATCATTACGGCCGATATATTCAATATTGCCATCAGATAAAAAACGACATAAATCTCCTGTTTTATATAATTTGGTATAACCATTTTTAATATCTTCTTGCGAGGCAAAAGGGTTATTGATGAAGGATGTTTGGGTAAGTTCTGGTTTATTTAAGTAACCTCTAGCAAGTCCTGCGCCTGAAATATAAAGTTCGCCTTTTGTTCCTTGTGGAACCAATGAAAGCTGATCATCAAGAATATAAGTTTTAATATTTTGAATAGGTTTGCCAATGGTGATAGGTTGTTTGACTAAGCACTGACTATAGGTAACATCAATAGCAGCTTCAGTAGGTCCATATAAATTAAATAAAGATAAATGTTTATTATTTAAGTATTGGTAAAAGTTATTTACTGTTTTTTCTTTTAATACTTCACCACTGCAAAATATATAGCGAAGATGCGCACTTGATATTTTATGGGAAGTATTGAGATAAGATAAAAATGCATCAAGCATTGAAGGCACAAAGTGTACTATGGTTATTGTTTCTTTTTCTATCAGTCTATATAAATATTTACAATCTTTATGTCCGTCAGGTTCTGCAATAACCACTGCAGCGCCATACCAATTTGGCCACAATAGCTCCCAAACTGAAACATCAAACGTAAAAGGTGTTTTATGTAATACTCTATCATTTTCATTGATTAAGTATTCCTGTTGCATCCAATCAATACGGTTGACAATTGATCGATGCTCCAAAAGAACCCCTTTCGGTTTTCCTGTGGTGCCTGAAGTATAAATAACATAAGCAAGATCGTTGGATTTACTCTGTGCTGGTAAATTATCAGCAGCAATATCAGAAAAATCATCTCGATCAACTGCTATATATTGCAGGTTTTTATTAACTCTATTTAATTTTTCTTTAAACCTCTCTTGTGTTAATACAATCTTGGCATCAGTATCCTCTAAAATATATTGTATACGTTCTTGAGGAAATTCAGGATCAATTGGAACATAGGCGCCACCGGCTTTTAATATCGCTAAAATTGAAATAATCATCTCAAATGAGCGCTCAAGACATAGTGGAACAAAAATATCTGGCTGTAATGCACTGTTTGTTTGTGATAAATAAGCTAATCGAATAATTCGAGCTAGCTGATTACTTTTAATATTTAATTCTCTATAAGTAAGTGAACTTTCTTTAAAAATAACAGCAATATTGTCCGGTGTTTTAAGTGCTTGTTCTTCAAATACTTGATTTATGGTTTTGTTTTTTGGATATTCCTTATTGGCTTTATTCCATTGATAGGTAATTTTTTCAGATAATTTTTTCGAGTTCATTTTAAATTTTACAGTTTTTAGTTAATTGTTTTTTTTGATAGCAATTTATAAAAATTTTAAAAAAACACTGAATCAAATAACAAAACCATGAAAACCCCTGTGTTAAATTTAAATATTTATAGTTTTACTCGATTCAGTAAAATTTATATTTGATGTTTTCCACTGAGTTTTAAAATTATCTAAGAGATTTATTATAATAATAGATTGGTAAAAATTTCCTCTAATAAATGTTGGTGGTTTTGTTGCGCTAGAACCACTTTAGTAGGCGGATTAACCCCATTAGATCCTATTATCACACAACACCTGATTTAACAGCGCATCCGGGATATGGGTCAGGTCTTTTTCATAAGCAATTTGAAGGCAATTGCTTATTGCGTTATAAATTTTTTGCGGTGAACATTCTGTTGTATTTTTCAAAATTCTAAGGCCATCGTCTGATAACAACTTTGTTGTACATCCTGCTTGATTAAATCCATGTTCAATAAAATTTTTAAACGTTTCTAAGCTTTGCGTTGATTTTAGATCATGCCAAATTCTAATCCTTGAATTTAGTGTCTCATATTGACTCTTCTTTATTTTATAACGCAGGTGATTGTTTCCCGCAAGCCATAAAGTTAACATATCTTCAGAGTCATAATTAAAATTTAAAAATGAAGGTAAATCAATCAAAAGATCATGTGGTAAATTTTGTGCTTTATCAATTACAATGACTGGTAAAGTTTTGCATTGCATTTTTAAGTTAACAAGTCTTTCTTTGATATTGCACCAAAGGTCAAAACGTCTGGCAGCTAATTCAACACCAAGTTTATTTGCTAATATTTGATAGAACTGATTTCTAGAAAACCCTGTTTCGGTGATATAATGTAGGTTATATTTTGCAGTCTTAACTTCGCTGGTAATATTTCGTAACGCCACAATTACATTAAGATCAGACTCCCCAATAACAACACCAATACCTGGTAATTCCAATAATCGGTTAAACTTAGATTTTAGATTACTGAATGAATGATGATCACACAGTACTATATCTCCCTCCTGGAATGGAACGTATTTTAACCCAAAATGAGTAAGAAATTTCATATGCAATTTTAATTTATAAAATAGCAATGTTACATGATTTTTTTGTCCATGTCTGAAATAATAGCCTCGTAAAGAGTCAAAAATAACTCGCATTTTCTCTGAAAGGTATACCAAATAAAGCTTACATTGGAGAGATTTTAAAAGTTCAAGTTATTTTTGACTCTTTACCTATCTTTCAAATACCCATACATATTAATCCACTTCTTCTAATTCCACCAATTCAACATCAACACTGACACAGAACTTTTTAAATTCCTTTAGTTGTGATGCAAATGGTTTCCTGAAATTAGCATCAAAGGCATCGGCTGGCGTGTCTTCTGGCAAAAAAGCATGTCCGCTGCTGGAAATAATAATCTGTTCTGGTATGCGGTTTTTAATGCGCCTGGCGGCTTCTACACCATCAATATCAGGTAAACCTATGTCCATGATAATTACGTCATAGTAAGGCGCTGGTATGTTGATTATTGCTTTTTCAACACCTTCCAGACCATTGACAGCAAGGTCAACCTTACAGTCGTAATAGACTTCTAAAACATTCTTGATTGCTTCCCTGCAACCTTCGTCATCTTCGATATAGAGGATTTTTTGTGTAGCCATTAGCATAAGCACCATAAATTAAAAATGATTATGATACTTACACAATGCCTTGATTATAGATAATTTCAACGAGTTATTCGTGCGTAAAATACACGATTCAGAGGTTGATTCATTGGGTAAATACCATGTTAATACCCATGTATTGAACTTTAAGTACTAATTCAGTGGTGGTTTCGCAATCGAATTTAGCACGTATCCCGATAATAATTCGACGTACATGGCTTTCATCTAAATTCACCATGCTAGCAATGTCTTTAGGCTGCTTTCCAGTCATCAATATTTTTAAAATTCTCGGCTCCGAGCCAGTCAACTTAGGAATATCTTCAGGGTTGGGAAATTTTACCATCATGTGATGGTATCCCTGTATTTGATATTTTTTTATATCCTCTGCGGTGACAAAGAATATTTGCATATTGGGGCTGTTAATCGGCACACACATAGAGCCACTTTACCGGCGCGGCATGGAGCCACTAAATCGGCACGACTATGGAGCCACTTTACCGGCACATAGCCAAAATCTGCTCAACATCTCAAGCAAAGT
>CAZHUE010000111.1:0-9239 GCA_964535875.1 uncultured Methylomarinum sp.
CCTCTTTAAGATAAATACCTATTCCGGTATAGCCCAAATCCGGCCAGAATTTTTGATAAATATCTCGACTCATTGCAAGGTGCCCCTGATCACCACTGTAGTCAGCATAAATTCCAGTGACCTTAAAGGTTTGTTCCCCCTGTGCTGTTTTTAACTTAATGATGTCGCCAATATGGGTATTATTATGATACGCATAGGGTTCTGTGACGAATAGACTATTTTGATGAATGAATGATTCCCACACATCATCAGTCTGTTGTTTAAAAATAAATCCTCGTTTAGATTTTTCATTTAATTCAAATACGGCAACCGCAGTCGATGTTTGGTCATGAATTAATTGAGTGTGTAGCACGTTACTCAGCATGTCCACGCCACTTAGACGGGACAAATCTGCTTTTAATTGCCGGTCATCCTGTGACTTGTCCGTTAGCTGTGTTTTACCCGATAAACTGACATAAAGATCGGCTTGTAAGGATGTTTGTAACCATTCAGAAACGGTGAGTCGGAAACTACCAATCATTAAATCCATGCCTATTGATGCGGCAACTGCAATCATTAAAGTTGCAAGTGCAATCCCAGTTCTGCTAATTTCAGCTCTGACTAGTCGAAAGGGAAATCGAGCCAACACACTGGGAGAAGTTGCTAATAATGTCTCAAAAAGTTTCATCAACCCAATCGTAACCCAGGGGATAAGTAATGCAAAACCAAACAACATCAGAAAAATACTGCTGAGCCCCAGACTGACATTTTTTCCTGAAATCAGGATAAGCACAAGACTACCCAAAATAAAAAACGACGCAACGATAGCCGCTATTTTCATAAAGCGGCGACTGCTGGATTCCAGTTGAGATCGTATTAAGGTGCGATAAGGTGATTGACGAGTTGCTTCCCATGCAGGTGCTAATACAGCCAGTAATGTGACACCTAAGCCCAGTATAATTCCTTTACCAATCAGTAAAGGGCTAAGTATTAAAGAACTGCTGTCTACGCGAAAAAAGAAAGAATCAATCGTGCCTGAAATTAATTGTAATAAACCTTGCCCCAGTAAAATGCCTGAGACACTGCCTAATACCGTACCAATTATCGCCAGTATGATGGCTTCACCGATAATAAGGTGAAAAACCTGCTTCCGAGTTACGCCTATCGAACGCAAGCTGCCAAATAAACCTCGACGCTGAATCACTAAAAAGGTCATGGTGTTATAAATTAAAAACACCCCTACCAATAGCGACAGTAGCCCTAATGCTTTTAAGTTGATTGAAAATGCGTGAGTCATCTGTTTCAATGATTCAGCTTGATTTTCCAACGGTGTCAGGAGTATATTTAAAGGCAAAGCTTTTCGCAATATGTGTAATTTTGAGATTTGATCAGATGATGTCTGACTTTGATCAAAAATGACATCAATTGCATCAAGTTTCCCTAATAACCCTAAACACTCTTGAGCTGTCGCAATATCGGTAATCAATAAATTATCCAGCAACTCTTTTGAGATTGCATTATCTTCAGATATCCAGCCGATAAGGGTTAAATCATGTTGACCGGTATCTGATCTAACAGTTAATGTTTCACCCAGCGTTAAGCCTAATCTGATTGCCGTTTGATGGCTGATTAATACACTGTTGGGTTCAGTTATCAAACGTAAACCATCCCCTGCCACATTATCCTGCTGCCAGGATGATTGAAAAGAACTTTCAATCAAAGGATCAATACCATAAAGTCTCAAAGTACTATCACTAGGTTTTTCCGTGGTGACATAACCACTGACTGTTGGCGATAAATGTTGGATGCCGTATTCAACACGTAATGATCGATATAGATTTTCATCTAGCCCGCCATCACTTGCAGTAATTCTGTGTGTCGCCTTACCTGATAGAGCTTGAGTTGTCTGGGTAAATGAATTTAGAGAACTATCCAGAGCCAGATCAATAGAAACAACAACGGCAACCCCCAGAGTAATACCTAGTATGGCTAAAACCAGTTGCCAGGGGTGCTGGTATAAAAAATTGCGGCTGGCTTTTTTTAGAATCGGCTTCATTTTATGTCTGCCATTAATTCCAGTGCTTTATTATTGATTGTAAAAACTCGGTCAGCTTGTCCTATTACTTGCTGGCTATGAGTGGCCATAATCAGCGTTTTACCAGCCTCGCGAACCAGTTTATCTAATATTTCCAGAACTTGTTCACTCGTTTCCAGATCCAGATTACCGGTAGGTTCGTCTGCAAGAATAATGTCCGGATTGTGAATCAACGCTCTGCCTATTGCAATGCGTTGCTGCTCCCCACCTGATAATCGGTCTGGATAAGTATCTAGGCGATTAGCCAAGTCCAGTTGTGATAATAAATCATGGACTCGTTCCCGATCTTTATTATCAATTGGTTTGATAAGTTCCAGAGGCAATAACAGGTTTTCAGCAACCGTCAGGGTGGGAATTAAATTGTAGGCCTGAAACACAAAACCAATATGATGCCGTCTAAACAATGTCCTTTGATGTTCGGACAAGGCACAAAGTTCAGTGTCGTTTACTTTAATATTACCTTCTGTTGGCTGATCTATACCACTAATCAGATTGAGTAAAGTTGATTTTCCCGATCCACTACGTCCCAATAAGACAATAAATTCACCCGTAGCGATCGATAAGGTCAGTTGTTTAAAAATGACATGACTTTGTTCAGATTCCTGATAATGTTTAGTCAATTGAGCAAATTCAACTGCGATTTTTTTTGTCATATTTTTTATCTGTCCTAAAAACAGGTACTCTGAGAAAAAAGATAAGTTAGACTAAGTCTCTTCACGAAACCCAAATCAATAATCTTCATTATGCCCACCACTCAAACTGGTCGTCAAAAAGGTAGTTCACTGATTCAATTGATTGGCTTTTTTAAACCCTACACATTCCGTTTGCTGGTAGCTATCTTTGTATTGATTATTGCCGCAGCCGCAGCATTGGCCGTACCCATCGCTATCAAATTGATTATCGATCAGGGCTATTTATTACAACAGCCTGAAAAGCTAAACCACTATTTTATTTTGTTGCTTGCTATTGTTGCCGTCATGGCTGTATTTTCAGCCATTCGCTACTATCTTGTCATGTGGTTAGGTGAACGTATTGTGGCCGACATACGCTCTACACTGTATCAGCATGTGTTAAAAATGGAACCGGCTTTTTTTGAAACCACTCGAACAGGCGAAGTGCTTTCACGACTTACCACCGATACCACATTAGTCCAGTCGGTTGTTGGTGCAGGTATTTCAGTGACTTTACGCAATACTTTATTGCTCATCGGTAGTTTGGTCATGTTATCAGTCACTAACCTAGAGCTTACTGGATTAATTCTGATCATTGTACCGTTGATTTTACTACCTTTACTGTTTTTTGGGCGCAAAATACGGCGTTTATCCAAAAAAAACCAAGATTGCATTGCAGACACCAGTGCCATTGCAGGTGAAACATTTAATGCCATACAAGTTCTGCAATCCTATAATTTAGAAAATCATTACAGCCAGCGTTACAACTCATCAGTAGAAAATGCATTTGCTACTGCACGATATCGATTACTGGCGAGAGCCTTACTGTCCGCATTTGCCATATTTATTGTGTTTAGTGGACTGATGACGATTATCTGGTTAGGTGCGCAATGGGTACAAGAAGGCAAAATATCGCTAGGGGAACTCAGTCAATTTTTACTCTATGGCGTGATGGTTGCCACTAATACCGCTTCGTTGAGTGAAGTCTGGGGCGATATCCAACGGGCAGCCGGTGCTATGGAACGTATTCTGGAATTATTAAAATCAGAACCTGTTATTGTTTCAATGACCAATTCTCTGCCCATACCAAAAACAGCGCCAGAAGCCATTAGTTTTAATAACATTGTTTTCAACTATCCATCAAGACCAGAGCAACATGCATTACACAACTTCTCCCTGACCATTAAACCTGGAGAAACCGTAGCTTTAGTCGGTCCATCAGGGGCAGGTAAAAGCACTGTGTTTCAATTAATACTCCGTTTTTACGATATTCAACAGGGAGAAATTAATATCAATGGCCAAAATATTGCTCAGGTTGAAATACATGAACTTCGACAACACATTGCCATTGTTCCCCAGGAAACTTCAATTTTTGCCGCCAGTGTGCTTGAGAATATTCGTTTTGGAAATCCAAATGCCTCTGATAAAGAAATCAAATTAGCAGCTAAAGCGGCAGCAGCTGATGAATTTATCGACCAATTACCTGATGGCTACGATACTTATCTCGGCGAACGAGGTCTCAGGCTATCAGTCGGTCAACGTCAGCGTATAGCCATCGCCCGTGCCATCCTTAAAAATGCGCCTGTTTTATTATTAGATGAAGCAACTAGCTCACTTGATGCTGAAAGCGAACGTCTGGTTCAACACGCTTTGGAACATTTAATGCAAAATAGAACCACTTTGGTTATTGCCCATCGTCTGGCAACAGTATTAAAAGCTGACCGAATTGTGGTGATAAATCATGGTGAAATTGATGCTGTTGGGAGTCATCAAGAATTGATTGAGCAAAAAGGGCTGTATGCTAGATTGGCAGCTTTGCAGTTTGGTAAGTGAATCAAAATATTTCTAGGCTAATCCATTAAAATAATCCAACTAATGCCAACAAGGTCAATTCCATATGCCGCCAGTTAAACTAACTAATTTGCTGAAAAACATCTTGGGAAAGATTAAACAGTTCTGATTTATCAAGATCACCCACTAAAGCATAGCCCATTTCTCCATCAATCCAGTAAAGTACACTGATGCTTCCCTGATTTGAATAGTGAAATGCTGTTTTGTTATTTCTCCAAGCACCTCTTCTAATATAAAGTGTTATGCGAGTATTATCTTTACGTTCATACATAAATTGTGCAGCCATACGGTTAGTTGAAGGTAATAAGCGCCCACCCATTAACTCAAAATTATTTTTCGATAAATCTGGGGCTTTAATATCAGTGTGTAGTCGTTTAGACAACCAACCTTCTAAATGTTTTTCTTCTTTAGCTAATACCTCTACTGGGTGACGAGTTTCGGTTGAATAAATTGCATGTGCAAAAGATGCTGGCTGTACTAGATGAGTTTCTTGTCCATCGATAGATTCTGTCAATATAATATTTGCTGGATGAAAATTCCAACCAGCAATACCTCCTATTGTTAACCAAGCTAACGAAGCGGCGACTTTAATTAATTTATGTTGTATAGGTTTTCGATAAGAAATAGTGCGTTTAGTCGGTTTTTTATAAGACCTTGTATGAGAATATTGTTCTGGTAATTCTTCATCCAGAACTGGGTCATAAAGCTCGTGAATTGAACGGTTAAGAGATTGGTAGTCTGTAATCAATTCAGCTATTTCAGGATGAGTCTGAATATAGATTTCAATTTCACGGTACCGCTCTGGGTCAAGCTGATTATCGACATAAGCTTGTATCTCTGCATCAGTAATTTCAGTGAACTGGTTCATTTTATCCTCCGCAGATGCGGGGCATCATCTCTATGGGTTAATTTTCGTAAATGTTGGCGAGTTCTGGATAATTTTGACATAACTGTTCCCACGGGAATCCCAAGTGTATCAGCGACTTTCTGGTAAGGCAATCCCTCTAGCGTTACCAATAATAGAATTTTACGCTGTTCGAGTGGCAGTTCAGATATAGCTTGATGTAAATCTCTTAATTCCAGTTTGGAAGTCGATGTATCTTCTTCTATTTCATAAATAATGTCAGGTAATTCTACAAAATTAGGCCCATTACTCACTCTTCTAACTTGATTAGCATAAACATTATGCATAATAGTAAACAGCCAGGCTCGCAGATCAGTTCCTTCGCGAAATTGGTGCGAACGACTCAATGCTCGTTCTAAACAGTCCTGAACCAAGTCTTCAACCATTGAATGGTGACCTTTTATCAAAGCTTGGGCGTAACGCCGTAATCTTGGGATATAGGCTATGATACGTTGCTCTAAATCTGTCATTTATTGTATTGTTTATTATTTTTCGCCACCAATAAAAACAGCAGGTGAACTAAATACATAATCTCTTTTAGCAACAGGTGTATGGCAAGCAACGCAGCCTTGGTCAAAGTTAGCATTTTCTCCCCATGGTTTTAGGTCCTTTCCTCTCCACCGAGCATATCCCCAGCCTTTTGTTGCATGGTGTTTTTTGGTGTCTTTAACCATAATCTCAACTTGAAAAAACTCTTCAGGTACTATTGCTGTAGGCCAATTTTCATCGGTACGTTGCTTCCATGCAACTTTGGCAAGTATTGCACCATTGGGCCATGGGTTAATGTTTCCATTTCGTGCAGCTTTAACAGCGATAGGATTTCCTAAAATAGTTCGGATAGATTCTTTATCTATCCGGTGCGAAATGCTGATAGTTTGCCAATTCTCATAACCCGTCGGAAACTCAATGCCATTTAGAGATGGGGCTACGTCTTTAACAGACTTAGCATTGCTTATTCCAGTCCACAATACCGTAATGATACAAAAACAGTAACAATAGGTTTTTTTCATGATATTCCTCTTCTTATATATTCAATAAATAAATAGCACTATATCCACGTTAACACTTGGTCTCTGTATAAATTCCAGATTCATTTTATTTTTTTTGTATGGAATAAATGAAAGGGCTTAAGTGTTAACTTGCATTGAAGGCTAAATTTTTAGCCATCAACTTAATTTATTTAATTATTACGTGTGAGTATCACATATATATAGGTTTAAACAATGTTAAAGCAATTTGTAAAACCAGCATTAGTCAGTGCAGTCCTATTCAATTTATCATTGAGTAGTGTTCCTGTAGTTTATGCTGCCAGTCCTAACCCTGATGATGTTTCAGGCTTATCCACTCTTACTTCTATATTTAAAGATTTCGATCAGATTTCTGATTATGCAAAGAAAGCAGTTGTTCGATTAGAGCTATTAGGGTTATTTAACGACCCATCATATTTTTCTCCACAACAATATGCTGACAAAGCATTTGCCAGGCAATTGTTAGGGACACTCAATGATTTAGGTCATGGAGATGTAACATATTTAGAAGCCAAACAGCTTATTACTAAATATCTCATTAATAAAAAAACAGAGGCCAATATTGTTTTATCTTTTGATGGTTTTCTTTCTAAAAAAGGCTATCAAGATCAGGACATAATAACTCGTGAAGATTTAGCTTATTTGATGGCTCATGCTCGCGAAGCAGATATTATAAAAAAAGGGTTGCCGATTCATAACCCTGCTATTGCTAATCCTGGCCCTTTGCTTGGGCCTACTGTTTTTCAGACAGGTTTTGATGATGCAGGGCAACCAAGTTTTGATGGAAGTACTATTTCATTATTTCATCGTGCTAAAGGCAGTTTTAATACGACATTTAGTCATTCACCTATCTATACTTTACAAGTACACCCTGAGGTTTTTAAGTCTGTATCGGTGGGAGGGATTGAGGTTAGCGCCTTACAAGATTTATCAGCACAATTGGAAGTTGAGCTAACCGATGGAACAATTCATCGAACACCCTTAACCTCGTTAGTTCCATTCAGTATACATGGTGCCGATGGAAAAGCAGGCGTAATTAGAATTGAAGATGGTTTGTTGGTTTTTGCCGATGATTTGTTGGGTGATGTTGATAGCTTTATACTCAATGGACACGAGTTTACGGTTGATGACACGATTGACAGAATCAATAATCAGGCTTATTTTAATGGGGATAAAAATAGTGAAGCGGTCGTTTCTGTTGTTATTGATGAACTGGAAAGTAAAGGTTTTTCACTACAAGACAGGCGGTTGATGACTCACAACTTAATTCTTACCAAAACGGCTTTACAACAATCCAAATTATCACCGCTTAGTGCACCATTCAATACAATAGCGGGCCCAAGTAGTCGCTCAAGAAACTTTAAAGAGGGTCATTTGTTTGCAACCTATCAATTGGTTGAAAAACTGCGCAACAAAGTGGAGGCAAAAGATACTAAAGCCATACGTGGTGAATTAAATAACTTGGATACACAACAAAATTTATTGACTGGAACAAAAATTCTGACGGCAACTACATTGTTGCCCCACATCACAGCTTTATCAAATGCGCCTTTTTTACCGAATGAAGCACTCTCTTCCCGTGTTAAAAAATCAGGAGCCTTATTAGCTAGCGAACCCATTTCATTTCAATTTGATCGTTTAAAAAGAGCTGCTTTTATTCTGTTGGATGATAGCTTGTCCAATGGAAAAGCTAAGCATTTTGTAACAGATGGTAAAATTATTCGACGTGAAGATTCTGATTCACAGGCTTTTGCTCTTAGCGCAGGAAATTTTGAAGCGATTCCTTTACTTGTGAACCAATCCGTATTAATTGACGCTATTTACGATTATTTACAAGCTTATGAGGAGCTGATTCATTTAATTTCCGGAACTGAGTTTTCTGGCTCATTAACAGAACTAAATGAAGGTGATTTTGGGTCTATCAACAATGCATTTTCAAGCCCAATCCTTAGCCCTAAAATGGCAGCTATAAAAATTGGCGAATTAGACTTTACACTAGATATGTTAGCGACACCATCACATGTCCTTGAAACGCTATCACCTTCCAATGATCTGACTCAAAGCCGTCAAACAGAAGGTTTTGGATTAGATTCAGCTTTAGATCCTTTCCCAATCCGTCTGGAAGAATACATTTGTGCCGGTAATGTGGTGACGGATATGGGGGAATTAATTGCAAAATCTCAACTTAACCCACTTGAACAGGGCGATTTAATTGATGACTTTTCCATAGGAGATGATGAAGACTGTAGATCAGCGATGACTAGCCCAAGATACCACCAATTACTGTTTGTTGATAATTTCCAATTACCTCCTTTTGGCCCAAGTGCAAAATTTATTTCTACACAAGGTATTGAAATTATCAATCGCTTGTTATTATCCCCAGTAGAGTCAGATTTACCTATAGCTGATATCCGCTTAAGTTACAGATTATCTGAAGCAGAATTAAATCAAGCGCCTACGGCTAGAATAAAAAGTCGTAAAAAAGGTAGAGTCGGGCGCTTTTTGAAGTTAAATGCTAAACTTTCAAATGATACTGATAATGATTCATTACAATATCAATGGAAAGTTAAATCGGGAAAAGCAATTATTTTTCAATCACGGTCTCGCTCTAAAGCAACTATTCTACCAATATCTACTGGTGATTTGGTTGTTGAATTACAAGTAAATGATGGAACTGCGAACAGCAAAACGGTTGAAAAGACTATTAAGAT
>CAZHUE010000112.1:0-9082 GCA_964535875.1 uncultured Methylomarinum sp.
ATTGATTTACCTGTAATATTAAAAGTCAATATAATTTAAACCCGATTGCCCTGGGGAAAAGCCCTGTAGCAATGCAAGTTTATACATTAAAGGGTAAACTCACACATATTAGCGAACAGATTCGTAGAGCCTGGCAACATGTCAGTTATCTGGAATAATAGAAAGAGTTTAATATGGGGATACTCATAATAATTTTAAGTGTATTGTTTATGTTATGGCTGTATACCTCAGCTATTAAAGATTTATATGTGATCTTTAAAATGCAAAAACTGAGACACACGTTGAATAAAATAGAGAATAAATTCCTTTCTGATGAGGTAAAAAACTAAATTTCTATTTTCAGAACTTATTAGAAAAAAATGAAATTAAAGTAGCTGACTTCTTATCAAATATAGAGCCATATCAAAAGCACAATTAATTCAAGAAAAGTATTAAAAGAACAGAACCGGATGCCGATAACTGAGCTAGTTATACTTCACGCGGTCACGGATGCGGATTTCTATCGGTCGATTTTTGCCGATAGCCTGCGTTGCTAAAACAGTTGCGTAGCCAGCTATGCGCCTGTTTCAGCGCCTTGCTATCGACAAAAACCAGCTCGATATAAATTCCGCATCCGTGACCGCGTGAAGTATAGTTCCTTATATTAACCTTCCCAAGCAGTATTTTTATCTACCCACCTCAGGCTTAGCCAATACCAAATAATCATCGGAACCATCATCGCCAACCAACTCCAGTCATCAATGAGAAATATTTTAGCTACCCATTTCTGGTCTGAAAAAAACTGACTCCAAGGAATACAATACAAGCTAAATACTATACAACTCCAAATAAGGATTAATGCACCTTTTCGTGTATTAATACTTGAGAATGCCAAAAACACCCAAAGCGGGGTATCATCTTTTTTTTCCATTCTTTATTAGCCTTTTCTTGAACATAAAAGTCAACAAGCTATCCTGAAATAGCTTGCTAACTCAAATACAAAACTTACTTATTTTATGATACTCAAACCTTTTAATAAATTTAACGCTTCGTGTAAAGCATAATCCCGCGTATCTAATTCTGAACTTTCACCTTGACCATCCTTTTCTTTAGTCTCTTTTTTCCCTTTTCCATTTTCTAAATGGTGAGATAGGTCAGCTTCTTTTACTGGTTTAAACTTCGATGCTTTTAGTGATTCTAACTTTACTCTGGCAAGAGTAATATCAGGTGAAATTCCTTCTGCTTGTATAGATCTTCCTGACGGAGTGTAGTATCGAGCGGTTGTTAACTTAACTGCAGCACTACCACTTGTGGGTAAAATTGTTTGTACCGATCCTTTTCCAAAAGACTTCTCTCCCATAATAATTGCTCGTTTATGATCCTGTAAAGCACCTGCAACAATTTCTGATGCTGAAGCAGAACCTGCATTGATCAGAACAACAATTGGCACTCCATCGATAACATCTCCTGGTGCTGCATTAAAGCGCATTTCAGAATTTTTAATCCTGCCTTCAGTATAAACAATTAAGCCCTTTTCTAAAAAAGCATCACTTACCTCTACAGCAGCATTTAAAACCCCTCCCGGGTTATTCCGTAAGTCTAAAACAATACCTTTTAAGTTACCTTTATTTTCTTTTTTCAATTCAGCAACAGCCTTGAAAACACCTTGTCCTGTTGCTGATTGAAAACTACTAATTCGAATATACCCAAAATTCTTCTCAAGGATTCTATTCTTAACACTCTTAACCTTAATAATTGCTCTAGTAATCGTTATTTTTAGAGGAGCCTCTTCGCCTTCCCTAACAACTGTAAGTATAATGTCACTCCCCGGCTCCCCTCGCATTATTTTTACGGCTTCAGCTAAGGTCATGCCTTTAACTGGTTTTTCATCAAGCCTGACAACTAAATCACCTGCTTTAATTCCTGCCCGTTCTGCCGGCGTATCATCTATTGGTGATACAACTTTAACAAAACCATCCTCCATAGTGACTTCTATCCCCAGCCCACCAAATCGCCCCGTTGTTCCTTCTTTCAGCTCTTTATATTGATCAATATCTAAATAAGAAGAATGTGGGTCCAAACCTGATAACATTCCTCTAATAGCATCTTCTAACAATTTCTTGTCTGAAACTGGCTCAACGTAATCCCTTTTTATCCTACCAAACACCTCAGTAAATACGCGCAACTCGTCATAAGGTAAAGTCACCTCTTGTTGCTGTACGGGTTCACTGGCAATCGTACTGCTTTCGCGATCAGCAAAAACAGTACTTCCAAGACTCAGTAGAACGCCTAAAATGACACCCAGAAACAAAATTACACTATTCTTCTTTTTAAGCATGTGCTTTAACACTCCAAAATACTTATATTTTTACTAAAAATTTATATTAAAAACTAAATTCAAACTAACATTGAAAAAAAACTTACATTCTAACACATCTCTAACGCTTATCATCTTGCCTATTTATAGCGATTTTTTTGACACCATTTTACTGGGTCAACAGGCTTACCTTTTTTTCTTATACCAAAATACAACCCTATCTCCGAGCGCCCTCCACTTTGACCCGCCATGGCAATAACATCACCGGCTTTAACTCGTTCTCCTACCTTTTTATATAAGCTTTGACTAAAAGCATAAAGCGTCATATAACCACCACCATGATCAATAATAGTTAATAATCCATATCCACGCAACCAATCAGCAAAAACTACCCGCCCTTTTGCCACAGATCGAATTTCCGCACCCTCTTTTGCAGTAATTAACACGCCATCCCAAAGGGTATCAGAGCGCTTTTCGCCAAATTTCTTTTTTATTTTACCTTGAAGAGGCCATGGTAATTTTCCTTTTAACAAGCTAAAACGCTTAGAACTACCTTTTTCGTAGGAAAAATTATTGACAGATTTTTGTTTTTGCAAGGAGGAAATAAGCTTCTTTAATTTTTTTTCACTGACCTTAAATTGACTTAACTTCTGTTTTTTTTGAGAAAAACTTTTATTAATTTTAGCCAATATAACCTTTCGCTCGGTTTTAGTTTCCTGTAAAGCAGACTTTTTCTTTTTTACTTGCTCTAATTGGATCTTCAAAACCTCAGTTTCTCTAAGATTTTCTATTTCTAAACTTCTTAGCTTTTGTATCCCCTGTTTAATTATTGTGATTTTTTTTAACCTGGCTTTATTCAAATAATCATAATAAACCAACATTCGTCCTGATATAGAAGGATCCTCCTGGTTTAGCATTAACTTTATTTTTTCATGCCGCCCCATTCCATAAGCAACCTTTACCAAGCTTTCTAACGCTTGTTTTTGAGCGTCGATTTCTTGTTGTTTAACTTTCATTTGCCGACGATTATTTTCTAACTTTTCGTTCAGCTGTTTGGTATTTTCTTCAAGGTTTTTTAACTCAGAACTAATTTCCCCATATTGAACATCTAATTTTTTTAACTCAACTAAAAGACTATTTTTTTTTGTTTTTAAACCATCAATCTTCCGGCTTACTGTCTTAATCATTTTTTGTAAACCAGTCAACTCCTTAGTTTTACCCTCGACACTTTCTGCCATAGCTAAGGTAGAGAACCTCGGGGCAACAAAAAAAACAATGAACAAAAGAAATCTTGATTTCATACCAAAAATTAACAATTCAAACCTATTTTTTTCTCAAATACATCTTTACTATCAACAAAATTTAAAACACCTTTAAACTATTGGATTAAAGACTTTCCAGTCATTTCAACTGGTTGAGTCACACCTAAGATATCAAGCATTGTAGGTGCTAAGTCTGATAAACTACCACCATCAGCCAAGGACTTGGTTCCACCAATGAGAACTAACGGTACAAGATTAGTTGTGTGTGCAGTATGTGGCTGGCCAGTTTCTTCATCTATCATTTTCTCAATATTACCATGATCTGCTGTGATTAACATTTGTCCATCAACACTCTCTATCGCTTCAACTATCTTCTGCAATGATTGATCAATTGTTTCTACAGCAACTATTGCGGCATCAACAACACCTGTATGCCCGACCATATCGCAATTAGCATAGTTACAAATAATAACATCATATTTTTCGCCTTTTATGGCATCTAACATATGATCCGTTACTTCAGCTGCATTCATCTCAGGCTGCATATCATACGTTTTGACTTTTGGTGATGGAACCAAAATTCGATCTTCATTTTCAAAAGGCTCATCTATGCCTCCATTAAAAAAGAAGGTCACATGTGCATATTTTTCTGTTTCAGCCAAGCGCAATTGCTTCAATCCTGAATTAGCTAATACCTCACCTAAACCATTTTTTACATCGACAGGAGGAAATGCAACGAGATAATCAAAATCCTGATGATATTGAGTCAACGTGACATAGCAACCACGGTGAGGCTCACAACCACGTTCAAACTCATTGAAATCAACATCAGTCAACGCCCGAGAAATTTCCCTTACCCTGTCCGCCCGAAAATTCATAAAAACAACTGAGTCCTCAGGGTCTAGTACTATGGGTTTCCCATCGCCATCCAGCACGCTTGTTGGTAAAACAAACTCATCAGTCTCATCTCTAGCATAAGACTCCTCCAAGCCTTGCTCAGCAGAATTAACTTGATGGTCTGTCTTGCCTTTAGCTATTAACTGATGAGCCTTCTGCACTCTCTCCCAACGATTATCCCTATCCATAGCATAAAATCGACCAGTAATAGAGGCAATTCGTCCTGCACCTAGCTCAGCAAACTTTGCCTCCATTAATTTGATTGATTCCATTGCACTTTTAGGTGGTACATCTCGACCATCTAAAAAGGCATGCAAATAAACTTTTTTTAAACCACGTTTAATTGCAAGCTCAATCATCGCTGCAATATGTAGCTCATGACTATGAACTCCACCAGGTGAGAGCAACCCCAAGACATGTAATGCTTTATCTTTTGCTAAGGCAGTATCTACTGCCTTACACAACGTTTTATTAGAGAAAAAATCACCATTCTTTATTACTTCACTAACTTTTGATAATTCTTGCCGAATTAACCGACCACCTCCAATATGTAAATGGCCTACTTCCGAGTTACCCATTTGACCATCAGGTAACCCAACAGAACCCCCTGCACAATCCAGCAAAGTTGTAGGGTTATTTTTATGCAAGCGATCCCAGCAAGGTGTTTTTGCCATAGAAATTGCATTATAGCTTTGGTCTTCCCTATACCCGAACCCATCCAGTATTAATAAAACCAATGGTTTTGGTCGTTTCAACATAACTGATACTCTCCATTACGCTATCAATAAATAACAATTTATTAAGTAGTCTTTTGATAAAAATTTAGCAATTGTCTCACACATAAAGGGCTAAATATTGACAATTACTCTACTATCTTTATAATTTAGTCTAATTAGAATGATCGAATAAGCTAATTTAGAGTATTCGATCATTCTAAAATTTCAATCAATAATCTAATATCCTTTAAGGATTCAGAACTTTATTTGAGGCTCCATACAAATGGAAAAAAGCACTGAAATGGAACACTACAATGATGCCGACATTAACCGTGCTGCGCGCTGCTTAAAAGCAATGTCACATCCATTACGCTTAAAGATTCTTTGCGTCTTAGGCACTGAGTCCATCAGCGTACAAGATATAGTTGAACAAGTTGGCACTAGCCAGAGCAATATATCGCAACATTTAGCAATTTTAAGAGAAAAAGATATTTTAGGGCATAAAAAAGAGGCTAATCGAGTTTATTATTTTATAGACGACGACCGTATGCTTCAACTTATACGCATGATGAGAGACGTTTTTTGTACAAATTGTTAATTTAGATTTTTTTCCATATCTAACTTCCTATATAGAATAAAATAATTTAAAAAATTGAGTTATCACTTTAAAATCAAAGCTAAAGCAAGAGTATATCTTGCTTTAATCATAAAAACATTGAACAACGCAAACAAATAATCTTTACGAAAAGAAGATACTTTGTGCAAATACCTTTCAGATGTTATAAAATCACGCAATTTGAAGCTATCCTTCTTCCTCAGCTTAATTTAACCTCTATAAGAACTTACTAATGGATCAATATATAGAATTTATTTCCAACCACTACTTGCTTTCTCTGGCACTTATTGTTGTTCTTTATTTATTACTTCAAGAATTAATTGAAAGTAGTTTCAATAAATTCGAAGGTCTATCTCCAATGCTTGCCGTGGCCAAAATGAATAATACAGATTCTATAATTGTTGATGTACGAGATCCGCATGAATACATAAAAGGCCACATTGAAAACTCACTTAATTTACCACTAAACAAATTTTCGGAAACAGTTAACAAATTAGAGCAATACAAAAAACAAACTGTTATTATCGTCTGTCAAACGGGGACGCGCTCTATTTCTGCCTGTAAAACATTAACTAAAGAAAACTTTGAAAATGTTTTCAATATTGTCGGGGGCATGCAGTCTTGGGAAGATGGCAAGCTACCGATAAAAGTTACTGGTAAAAGCAAAAATTAATTAAACTAAGTTTTTTACAAACAAAGTCAACAATAGTTTAATGATAAAGGTTTCAATATAATAAACCTTAATTTATTCTATATCCTTGTCGATTGCTATACTCCAACTCAAACACCTTATCAATCTTAGAAAATTATGGCTGAAGAAAACACACCTGAAGAAAAACAATTCGCTATTCAGAAAATTTACACCAAAGACATCTCTTTTGAATCACCAAACTCTCCAAAAATATACACAGAAAAATGGGAGCCTACTGTAGATTTCAATTTAGGAACTAATGTCGAGACTTTAGAAAATAAATTATTTGAAGTCTCGCTATCAGTAACAGTTACTGTAAAATGTACCGATACAACTGCCTATCTGGTTGAAGTGACTCAGTCAGGAATATTTTCTCTTTCAAATTTTTCAGAACAAGAAATGGGTCCAATGCTTGGTAGTTTTTGCCCCAACATCCTATTTCCTTATGCTAGAGAAGTTGTATCTGACCTTGTTGCAAAAGGAGGCTTTCCACAATTACTTCTTGCTCCGGTCAATTTTGATGCTTTATATTCTCAGCATTTACAGCAAACACCTGGTTCTAATACCGTTAATTAACCTCAATGTCATCCACTATCAGCATCCTCGGTGCTGGCTCATGGGGAACAGCTCTTGCAATTCAGGCGGCAAGAAATGGCTGCCAAGCTATGTTGTGGGGCCATAACCCTTCCCATATAGCCTGTTTAGCTAAAGATAATAAAAACAATCACCATTTACCTAGCCAATCTTTTCCGACATCACTATCCGTAACCGATAATTTAGAAAAAGCTATTAATTTCAGCAACATTATTCTACTTTCAATTCCCAGCCATGCGTTTAAAAATACACTCATAAGGCTAAAACCTTTTTTAAACCATAAAACAAAAATCGCTTGGGCCACCAAAGGGTTTAACACAGATGACGGCTTACTCTTAAGCCAGGTTGTAGAACAAGAACTATCAAAAGAAATTAATACTGCGATTTTATCCGGACCTACTTTTGCTGAAGAAGTGGCAAAGGGGTTACCTACAGCCATTACAGTAGCCTCTGAAACACCCCGATTTTCAAATCAACTTGCAAATCTACTACATAACCAATATTTTAGAATTTATACAAGCCCGGACATCATTGGAGTTCAAGTCGGTGGTGCAATTAAAAATGTACTCGCTATTGCTGCAGGAATTGCTGATGGGCTTGGGTTTGGCGCAAACACAAGAGCGGCGCTTATCACACGTGGACTCCAGGAAATTATTCGCCTCGGCATCAAGCTAGGAGGCCAGCCCGATACATTTATGGGACTTGCTGGATTAGGCGATCTAATTTTAACCTGTACAGACGATCAATCAAGAAATCGTAGATTTGGATTAGCTTTAGGAAAAGGAGAGAACAAGGAAAATACGATAAAAGCAATAGGACAAGAAATTGAAGGCGTATCCGCTGCTCGAGAAACTTATTTACTGTCTTTAAAGCACAAAATAGATATGCCTATTACAGAACAAACTTATAAAGTTTTATATGAAAACCTAGACCCGCGAACTGCCGTTCAAAACCTCTTGGGACGTGATCAAAAATCAGAAGCTTAGCTTGTGTATTTTATAAAAAATTAAGATAGAGTTCTAAGGCACAAAGCCTTAGAATTTATCCTATAACCTTCGTAAAAAAATATCTGGAAGTCATTTTCATGACTATTACACATCCTTTGCCATCTTTCTATTTATATTAATGTTGCTAGCTATTGCAGCAGTGGCAAATAAAGTGGATGAGATAATGAACTCACCTGAAATAAAACCAAACAAACCAAAAACAAACATTGTTCCGGTTAGAATATCTTTATAAAAATCACTCATTGTAAAATCCTATTAAAAATTAAAAAGTCGTTATTGACAAAAATAACTATAGCAGACACTCTTTTAGTTAACTATAGATAATATTGAGCATAGATTGTTTCCTTATATTAAACAAATATGTAATAAATACGTCATTTTTCTTTAGTAGAATTAAAACCTTTTGAACTTGCACTCAGTAATTCTTCTTTTATTAATATAATATATTAAACAGCTAACACTATTTAATAAAAAATTGGCCGAATCATTAATTATGTACTATTATAATTAATATATATTTTATATAGTTAAAGAAACTATATGATCTACATTATTAAATAAAAGAGGCACTTATGTTACATATTGTTGATAACTTCCCTATTCCATCAACTTTTTTAAATGAAGCTCGTTCTGGTGATACTGTTATTTTTACAGATAATGCTGTTCTTGCTGTAAAGCAAGAAAATATCGAAGCAGAGTCTTTATCGCAAAAAACGTTTAGTCACATTAATCTATGCGTCCGTAAAGCCGACCTTTTATTGCGAAACATTTCTAACAAAGATTTATTGCGTGGAGTGGTTATTATTGATGATTTGCAATATAAAAGCGCAATTGACCAAGATTTTGCTTTAAAATCAAATAACTAAAAAATTAGAATACTATTTATGTCTTCATGACTTATTGTATCTAATAAGGCCTTGCATAACCTCATTCATTCCAAAATAATTCCCGGGGGGGGCGGGGGGGGGGGGGGGGGGGGGGGGGGGGGGGGGGGGGGGGGGGG
>CAZHUE010000113.1:0-9077 GCA_964535875.1 uncultured Methylomarinum sp.
ATAAATCTGTTCGCCTGAAAGGCGAAGGTTTTAACCTTGCGAATGGAAAATAAATTAATTATCATTTTTCACGGTGCTGACGGAGCGTCTCGTTATTTATATGACGCGTATAATTTAAAAAAAAGGGAAAGTCCTGTGGTGCTGCTCTCAAGTGAGTTATAGATCGCTATATTTAGGTATCTCTTCTTTCAATGGGAACACTGATGAGAAATTTAGTTATTAACCTTTTTTATTTTTATTTTTATTTTTTGAATTAAAACGGTTTATCCCTACTAAAGCTAAAATTATTAAAGAACCTGGAGTAACAACAGCTGCAGCAAGAAATACAGAGAATTTCAATTTCTGCTTGCGACTGACGGTTTTGGGTGGTGTATTATTTTCTATAGGGTATCTAAGGGCACCACAAGATTGACATATGGGTAATTTTTTTTCTTCTTCAACACCACAGAAAGAGCAGTTTGGCATATGCTTTCCATAATTAATACTCATACATCGAATAATAGCAGAAATATACCAAACACACTAATGATCGAATCCTCGGAGTTGGTGTGAATGTGTGTGCATTGATTTTATGAAACTCGAAGAAATACCCGACGCCATTCAGATCTTTTCTCAGTCTTGAAACACTACACCAGCTATTTTCTAAGGACTGAGGATTTAATAACTCCCGCAAATTTGGCGCAGAATTATGGTTTCATTTTTCGGAAAACAAAGTTTCGATTAATTTTCTTAACATTGCTATAAAAACCAACAGCATGGATAGGGGTTTTACCTCCTCACATTTACCCTCAATCTACTTGCATTTGTTTACCTGCAGGTGTCTCAAAGCGTATCACTGGCTGTACTTCAGGTTTCCCCCGATAATCATATAAATACTGGCGTAGTAATGACAGACTTCCTGTACAGCCTTGTTCTTTAATTTCTCGAAAAAGTACAACACCGGATAAATAAATCGCTGATGCTTGGGCAATACGTGAGTGTAAAAAAGGTTTATAAGCGTCTAATTTGAAGTCTGTTTTAGAACCTGTTCAAGTTGATAACTCAACATTGATGAGTGTCGACTGTTGTATAATCTCTCTTGAATGTGAATTTGTTTTCGCATTCGTGTGATAGCCTTGGGGCATATTAATTCCTTTGTGATAAAAGTTTTTAATAGGTTATCAGGGTTGTCCTTTTATTTTTTAAAAATCAGGTATAACGTGGTGAAACTATACAATTAGTCACACTGGAGCTGTAACGAAGGATATTTAGGAGCTTGTTATTCGCTACCGTAGTAAATTCTGGAAATATTTCCCAGAATTCAGAAGGCCAGCAAGAGCGTGTTGGATTGCGTTTTAGATTAACGTGAGTCGGGAATATCATCGCGAGATGTCACATCAATGGCGATGTCGGCTTGACCTATTTGCATTTGTAGTGATTTGACTGTTCTCATGGGTGGCTGGTCACGAAGTTTTTAAGTGTTTGACGGTTATTTTGGTTTCAGGCTTGTTCGGAGCTAAAATAAGCCCTTTAATATCAATTAATTATAAGATTACTGGGTTGTCCTTGAATTTTATCGCGGCCAATCTTCGAGCTGATATTTTACCATAAGCAGTTGTATTTAAATTAAAATATTGTTTTTGGCTAAGCACTAACTAGGAAAAACGCCCGTAGAAAGATAGCGATCTCCTCTGTCGCAAATAATAACCACAATAGTAGAGTTTTCCAGTTCTTTAGAAAGTTGTAAAGCTACTGCGACAGCCCCCCCTGATGATACTCCAGAAAAAACGCCTTCTTTAGCAGCTAATGCTCGTGTTGTATCTTCAGCACTGACTTGATCTATATCCATAATTCGATCAATTGTCTGAGGGTTATATATTTTAGGCATATATTCCTCTGGCCACCGCCTAATGCCGGGGATTTTTGATTTCCCTTCTGGTTGCACACCAATAATTTTAATTTCAGGATTGATTTCTTTGAAAAAACGAGAGGTTCCCATGATAGTACCCGTTGTCCCCATAGCACTCACAAAATGTGTAATTTGTCCTTCCGTATCACGCCAAATTTCAGGCCCTGTCCCCTCATAATGAGCTAGTGGATTATCCGGGTTAGAAAATTGATCTAAAATCCTACCATTTCCTTCCTTCTCCATTTTTCTTGCTAAATCAATGGCTCCTTCCATGCTTTTAGAAGCCGGTGTTAAAATAATTTCTGCCCCATAAGCTTTCATTGAGGCAATTCGTTCGGAACTCATATTATCTGGCATAATTAAGGTCATCTTATAACCTTTAATTGCCGAAACCATCGCCAGTGCAATACCTGTGTTTCCACTTGTTGCCTCAATTAAGCTATCCCCTTGCTTTATCTCTCTTCTTTCCTCAGCACGCTTAATCATGCTTAAAGCTGGGCGGTCTTTTACTGAACCGGCAGGGTTATTACCTTCAAGTTTAACTAAGATTGTATTACTTGTTTTTCCTGGTAATCTTTGTAATTTTACAAGAGGCGTATTTCCTACAAATTGTTCAATCGTTGAGTAATTCATAAATTTATTGATTATCGTAAAAAATTAGAGATATTTTCTACAAAATAGACGAATTGTCACAAGCGTGGTTTTTAATAGCCAAGATATAAAAATCATTATAAAGCCTACATATTTGAAAACGCGTGGGATAAATAATAGGACATTTTTCTGAGAAAGAAAAAAAGAGTTGGCCTGTAAGCCGGGTTCTGTCGAGAACAGTCATTCATCTAGGCCATTAGTCGCCTAACGGCTCAAGCAATCTACCCAGGAGCCATGCGGGCCACACGTCAGTTCCTCTATTTGATCTTGCTCCAAGTGGGGTTTACCCTGCCACTGCTGTTACCAGCAAGTGCGGTGCGCTCTTACCGCACCTTTTCACCCTTACCTAATCTAAAAAAATTAGGCGGTATATTTTCTGTGGCACTTTCCGTAGGCTCACGCCTCCCAGGCGTTACCTGGCACCTTGCCCAATGGGAGCCCGGACTTTCCTCCATCTTAAATAGATAAGACAGCGACTGCCCAGCCAACTCTTACTGATGATTATACAATATTAATATTACTTCCGATATAAATTAACACATTCGTAAGTCTAAGAATGCACATTCCTTAAAATATTAAACGTTTTATTCCTCAGATAGAGCTTTTGCCAATTGTTTTGCAGGAACATAGCCAGGAAAAACATTACCCTTTTCTGTCACTATCATCGGCGTTCCTCTTACTTCAAAATCAGTTGCTAACTGCATATGCTCATCTATTGGGTTTTCACATTTTTTTGTTTCCAGTGATTTACCATTTTTTGCATCAGTTAACGCTTGTTCTCGGTCTTTAGCACACCATACTGAAACAGCTTTATGATAAGCCTCTGAACCTTTTCCCGCCCTTGGAAAAAATAAATACTGAATAGTAATTCCTTCTGCCATATATTGATCTATTTCTGCATGTAATTTACGACAATAGCCACAATCAATATCTGTAAACACAGTCACTGTATATTTACTTTTTTCAGATTTAAATATTATTGCTTTTTCTTCACCCAATTTTTCAATAGCTATTTTCCTTGAACCTGCTAATTTTAATTCCGTTAAGTCTTTTTTGGCTGTTATATCAATTAAGTGACCTTGCAACATGTATTTTCCATCTGCGGAAACATACAAAATATTTGTGCCCATTGAAACTTCATATAACCCTTTAATTTGAGTTGGTTCAATTGAGTCGATTTTTAAAGAAGGTATTAATTGAGCTAATGATTTCCTAATCGCATCATCATCTGCATGAGCACTCAAGACAAAGCATGCTAAAAACAAAGTTAACAAAAGGCGTAGCGTATTTTTTATTTGTTTCATATTTAGTAAATATCAGTTATAAGTTCACAAAAGACAACAAAAATAAGTTTTTGTTCATTTTGGCTCTGACTATAAATCAGCTAGCAAATTCAAGCGCGCTATTGAAATAAACGCCCTAGATCGAGAAAAACTGCAAAAAACATCAAAGACATCAATAGTAACATACCAAACTGTTGGAAATAAATCTGTATTTTATCAGAAACAGGGCTACCTTTTATTGCTTCAATAGCAAAAAACATTAAATGCCCGCCATCCAAAACAGGAATAGGTAAAAGGTTTAGCACACCTAAACTAATACTGACTATCGCTAAAAACCTGAAGAAAGGCACTAAACCCATTTCTGCTGATTGACCAGCATATTGTGCAATACTGATTGGGCCACTCAAATTCTCAGCTGATGCTTTGCCTATCAACATTTTCCACATCATTTTTACTGTGTTCATTGAATAGAACCATGTTTTTTCTACTGCAACAACTAATGCCTCTCCTATCGGTAGAGAATATTCAACTCGTAATGAATCTATCAATTCATTAGGAACTTCAACCCCTGCACCAATTCGACCGAAATCTTTTTCTTCATTTTTGACTCTATCGGGAATAATAACCATTGGCAATTGAACACCCTCCCTTTCTACAATTATTTGTATTGATTCTTCAGGATGCATTCTTACATATTCAACCCATGTCATCCAATCTTTCATGGGTTCCTTATTAGCAGAAATAATTAAATCACCTATTTGTAATCCAGCCGTTTTAGCAGCCGAATTTTCAAGTATTTCACCGATAATTGGTTCCAAAGTCGGTGTCCAAGGCTTTAAACCTAATTTTTTATAGAGTTTTTCAGGGCTACCTGAATCGTCCTCAGTTAGCTGGATAAAATGTGTTTGCTCTAATTCGTCATTATTTTTTACTGAAACTTTAATTTCTTGATCACCCTGCATTGCTGATGAAAATATTAAATTCATCGCTTCTGACCAAGTAGGCGCAGCCTCATCATTAATAGCGAGTATTTCTTCTCCCTCAGAAAACCCCGCTTTTCCAGCTAGTGTTTCAGTATCTACTACGCCAACAATCGGTCGTAAGCCAGTTTCTCCTATACTAAAAACAGCCCATAATAAAACCACGGCAAGTAATAAATTAAAAATAGGTCCTGCTGCAACTATTGCCGACCGTGCGATTAAAGATTGTCGATTAAAAGCAAAGGGCAAATCTTCTTGTTTGACCTCTCCTTCCCTTTCATCCACCATCTTCACGTAGCCACCTAAAGGAATTGCTGATAAAACATATTCCGTTGAATCAGAATTTTTCTGATACGAGCAAACGACTTTTCCAAAACCTATTGAGAAGCGAACAACTTTGACGCCTGCCTTTCTAGCCACCCAAAAATGTCCAAATTCATGAATAGCAACTAATAAACCAATTGCAACGATAAAATAGAAAATAGTGTATAAAATATCCATTAAATATTTATCTCTTGAATGATTTTAAAAGACTGCTCTCTTGCTTGTCGGTCCGTTTTTAAAATGACTTCAAGGCTATCGGCTATATCTGCGGAAAATTCAGCCATACATTTTTCAATAATGACTGGAATATCAGTAAACTTTATCCTTTCATTTAAGAATTCTTCTACAGCGACTTCATTTGATGCATTAAGCACAGTAGGCATAATACCTCCTGCAACAATAGCTTCATAAGCTAATCTTAAACAAGGAAATCGTTGCAGATTTGGCTCTTCAAAATCCATTTGTCTCACCTCAAAAATATTAAGCGGCTCTACACCAGAATCAAATCGATCTGGCCAAGCCATGGCATGTGCAATAGGTACTCTCATATCAGGATTCCCCATTTGAGCTAAAACCGAGCCATCAACATAATCAACCATGGAATGAATAATACTTTGTTTATGAATAACAACTTGAATATCTTCTGGAGACATATTGAATAACAAACAAGCTTCTATTAATTCCAGACCTTTATTCATCATCGTTGCAGAATCAACCGAAATTTTACGCCCCATATCCCATTTTGGGTGGGCAACTGCTTGGTCGACAGTGACATCCTGTAATTTTTCTATTGGCGTTTCTCTAAAAGGTCCACCAGATGCGGTTAATAAGATACGTCTGGCTTGCTTTGCAGGTTCTCCAGTAATATACCCCGCCGGCATACATTGAAAAATTGCATTATGTTCACTATCTATAGGTAAAAGTTTTGCTCCGGACTGCTTAACTGCCTGCATAAAAATATCACCAGACATAACCAATGCTTCTTTATTTGCGAGTAAAACAGTTTTACCTGCTTTTGCGGCTGCTAAGCTAGGTAACAAGCCAGCAGCTCCAACAATCGCAGCCATAACCGAATCCACGTTATCTAATGTTGAAACAAATTCTAACGCTTTTACACCTGACATCACTTGAATAGCTGATACTGCTGAACCTTGTATTTTTTTCTTAAATAGTTCTGCTTTTGCTTCATCAACAACAACGACATATTCAGGTTTATGCAAAATACATTGATCAAATAATGATTCGATATTAGTATTTGCAGTTAAAGCAACGACTTTGTATTCCTTAGAATGACGACTAACAACATCAAGTGTGCTTACGCCAATCGAACCTGTTGCACCAAGAATACAGAGTCCTTTCATGCGAACACACTCCGCCCAATAAGAATTACACCGGCATAATAAAAAGGTATTGCAGCAACCACACTATCAATGCGGTCCAATACACCACCATGTCCAGGAAGCAGAGCTCCACTATCTTTGACTCCACTTCTTCGTTTTACTAAACTAAAAAATAAATCACCATAGATTGAAACTAAAACTGTCAGAATAGAGAGTAAAATAAAATTAGCTGCAATTAAAAAAGGATAACCATAAAATATTACTAAAAGTATCCCCATCATAAAGGCAGAAAGCAATGCACCATACATACCTTCTATAGTTTTCCCCGGGCTAATGGTTGGCGCAAGCTTATTTTTACCCCATTTCATGCCGAAAAAATAAGCGGCTATATCAGCAATCCAAATAAGTGCAAGAAAATACATCACAGCCTCTGGACCATAAAATGCTCTTAGTCTTGTTAAAAACATCCAGGCAGAAAATAAAACAAATAATCCTAGAAATAATTTATAACGTTTTTTTATCTCAATTTTCAGTAACTCATCAGAATGATTCCTGATAAGAACCATCATAGACACCCAAAATAATGTTGGGCCAATAACTAACCATTCAAGAATACCAGAATATTCTTTAATGTTTGGATACTCCAACAAAACAGAGAGTGCTTCTAAAATTTGAGTCCAAAAAGTAACACTAAACATAGGGAGAATTAATAACAAAGAAAAAAGCAGTTTTCCTAAGCCTGTATGTATTCCGGATAGTTCTGTCCACTCCCAACCAGCAATTAAAACAATAATACCGATAAATAAATAAAAATAAAGGGTTGGTAGAAAGAAAATCGCTGAAATAGCAACTACTGCAAGCACTAGAGCGGTTAATATACGTTGAAATAACATTATTATTTAGGTGTTAATTAAGGTTTCTGAGAATTATCGACTTGCTCACTTGTGCGACCAAATCTTCTTTGTCTATTTTTAAAACTGTCTATCGCTTTTGAAAATGCAATTTTATCAAAATCAGGCCACAAAGTTTCTGTAAAATAAAACTCTGTATAAGCCAATTGCCATAACAAAAAATTACTTACTCGTTGCTCACCACCTGTTCTAATAAATAAATCTGGCTCAAGTAGGTCAGATGTTGTCAGATGTTGGCTAATTAATGATTCTGTAATATTCTGGGCTTGTAGATCTCCACTTTCAATTTTTTTAGTGATCTTTTGAAATGCCTGTGTAATATCCCAGTGTCCTCCATAATTAGCAGCAATGACAAGATTCAAACCCGTATTATTTTCAGTCTGCTTTTCAGCTTGTAAAATTTTTTTTTGTAATTTATCTGAAAAAGCTGATTTATCACCAATAATACGAAGTTTAATATTATTTTTTTCTAATTTATCTATTTGGCTTTGAAGTGTGCCTATAAATAACTCCATTAGCATTTGAACTTCTTTTTTAGGTCTTCGCCAGTTTTCGCTACTAAAAGCAAATAAAGATAAAACCTCTATCTCTTCCTGAACACAAAACTCGACAATTTTTTTTACGGTTTTAACGCCCGCTCTATGCCCCATAATTCTAGGCAGAAACTTTGACTGGGCCCATCGACCGTTTCCATCCATAATAATAGCAATATGTCGAGGGTTACCACTGTTTGCCATTAAATCATTCATTGGTAATACTATAACTATTTGAGAAAATTACATTGATAATAAATCTGCTTCTTTAGCCTCAAGAAACGTCTCTACTTCTTTAATATATTTATTGGTAATCTGCTGTATTTTTTCCTCACCAGTATGTGCTTCATCTTCAGAAATCATTTTTTCTTTTAAAGCTTCCTTAATCTCAGAATTAGCATCTCGACGGATATTTCTAATCGCAACGCGGCCTTGCTCAGCTTCATTTTTCACCACTTTAACTAAGTCTCGGCGACGTTCTTCTGTCAAAGGCGGCAATGGAATTCGTATAACCAAGCCCTGAGTCGTTGGATTTAAACCTAAATCAGAGGACATAATCGCTTTTTCAATAGCTTTAACCATATCTCTTTCCCACGGCGTCACCTTTAGGGTTCTTGAATCTTCAACAGAAACGTTGGCTACCTGTGACAAAGCTGTATCTGCACCATAATAGGAAACAGTTATTTGATCCAATAAACTTGGATGGGCTCGCCCCGTTCTTATTTTTGTAAATGCCTTTTGGAGAGATTCTACACTTTTACCCATTCTCACCGAAGCATCTTGTTCAATATCACTTATCATATACTATTCCTAGTTTAACCTTTTTCAATCAAAGACCCTATCTCTTCACCTTGCATCAGACGCATCACTGCACCAGATTCAAAAATATTCATAATCCGCATTGGAAGATCATTGTCTCTACACAAGACTAAAGCAGTTGCATCCATTACATTCAACCGTTGATCTAACGCTTCATCGTAAGTTAATTTTGAATAAAACTTTGCATTTTTATCTTTTTCAGGGTCAGCAGAATAAACGCCTTTCACCTTGGTTGCTTTGATCATCAATTCTGCATTAATTTCAATTGCTCTAAGGCTAGCAGCTGTATCAGTAGTAAAAAAAGGGTTGCCTATCCCCGCCGAAAAAATAACAATGCGTCCCTTCTCC
>CAZHUE010000114.1:0-9023 GCA_964535875.1 uncultured Methylomarinum sp.
ATGGTGGTGATATATTTTCGGGTTATCGATATACACTGGCTGTCATCATGATTGCTGGGTTTTTCCAAGTAATTATGGGGCGTTACAAAATGGGAAGTTTAAGTGCTTTTTTTCCTACTCCCGTTGTGCATGGAATGCTTGCAGCAATGGGAATCAGTATTATGGCCAAACAAATTCACGTCATGTTAGGCGCATCCCCTGAACCCGGTAATCTTTTTTCAATGATAGGGCAAATTCCTAATAGTTTATTAAATTCAACAACTGAAGTTGCCATCATAGGTTTAACTTCTCTTTCTATTTTAATCATCTGGCCTTTTTTGAAAAAAAGCCTGCTGAGTAAAGCACCAGCCCCGATTGTTGTGTTACTCGTAGGAATGGGGCTGGCACAGTTTTTTGGCATTCAACATGAACATATTCATTTTGGTCAAGCTGAAATACATGAACATTTAATCTCCCCTCCTTTTTTAGTTGATATCCCTTCAGATTTTACTCAATATTTTTATCTTCCCGATTTTTCAAAGATTTTAACCTTTGAATTTTGGATGGCAACAATAACAATTTGTATGGTTGCTAGTCTTGAAAGTTTATTAAGTGCAACTGCTGCTGAAAAAAATTGACCCTTATAAACGACCAACAGATTTAGATCGAGACTTATCTGCTGTTGGTCTAGGTAATGTTATTTCCGGGTTTCTAGGGGGGTTGCCTATGATCGCTGAGTTTGTACGTAGTTCAGCCAATGTAGATAATGGTGCAAAAACGGGGTGGGCTAATTTTTTTCACGGAATAATACTGCTAATTTTCGTTGTTCTATTTCCTCACCTTATTCATAGTATTCCTCATTCGTCTTTAGCAGCTCTTCTCGTTTTTGTTGGCTATCGGCGAGCTACACCAGAAGTTTTTTTAAAGGTTTTGGCCATAGGAAAAGACCAGCTGTTTTTATTTATCGTCACTATTTTAGCTGTTTTAGCGACTAATTTATTAGTAGGTGTTTTTTTTGGTGTATTTGTTAAGCTAATATTGCATTTGTTTCGCGGCGTTTGGCTAAATAACCTGTTCAAAATTCATTTTACAATTAAGGAAAGCGGCGAACGTGTTACTGTAAAAATCATTGGTTCAGCTTTGTTTTCTAATTTCTTACCACTTAAAAGGGCCGTTGAAAATATAGAACAAGGTAAAAAAATAACCTTTGATTTCTCTCAAGGTTATTTAATAGATCACTCAATTTTAATTTTTATTGATGAATTTAGTTCACATTATGTGCGTAATGGAGGCTCTTGTCAGAGAGTGGGACAAGCACTGGAGACATTCTCTGACCATGACTTAGCCGTACGATTAATGACAGCAGATGATAGAAAAAACTAATGAAAGAGGGTTAAGGGTGCGGGCAAAAAACTCAGTTAGGGTATGAAGGCTATATTGAGGATATCATTTATGTTGTGATAATGATTGTACTGTTATTAAATCCTCAGTCCTAATAGGTATTTTTGAAAATAGGCCTCAGCTTGACCGGGTCAGTTCGTAGGGTGGAAAAACGACAGTGCAGTCCACCATCTTTTTAGAGTGTTAATAAAAATCTCGGATAACACTTCGCTTTTCCACCCTACGTACTTTTTAGATTGCTAAAGACTACTGTGTGGTTATCTCAGCAGAGCTCATTTGCAACCTAAGTGCAAGCTCTTGTTTTTGAACAAACACCCATACTGCATCAAATGGATCAATGTTTCCAGAGGAGGCCGTTAATGCATCATAAGCGGTTCCATTATATGAATATGCGGTACTCGACATTGAGCAACTTGCATCAATGGGGTCTTGGCAAGCATTTGATGAACCTACAACGGGGTCGGAAGCAGTTAAATCAAGTAACGTACCATCAGGGTTAACCACTGTTGCAGTATTCCAAGGGATAGAGTTTCTAAACGGAGAGCCGATCATATTCCATTTTCCAGCGGTGACGCCACCAACAAGTGGAACATCAATATTGGTATTGTATTGCCCCTCAATATCGATAGTAGAAGCTCCTATAGAGAGAAACCAGTAACCTATGCCTTCCTCTAATTCATCGTTCAAACCAAGAGAAACATAGCTATTAGTGGTAGAATTATAACTCCAGATTTCCCAATTCGTTCCATAAGTTGCTGTATCGAGATCATCCCCAAACTGTCCTTCTATTGTTGCTGGAGTTGAAATGCCGACTTGGCATGGCAAGGAGATCATTTTCCATTGATTTGCAGTAACGGTTATAGATTCTGAGCAAGGCGTATCAGTATTGTAATGCCAGTTAAACAAATCATTTAAAGAAATTTCTGCAGATGTGATTCTTATATGAGTGCTTGATCCAATGAATGATCCACCAATCCTGCATATTGCAAACCCTGTTTCTGAGTTGTTGAAACCCAGATTTATGTTACAGTCAGACGCATCTGAAACACCACCATATGTTAAGTTAATATTATAATCGTCAGCATTTCCTGCAGTTGAATCCAAGCCGCTTCTTGCAAACTGTAGTGTAGCAACATCGTCATGATTTAGAGTTCGTTGAACTTGATTATTGAAAGCTTCTTGTTGCATAACTGATTCTGTATTCGGTGCTGAAAATAAAGCAGATACAGTTTTATCCCCATTAGCAACAGAGGTATGGCCTGAAGGGAGATCTCCTACATCAAGAGAATAAGTTGTTGAATCAATAATACTGGCAATACTGAAGGGGTTGTTATTGTTTTTTCTAAACCAGTGAAGGTTTTCATCATCACCTCTGTCATCATCAGTAGAACCCCTAACTCCATCTGCTCCAGAATCAAGATTATAGATTCCATCATCCCCTCTTGTGGTTGATGTGTAATTTCTATTTTCAGTTGCTACCCTAGGAACTGCCAAGTTGGGATGAGCTAAACCTATACAATGACCCAATTCATGAGTTATTACTGATTCAATATCAAAAAAAGAAGATACTGGAAGGTTATTCAACAGGTTAGAGGAAGTTTCTTTCTGTTCATTCCAGGTTGCGATTGAATTTTTTGTGGCTTGAGCTAAATTGGCAGTACTAGATGATGAGGGTCGTATGCAGACTTTAATATTTAAGGTTCCTCCAGACCCGGTATAACCAGTAGGATGTGTAATAACTCCAATTCCATTGTCAGTCCCAGCAAAAACAAAAGAACCGGCAGGGGAGTTTGTTGTAAGTGATGCTAAGCTTGTTGCAAGCATGCAGGGGAAAAGGTATTTTTTAGTTAATATCTTCATGAATCACTTCCTATGGCAGTCCAAGTTGATGTGTCAAGAATATTTTGTAACATTCCTTTTAGATTGTTGGCATCTTGAAGAACGCTAATTTCAGGGTATTGTCTAGCTGTTGTAGATAAATTCTTTTGAACAATTTTCTTGGTAGCGTTTGATTCTCCAAAAACAGTTTCATTAGTATTTGATGGATCTTGGTATTCAATAATTGTTGTAGTACTATCCATCACAGCAAAAACTGTTTTCTGAGTATTCTCAACCTGCTCTTCTTGAGCTTGGTAAAGAGCTATTTCTTCAGAAATAATCTCAGTGCTTAAGCCTTGTGATGAGCTTGATAATATGAGTGATTTAAGTTCATCTAAAGTGTCTGGGTTTAATTGGGCTTCACGTATCCCTGCAAGTTTCATCATAGGAGAAAATACAGCACGCATCTTTCCATTTGTGAATATTGTAAGTAGTGGTTCACTTTCTGATTTTGGTAATAACTCATGTTCATAATTGTAAGTTATTAAAATAGGATTTTCATTTTCAGCATTAACTGATGTTGCCGTTATGTAAAAAATTAATCCTGCAACCGCTAATAAGAGTTGGGTAAAGGAGGGTAAATGTAATATTTTCATTACTATAATCCTAGTTGTTGAAAAAAGGAGTAGTTAATTTCTAAAAATTAACTTTGAAGATCGGTGGAGGGATTACTGAAGGCCAAAAGAGCCTCTTGCAAAACTAATAAAAGCGAAGAGTATTCTTAGCGGCAGTTGTTAAAAAAAGAAAAGCTTACTCATAAATGACAAAAAAGGAAACCTAAAAGCAATCAAAAAAGTATCTTTAAACGAGTAAGTTACAGGGTACATTAGCACAAACTTGGTAAAACATTCAAGGCTCCTTATTCCTTTTGCTATTTAGAAGAATTGGGTAAATTAACTGACAAGCAACAAGAGCTGGTCACCACATTAGAAATGATACGGATAGAATAGTTTATTGTTTCCAGCCGTGGTTAGCTAGGACGTTCACCCAAAGATAGAGGTGCTATAACCAGAGCTCTCGTTGCAAAAATGATATTCCTGATAGAGTGGACTTTTTCACGTGCTTTTGCTGAGTTTTCTGATTCCCAGTTACCCGAACGTATTCACAAAAACTTTATCATAAAGCATTATAAAGATGAAATTGTTGGCTATAATTCACGAGACTCCACAGCCTAGAGGCGCGTAAAAAACCGTTTAAAAAAGAGAAAGCAAAAAAAGTCGCAAAAAAACGAGAATACCCAAAAAAAAGGGAAGAACGTATCAAAGAGCTCACTTTGTCAGGTATAACGTGGTGAAACTATACATGTATTAACCTCTGCATCGCTACATGATAGTCAGGTTGCTATTCCTTTGGCAAAGATCAGTAGTGATCGAGTCACCAGTCTCTATGATTTAATGGATTTTGCTTATGATGCTCCACAGATTCATGAAGCCAGCCGACAACTAGGTCATATAACACTAATTGATAAACACCCTCGTAGAGATAAAGAAATAAAAGCTGAAACCAAAGTCGAAAACAAAAGATGCCGAATGCCCGGTTAAAAAATAAGGTTGGAGGGCGTATAGTTAGGGTTAATGGGCCTGCGAAAGTGATGTGTCACTTAATGTTTAGAATTTTGGCACTAACCAGCAATCAAATGATGTGCTTTTTGGAGTAAACCGATAGTTGTTTTACTCAAGAAAGGAATCAGAAGTAACTGAATGACAGGAAGAGAATAGGTATGCCTTAAATTTAGAAAAAACTTGAAATTTACGGCTAATACAGCCGAAAATTACAAGATTAACAGATTTTATTTTTTAAAAATACAAGTGAGAATTATCAGCAAATGCGAGCTTATAAAATCGGGAGTTTTGCAAGAGGTTTTTCTGCTAGAACATTGTTTATCGGATTCTGTACACGATATATTAATAGTTCCAAACTTTAGCAGTACAATTTTAACCTAATCCCATAAGAAAACAGGGGTATCATTAAGCCAAAAACTGTCACTGTTAATGTATTTCAATGTGTAAGGCCTTGTTCTGTTTTTATTCTCTACTGTATTAAAACTGAGTACACTCTCAATACAGTTCTAAAAAATTGATTTTATTCTAAGGAGTCTCCATGGCAACTCAATACTTCCCAGAAGTTTCAGATCAAATCCAATACGAAGGGGCAGAATCCGATAATCCACTGGCATTTAAATATTATGATGCTGATCGTGTTGTCGCAGGTCAGACTATGAGAAAGCATTTAAAGTTTGCTGTTGCTTTTTGGCATACCATGAAAGGTACAGGCTCTGATCCCTTTGGCGGAGGAGTGTATGATCGCCCCTGGAATAAGTCCGGTTCAGAGTTGGATAATGCTCGTTATACACTGGATGCAGCCTTTGAATTTTTTGCAAAATTGACTGTGCCGCATTGGTGTTTCCATGACAGAGATATTGCACCGGAAGGTACAAACGTTATAGAAAGTGCTGCCAATTTACAAACCATGGTGGATCATGCAGAAGCTTTACAAAAAACAATAGATTGTTCGTTGTTATGGGGTACGGCGAATCTTTTTTCGCATCCACGTTATACGCATGGTGCTGCGACGAATCCTGATCCGCTAGTTATGGCTTATGCGGCGGCTCAAGTAAGACATGCCATTGATGCGACCATTCAGTTAGGGGGGCAGGGCTATACCTTTTGGGGTGGGCGTGAAGGCTATTGTTCTTTAATCAATACTAATATGCATCAAGAACGTGAGCAAATGGCTCGTTTTCTACATATGGCCAAAGATTATGCTCGCGCCCAAGGGTTTAAAGGTGCACTGTATATTGAACCCAAGCCGGGTGAGCCGATGACACATCAGTATGATTATGATGCGGCGACAGTGCTGGGTTTTTTGAGAGAATTTGACCTACAGGATGATTTTAAGCTAAATATTGAGGCAAATCATTGTACCTTGGCAAGCCATACCTTTGCACATGATCTGATGCTTGCTGCTTCTGCGCGAATGCTAGGCAGTGTTGATGCCAATGCAGGAGCTATTTTGGGTTGGGATACGGACGAATATCCCAGTAATCTTTATGAGTGTGTATGGGCAGTGTTGATAATTTTAAAGTCTGGTGGATTTACTTCAGGAGGTTTTAATTTTGATGCTAAAGTACGACGAGGTTCGTTTGATACGCTGGATCTGTTTTACGGACATATCAGTGGCATGGATACTCTGGCGCATGCTTTGTTAATCGTTGATAAAATTATTCAGGATGGCGAAATGGAATCTTATTTGCAGCAACGTTATGCTGGGTATCAAAAGGGTATAGGGAAAAAAATAATGCAAGGAACAGCCACTTTAGTTGAGCTTGAGCAATGGGCAATCCTGCAGGGAGAGCCTAAAAAAATCAGTGGTCGTCAGGAATTACGCGAAAGTTTGTTTAATCGGTATATTACCAGCGGCTGTGTAAAATAAATGAGTCGTTATTATTTGGGATTGGATAGCAGTACTCAAAGCCTAAGTGCTATTCTGGTTGATACTGAATCGGGTCAATTAGTTTATGAGCAGTCGCTGAATTATTCGACTGAACTACCCGCTTATGGCGTAACGGATGGTTTTCTTCCCAGTGAAATTCCAAGTGTTGTTCACGCGCCACCTTTGATGTGGGTTGAAGCATTAGATCAGTTGTTATTACAAATGAAGGCAGAAAACTGTCCCATGGAGGAGATAGTGGCTGTTGCCGGTGCAGCGCAGCAACATGGGTCTGTTTATGTAGGTGCTGGATTTGATGTACGTTTAAAAAACTGCAACCCACAAACGCCATTACATGAACAGTTGCAGGATTGTTTTACACGCAATACCTCACCTATCTGGATGGACTCCTCGACAGCGGAGCAATGTGCTGCGATTACTAAGGCATTGGGTGGAGAGGCCAAGGTTAATCAGGTAACAGGATCTATTGCTGTCGAACGATTCAGCGGTGCTCAAATCAAGAAATTTGCTGATACAGAGCAAGATACCTATGTTATTACCAAATCGATTATGCTGGTATCATCTTTTATGGCATCTTTATTTGCCGGTAGGCATGTGGGTATTGATTTTACCGACGCATCCGGGATGAATCTACTGGATATTCGTAATAAGCAATGGCATCCAGATGCACTTACCTGTGTTGGAGACAAACTTCAAGACAAATTAAAGCAACCTGTTAATCCTCAAATAATACTCGGAACCATTACACCCTATTTTACCCAGCGCTATGGATTTAATTCTGCCTGTAGGGTTTTGCCCTGGTGTGGTGATAACCCCAGTAGTTTGATCGGTTTGGGACTAATTGAACCAGGCATGACGGCTATCAGTCTGGGTACCAGTGATACTTGCTTTGGATTGTTTAAAAATTTACCTGAATCCATGAGTCCCTGGGCGCATACGTTTATAGCACCAACCCTTGATTATATGTCATTGCTATGTTTTAAAAACGGCTCATTAGCTCGAGAGGCGATACGCCAGCAATATCAGCTGACTTGGGAGCAGTTTAGCACCTGTTTGGAAGCGACACCTCCGGGGAACCATGGGGCAATGATGTTACCCTGGGTCTCCAGTGAAATCGTACCTAAAGTGGAGCATGCAGGAGTGCAGCGATTTTCACTGGAAAAAACGGATGTTAATGCCAATTGTAGAGCGGTGATAGAAGCCCAGATGATGGCAATGAGCAGTCATGCGACGGCTGCCGGATTAAGGCCTACTTCAATTCGAGCTACAGGTGGTGGTTCTCAAAATACTGCGATATTACAGATCATGGCAAATGTATTCGGGTGCCCTGTTGATGTTTTGCAAACCACTTCAAATAGTTCAGCTTTAGGTGCTGTATTACGGGCTATCTTTGCAATCGAAAATATATCTTGGGCTGAGACTGCACAAGCTTTTACCGGGGTGCAACAAGCCTCAAAAATTCTACCCGATGCGGAGGCAGTACAAATTTATCAAGAAATGAAAAAAAACTATGTTAAACGAGAAACTTCTTGTTTAGGATAAAAAAAAGTGCAATAAATACCCAAATTGATTTGCAGACTTTAATTTTTCTAGGACTATGAGATTGACTTGTAGATATTTTCTCCAATTAAATCGTGGTTAATAAAATGAAATCGTATTTTCGCTTAGTTACTCTTATCGCTTTTTTAGTTATATTGTATTTGTTTAATTTAGCGGGTCAGCGTACTGATACGCAACGTCCACCAAGTTTTTCCCTAACAAAATAATATATCTATAAATTAAGGGGTTAGTAGTGTTATTCATATGATGTCCACAGGGCTTCAAGCATTGAGTTAATTATTCTAATAGAATACAGCAAGCCATATTGTCTCAGTCTCTGGAGCTGTCCATTTTACTTTATGTTTTGTATGGGCAGGAATGTGAAGATAGTTACCCATTTTAAGGCTAACACCTTCATCTTTCTCAAAAGAAATAAGAGCTTCGCCTTTTAAAATGATGACCCATTCATTCTTATCCTGGTTGTACCATCCGGATTTTGGGGATGATTGGCCTTTTGAAATAATCCGTTCTATCTTAATCTGATTATTTTGGAGCAGTAGATTAAACACCTCTTCATCAAGGTTATCTGGAATTGAATCAAATATATTTTCTATTTTCATAAGGTATTATTTCCATGAAGAATATTTTTATCAACTATTCTGTTGGCTTGCCAAAGAGACGGCAGTCCAACCTATGATAATAATTTTTTAGGGCAGTGATGCTAGGCTGTCGAAATATAACATTAAAATTGCAAATAATTATAATATTCAATGTCT